>NZ_JAKJSZ010000018.1:0-117397 GCF_050337535.1 Vibrio kagoshimensis
TCACGTACACCGTAGTGGATGTAGTTACCAGAGAAGTCATTTGCTTCAAGAGACTTAGAACCAGACCACATAGTTAGGTTAGAAGGCGCAAGGTCAGCAGAGCCGCCCATGAATTCAGGTAGCATAGCACCGAATGCTTCTAGAGCATTTTGAGATGCTTTACGTGATGCGATGTTAGCTGGGTTAGCTTGAAGATCAGCGATGATTGCCGATGCTTTCTCTTCCCACTCAGCTGGAAGGTCACCGTTTACGCGGCGTTTGAATTCAGCTGCCAGCTCAGGGTATGCTGCTTCATAAGCTGCAAGTTTCTCGTTCCACGCTGCTTCCTTAGCTGCGCCTGCTTCTTTCGCATCCCACTCTGAGTAAACTTCCGACGGAATTTCAAAAGGACCGTGCTCCCAACCTAATTCTTTACGTGTTGCTGCAATTTCTTCAGCGCCTAGTGGTGCACCGTGACAGTCGTGCGTACCTGCTTTGTTTGGAGAACCAAAGCCAATAACTGTTTTAGTACAGATTAGAGTCGGGCGAGGATCCGCTTTAGCGGCTTCGATTGCAGCGTTGATAGCGTCAGCGTCGTGGCCATCTACAGCTGGGATTACGTGCCAACCGTAAGCTTCGAAACGCTTAGGTGTATCGTCAGAGAACCAACCTTCAACTTCACCATCAATAGAGATACCGTTGTCATCCCAGAAAGCAACCAGCTTACCAAGACCTAGTGTACCTGCTAGAGAACATGCTTCGTGAGAGATACCTTCCATCAGACAGCCATCACCCATGAATGCATAAGTGAAGTGGTCTACGATGTCGTGACCTTCTTTGTTGAACTGTGCAGCCAACGCTTTCTCAGCCATTGCCATACCAACAGCGTTAGTGATGCCTTGACCTAGAGGACCAGTCGTTGTTTCGATACCTGGTGCGTAACCGTACTCTGGGTGACCTGGAGTCTTAGAGTGTAGTTGACGGAAGTTCTTAAGATCTTCAATTGAAAGCTCGTAACCTGCTAGGTGAAGCAGAGAGTAAATCAGCATTGAACCATGGCCGTTAGACAGGATAAAACGGTCGCGGTCAGCCCACTCAGGGTTTGATGGGTTGTGGTTTAGGTGAGAACGCCAAAGTACTTCAGCGATGTCAGCCATACCCATAGGAGCGCCTGGGTGACCAGAGTTTGCTTGTTGTACACCGTCCATGCTCAAAGCACGAATAGCGTTAGCTAGATGTTTGCGATTCATAATTGCTTCCAATAGAGTCTAAATTAGAAATTTATAGTTTTGAAATAAGAGAGGAACGAAATTCGTTCCTCTTTTTTATATGGTAGTGATTACAGCTTAGCTGCGATCATGTCTTCTAGTTTACCTTGGTCAACTGCGAAGTTACGGATACCTTCAGCCAGTTTCTCAACAGCCATTGCGTCTTGGTTGTGGTCCCATAGGAACTCAGCGTGAGTCATTGCTGCAGGGCGCTCTTTAGTACCGTTAGAGTCGATTAGCTTTTCTACAACTTCACCTTCAGCCGCTTCTAGGTCAGCTAGAAGTTGAGGTGCGATAGTTAGACGGTCACAACCAGCAAGTTCAAGGATCTCGCCGATGTTACGGAAGCTTGCGCCCATAACAACAGTCTTGTAACCGTGCTCTTTGTAGTAGTTGTAGATGTCTGAAACAGAGATAACGCCTGGATCTTCAGAAGCTTCAAAGTCACGACCTTCTTTCGCTTTGTACCAGTCCATGATGCGACCAACGAAAGGAGAGATTAGGAATACGCCAGCTTCAGCACAAGCACGAGCTTGAGCGAAAGAGAATAGAAGCGTTAGGTTACAGTTGATGCCTTCTTTCTCTAGGATTTCAGCAGCACGGATGCCTTCCCAAGTAGAAGCTAGTTTGATAAGGATACGGTCGTTAGTGATGCCAGCGTCGTTGTACATTTTGATTAGTTGACGAGCTTTAGTCACACTGCCTTCTAAGTCGTAAGAAAGACGAGCGTCAACTTCAGTTGAGATACGACCAGGAACAACTTTAAGGATTTCTTTACCGATGTTTACGTTCAGCATGTCACAAGTATCTTGAACTTGCTGTGCTTTGTCGCCGCTTTGAGCTTTAGCGTATTCGATAGAAGCATCAATTAAAGGTGCGTACTCAGCAATTTGAGCAGCCTTAAGAATTAGAGAAGGGTTAGTAGTTGCATCTTCAGGTGTGTACTTGCTGATAGCTTCGATATCACCAGTGTCCGCTACAACAGTTGTAAGTTTACGTAGTTGCTCTAATTTATTGCTCATTGTTGATCATCCTATGTCTTGGGCAACACTTCATCAAAATGAAGCGTGGGCATTTGCAAGCTAACTCATCCACATTCATAAATTTGGTTAGTAGAAAGTGTATGAGTTTAAATTTTCAATTGAGCGAACATTTGTCTCGAACATATGATCGCTCAATGAGTAAATGATGTAGCCATATTTATCTGATCTAGCGGTAAAGTCAATTACGAATGACTGTTAATAGTGACTTTAATCAAATATATTTATCATCAGTCACCATAAGGCTTTCAAGCAAACGTTTAGCAATAATTCAATCCCTTTTATCCCCATCCTATATTCACCTAAATATGCCTGAGAATATGTAACTTGAATGAGCAAATGCTCAGTGTGTATAATGAGTTTAGATGAAAAGATAAGAATATGGCGAAGTCTATCTTAGGTGAAATAATTGTTAATGGTGGGTTAAATAGAATATGTCTAATAATATTCAAGATGTTTCGGAAGAAAATACCGATGTACTAACAGAAATTGCCGTTGCTTATTACCAAGACGGAGCGACTCAAGAAGAAATATCAAAAAAGTTCTCAATCTCACGTGCAAAGGTAGGGCGAATGCTCAAACAAGCGAGAGATGAAGGGATAGTCGATATTACGGTGAAGTACCACCCAGTGTTTAGTGCCAAAATTGAGCAGAGATTGATTGAACGTTTTGGTGTTAAACGAGCTTTAGTGGCGCTTGACCAACCTCAAGAAGAACAGCAACGGTTACAGGTGGCAGGATTGGTATCAAAGTACTTAACCAGCTCACTTAAGAATGGAATGGTAGTGACAGTAGGGCAGGGGCGAAATGTATCTTCTGTTGCACACCATGTTGGCGTAATCACGCCACGTGATTGTAAGTTCGTTTGCGGTATTGGCGGTATTCACCCAAGAGGCGGTATGTTTAACGCGGATCATATTTGTCGTCAGCTAGCTAAAAAATATGGCGGCAGTTCAGAAACCTTGTATGCCCCTGCGTATGCGGAAAACAGAGACCAAAAGTTAGCATTCATGCAAAACGCGACCGTCAAGCAAACTCTGGATTTGGCACGTAAAGCAGATGTTGCATTGGTCGGTATTGGTGATATGAGCGAGAACAGCTACATGGTTGACTTAGGCTGGTTTACCGCTGATGAAGTGGTTCAGTCACGATTACTGCAAGGCGTGGTTGGGGATTTTGCTGGTTACGACTTCTTCGATGTGCATGGTAAAGCTGCAAATACTGTCATGAGTGACCGAGTAATTGGATTGGGCTTAGAGGAGTATCGCGCAATCTCTGATGTTATTGCTATTGCGGCGGAAAACAGTAAGCCACTCGCTTTATTAGGTGCGTTGCGTTCCGGAGTTGTAGATGTAATTGCCACGACGGTAAGTAATGCTTTAACGGTTTTAAATCTAGACGAGCAGCTCAGCGTGAGCAACCCAAACGGCAGTGAATAGCAAAGCAACTCCCTGTATCGCTGAATTCACTATTTGATCAAGTCATGGAAAAAACGCCCCTAGTTGAAACCGGTGTAATAATGGGGATAACAATTAGACATGACTCGAATAGTGAATTTGTTCAGCGGTTGAAAGAATTATCACTCTTTAATGTTAAGCCACATTAAAGGAGATAATTATGAAACTGTCATTTATTACACGAGCCATTTCTAGCAATAGTGATCAATCAAGTTCTATCTTTAAATCTAATCCTATCAGCGCGCTTAGCTTAATAGCAGCAGCTTGTATACTCACACCTACAGCACATGCCGATGATAAAGTTGTCGCCGGGTACTTTGCTGATTGGCAATACCTGAATAAAGACAACCCTTATACTGTTGATGACATACCAGCAGACAAGCTATCTCATATTATCTACGCCTTCTTAAGCATGTGTGGTCCCCACACAGGAGCCGGTGAGCCAGTCCAAAAACAAATTCAGCAGCAATGTGCGGATAAAGAACCCTTTACTGCGATTATTGTGGATAAAAAATCGGCATTAGAAGTCGATTTTGGTGATGTGAATGTAGATGTTGGCTATAAAGGTCATTTTGCCCAGTTAGCTCAGCTTAAAGCCGACAATAAAGACATTGTAATATTGCCATCATTCGGCGGGTGGACAATGTCTGAACCTTTTCATGCGATGGCGAAAGATCCTAAAGCCATTGCACACTTTTCCAAAACGGCTGTTGAGTTGATCCAAAAATATGACTTTTTTGATGGTGTTGATCTTGATTGGGAATACCCAGGAGGCGGCGGTTTAACCACTTCGCCTTGGAACCCAGAAACTAAGCTCACTGATGAGCAGAAAGCGTCAGAACGAGAGGCTTTCACGCTGTTAGTGAAAACGCTTAGAAGTGATTTAGACGCTTTGTCGAAAAAAACGCGAAGAGACTATGAACTTTCAACGGCTGTAGGCGTGGGTGCTAAAGCTGCACAAATTGATTGGAATGCAGCCAGCCCATATTTAACGAATATGTTTGCGATGACGTATGATTTCCTCGGCGGGTGGGGAACACAGACTGGACACACAACAAATTTACATGCCACAGAGCGCAGTTGGTGGGGAATGGGAGCTGATGTGTTCATTAATCAAATGATTGAACAAGGTATCCCTAGTGAAAAGCTGGTGATCGGAGCTGCATTCTATGGTCGAGGCTGGCAAGGCACAAAAGACTTTGCTGGAGAATTACCGAAAGGTGATCTGGTTTCAGAACAAGGTGCGCAGTTTGGTACTGGCGAAAACGGTTACTTCATGTTCTGGGATCTTATGAATAATTACAGTAGCAAGCAGGGTTATGAGTACAAGTACGATGAACAAGCTCAAGCACCTTACTTGTGGAACCCTGACAAAAAAGTATTCATATCTTTCGAAGATCAGCGTTCAATTAAAGCAAAGGTCGAATGGGCGAAGAAATCTGACCTAGGTGGTATTTTTACTTGGGAATTATCCGGTGATCCTACAGGTCAACTGATAGATGTCATGCATAATGAAATGAATAAATAATTCATTCATTAAAAATAAAACACCTAGCAAATATGCTAGGTGTTTTTCTATCTACTTATCTACTTATCTACTTATCTACTTATCTACTTATCTACTTATCTACTTACTTTGTTAATCCACTTGCTCATGTTTCTAAATAGAAAACTCAGCATACTTAGTCTCCTGCTGATTTAGGTGAACAGCCAACTCTTCTGAAGAGATAGGGCGGGAAAAGTAGTAGCCTTGCATCAAATCACACTTACACTCTTTAAGTACATCAAAATGTTGATTAGATTCAACACCTTCAGCCAATACAATCATTCCAAAGTTTTTGCCAATAGCGATAATATTCTGAACCATAGTAAGAGATTGTTGATCACAATGTATGTTCTCAATGAAACTCTTATCAATTTTTAACTCATTGATCGGTAGCGCTTTTAGCATGCTTAATGATGAGTAACCCGTTCCAAAGTCATCGAGCGAAATTCTAATACCTTTCTCATGTAAGGATTCACATATTGGTTTTACGTGACTTAAATCTTCAATAAACAGGTTTTCAGTAATTTCTAAAGTCAGTAAATCAGGGTTAAATTGATATCTTTCAAGTGTCGATATCAAATGTTCAGAAAATCGTTTATTCATAAATTGACGGACTGAGATATTAATTGAAAGCCCAAATTTGATTTGCTCAGATTGATGCAGTCTAGCTATTTGTTGAATGCTAGACTCAATAATGAAAGTACCAAGGCGATTCATTAAACCTGTATTCTCGGCTATAGGGATAAAAACATCTGGCGGGATAAAACCTAACTCTTCATCTATCCATCGAACTAAAGCCTCAACTCCATAGGTACTACCATCGGCATTCACTTGTGGTTGGAAGACCATGAATAAGCTTTTATTCTCAACTGCAAGTCTTAGTCTTTGTTCTACCTTCATCTTATAAAGGTGAGTTTCTTGCATTTCAGAAGTAAAAATACTGAAAGAATTTTGTTGCTTCTTTGCTTTATACATTGAGATATCGGCTGCTCGAAGTAAGCTATCTAAGTCGTTTCCATGTTCAGGAAACATTGAAATCCCGATACTGCAGCCGAGTAGAAACTGGGAGTCATTGACTTCATAAGGCACCGCCAAATCATCAATGATCCGTTGGGCGAGGGCTTTAACATCTTGTTCATGATTTCGAGGCGTCAGTAAGATGAATTCATCACTGGATTCCCTGACAATTAAACATTCACTGGTATGAATATTAATAAGACGTTTTGATATTTGCTTAAGAACCTTGTCACCAAAATCATGACCATGCGTATCGTTCACACTTTTAAAATTGTCGATATCAATGAACAATAATGAAAATGGTTTGGTTTTGTTACCTAGCCAGTGATGGATGTCATTCCTCATATATTGCCTGTTCGGCAATAAAGTCAGAGGATCGTGACTTGCCTGATACACTAGCTGCTCTTTTGCGACCATTTCACTTTTGGCAATAGAATTTACGAGTAAATAAAAACCAATATGTAAAAGTATAAAGACTAAGAAATAAACAAGAAATTCTTTAGCGAAGAGCTCGTCTACGTACGTGAGATCTGTTTGACCTACCACCCACAATTTATAGTCTCGAAGATATTTTGCGGTAACGATGGCATTTATTTGAGGGTCAGAGGTAGCGATGGAATAGCTTTGATTACTGAGTTTTATTTCCTCAATGCTAATGTCATGTTGTTCTGCCACTTTAGCCGTGATGACCTTATACATGTTCGCATCAACAGTTTCATTATATCGAGCTACAGAATGAATAGGTGATGATTCAAATTGACGAAAGTGATCGGCGCGTATGAGCAGTAATTCATTGTAATCGCCATAGTGAGTATTATCGTTAAAAACTAAAGTACTATTCAATTGCAAACCAGCTGTCATAACGGCTTGCACGCCTTTTCCAGGTAAAGAAATCGCTTTTCTAATCGGAATGATTAAGCTATTGAGAGACTCGTGAAAATAAGTTCGCCCTAGAATCATCTTGTCACTGTTGAGAGCTTCTATAAATGAATCTCTGGTGTGTGGCCTTTCCATTAAGCCGGGCAAAGTCGATAAGCTGAGGTTGGAACTTACGGCAATGAAGTTTCCTTCTTTGTTAGTAAGTCCGAAAGCGGCAATCGCGGGGTGAGTATCGAGTAATTGGTCAAGTATTGGTCTAATCTGTAGGGCTGCTGTACGCGTGAAGTCAGATTGCTGTACGAGCTGATGACCAACCACCTCTAGTAGAGCTTCTTGACTGGTTAATAGAGAATTGACTGATGTTGAAAAGAGTTCGACTTGTAGGTGTTGCTTGTCTACAAAGTCTTCTCTGTTCGCATCCCACTTGTTGTAACCTAGCAATGTGAAAAGTATCAGGGTGATTGAGACAATCAGAAAATACAACATCCAGATATTTTTCTTGAATACAGCCATAGAAGTCTTCTTTTGTGATGAAATTCTTAACTCGTTTAGTTCTTTAAGCTTGGTTTTCAATCGCTTGAATTCTGGGATTTAAAGCCACTATTACTGAGGTTAAAGCAACGGCTACTGAAACTAAAATTAGCTGCTTAAATTTTGGGTCACAGCGATAGGAAGGTTCGAGTCGGCTCCCCACTCAGTCCATGAACCATCGTAAATGCTCATGCTATTTCGATAACCTGCAATGTATGATGCTACAAGTAAAATACAAGCGGTAACACCAGAACCACAACTAAAAATCATGGGGTTAGATTCATCTAATGGTAGTTGATTGAAGATGTTCTTCAAGTCTTGCGTATCTTTTAAGTGACCATCGTTCAGGACTGATGCAAATGGAAGGCAAAGGGAGTGAGGAATATGCCCACTGCGCAAACCTTTTCTTGGCTCTGGTACTTTTGAATCAAATCGAACCTGTGAACGCGCATCAATAATATTTGCGCTTTGTGCATTTGAATAGGTTAACACTTGTTGAGCATTAATAAAGTAACCATGTTCAAGTGTTCCACTGAAATCACCGTCTTGAGTGACCTCTCTATAATCTGCGGTTGTTGCTCCTCCATTTTTTATCCATGCAGGTAAACCGCCATCTAAGATCAATACTTTGTTATGTCCCATAGCTTTAAACATCCACCAAGCTCTAGGTGAAGCATAAGTCCCTGCATTGTCATAAATCACAATGGTACTTGAATTGTTGATACCCAGTGCTTGTGCTCGTTCGTTGAAATGCTTTTCAGAAGGAAACATATGAGGGAGTAGAGTGTGACGGTTGCAAAAGTCTTTGTCATAGTCGAATTGAATCGCATTGGGAATCATTTGCCCAGTAACCTTTGGAGATTCGCCAGGGATTTGAAACTCGATACTGGCATCAAGGATAATTGTGTCTGGATCGTTATAAATCGTCTGTAATTGTTCAGCAGATATAAGTATTGGATTCATTACAATGTTCCTTTTTCTGTAGAGACAGAGCAGCTTATAAACTGGTAGCTGCTTTTTTGCGTGAGTTTATTCGAGAGTTCTTGAAGTAAAGCTAAGTCGTTGACTTGGCAGTTTGTAGTCGGGGGAATACCAAGTCGAAATGTTCCGAGTTCTGAGTGCTCAAGGGTCAAATATCGCCTGTGTCCATCCAGCGATTGTGTAAGAGTATTGGCAATAACAGTAGCCGATATCTTGTGTTTAGTAGGTGTGCTCAGTGGATAACGAGAAAGCAAAACAAGCGTGATGCACCCGATGAAAAGAATTATTAGACCGACTTTAAGTTGCTTCATTCCATTGAAATACTGAATAAATAATTCATATAAGATACGGTACAAACAGGATAAATGGAATCTTGTTAGCTGAAATATGTGCTTTAACAAAGAAAACCGCAAACTCATTATTGAGCTGCGGTTTATGATTATTATCTGAATACTTAGCTTTTCCTAGCTACGGCTAGTTACCAAGTTAATTGGCTCTCAGAAGTAGAGAATACTTGCTGTAAGGGCGGTTGGTCATCAAAAAACCATACTTCAACAAGAAACTCATCCTCTACCGATGGAGCAGAAAAACTGCTATCAAATGTTCCAGAGTTCAAAGAACCAGCGATAACCTTACTAGAATAATCGGGCTTGTAGCTAGAGTCATTCTTGATCGAGAACCGAGTATATACAGAGACAAATGATCGAGCGGTTGTGATACTACTTATATCGATGTCCAGTTCATAGTCGCCCATGGGGTTATAATCAAAGCCATCAGGTACAACGAGATCTTCCATCTTTGTTGCAGTTGCTGGTGCAGGTGTAGCTGCAGCACCTGAGCCTCCGCCACTGTCTCCCCCACATGCACTTAGTAATAAAGTAGAAAGCGCGCACACCACCAGATAGCTGTTTTTGAAAATAGAGTTATTGAATAAAGTCATGTTGAGCTCCTTACCTATGGGATATAGCATTGGTTAGCTGCTGGTACTTTGTACCAATCAGTAGATTGCTGACCTTCCGATTCTGCGTAACTCGCAAAGTCAGGGTAAGCGGTGACAATGTTGACTCGTTCAAGCGGCCATTCCCACTCATCTGGTGAAGTGATCAATAACGCCCAAGGGTGATTTTCGACTGTTTTAAAATACTTACCTTCGGCAGGTCGGCTGTCATCAACCCCTAGACCAGTGTTAAAAAGATTAGCGCTATCGAAAGCTTCTGTTGGAGAGTGATCGGATAAATGTACTTCCCAACTTCTTCCTGGATGTAATGGTAAATTTGGACCGTGGTAGTGCCCTGGAGTGGCAAAAATGAACGGGTCGTAGGGCATATCAGTCCAAATATTAGTTTCAATACCTTCGCCGTTAATTGTTACCCCTATCTGGAACTCAAATTCTTCAGCTTCCTTGCAGTCAGATTTGGTTCTATAGAAGCTACAGCCATTCGATGTATGAGCCGTTAAGTTTTCAGTCACGACGAAAATGGCTTCTGATCGATTGTTCTCAAGCCCTAAAGTATCGTTTACACCTGAGTCAACGTACGTTCCATTATGTTTCATGTATGAACTAGACGCGTTGACCATTGCCGGTGTTAAACCTTCCATTCGAATCGCAAAGCCATTTAGATAGTCAGCCCCAACGGCTGCCAATCTGCCATTGATAGTTGATTTAACCACTTTCCCATCTTTTAATATTTCCGTGATTCGATAGAAAATTACGGCATCGTTCATATCGTAATCTGCTTTGTATGGCCAATTATCTTCATAAGCTAATGTTGCGTAGCCAGAAGCGCTAGGGAAGTAGCGAGCTGAAGCGCCGTCATTCAAAACATCTACCTGAATATCAACCACCTCACCTGACGTGGAGCCGCCGAAGTAATCTAAGCCTGTTTGCTGACTGAATCGAAATCTTGCCCAAGTTGTGCCAGTTAATGCGCCAATATCAGCTGTTAAGAAAAGAGTGTTTTCCCCGGCGGACAGAGCTTGATCAGTAAAGACTTGCTCGTTTTCTCCATCAAAGCTGCCATCTTGGTTCCAATCTATCCAAGCAGATAAATAACCAGAAGTTGAAGCGTCGATTAATACTTTAGAATCTAAACCGGACTCAAGACCTGTAACAAAACCAATACCGCCATTTGACCATTCGTCATCGATACCAGATGATTCATCAGACTGAGGCGCGGTGAAGCCGTTTTGTTCACCATCAGGTTGAGCGGTACCAAGCCATGTAAGCCCATCAAGTTCATGACGTGGGCCATTACTCTCAAGTAACGTTAGGTAGCTGTTTGGGGCATCGCCGAAGTCAATATTTGAATCTTCATCAACAACAGGTGCATTGGCACATCGAGCACCATCGTTTTGGCTAGAGGCTGGACCGTTAGAGACAAACTCAACGGCTGGCACAATACCATTGTCGATATTGGATTGGTTAGAGGTGGAAAGGTTGATTCGGTATATCTTCCCATCTTGATTACGCGAGACATAATAATAGCCGTTCACATCGAAGTACCCAGCACCAAATGTTCCGGTTTCTCCTGTATCCCCAATCATTTCACTTGAACCATCGGTACGGTCGAATCTATACAAATAGCCAGAGTTATTGTCTATGCCATACAAAAAGCCATTACCGGGATGGAAAGCAAAATCTGTTAGGTTGATGGTAGCCGTCGAAGAGATTTGAGTAACAGGTAATACGGCATTTTTATCAGAATCAAGAGGGGTTAGGTCAATAGAAAATAGCCCTTCGCCTTTGCGGTATAGGTAATATTTATGCCCAAAAACGTCACCAACATAGAATGTATGGTTGGTCGGTAAACTACTTGTATTGATGACTTCTGCTTGGAAATCTTTACCGAGACGAACAATACGTTTGTTCGTTGTGTCGTAGCCATAAATGTATCGGTCATCAAAATCGAAACCAACAGCATTTATATTGGCATTTATTCCAGTGTCGGCCTGCAACAAGGTTGTCGAACCTGTAACGAGATTGATGCCGTATACTTGAACAGGTGTTGACTGAAACAAATATGCCTGACTAGGGCAGGTATCGAAAGGGGCAGCGTGAGCGAAAAATGGCATGCCTAGCATTAAACTGAGTGTTGTAATTCTCATGTATACATCCTTATATTGGGTGATGTAGTTAATTAATCAAATTACGTGCCAGTTTCAACTTGTTGATTTTTAATGGAAAATATTTAGTAAAAACACCCTTGGTAAAATGATTGTCATAATGAGAAGGTGTTTGAGTACTCATGTTTAATAAAAAAGCCCCAGAATATTCTGAGGCTTGGTCATTTTGTTTGACTTACTAATTATAATTTAAGAGCAAATAGGGCAAGTAGGTATTTTCATTAGTTTCATTTCACGCCAGCTTAAGGACATTGCATCTAGAATCAGTAATTTCCCTTTTTTAGGGGTGCCGAAATTCGCGATAACTTTGATGGCTTCTAGTGCCTGAGTTGCCCCAATGATCCCTACTACGGGCGCCATCACACCAGCTTCAACACAACTTAATGCTGCGTTACCAAATAAAGAGCTTAAACATTGGTAGCAAGGTTCATTCGAATCTTGATAAGTGAATACACTGATTTGACCTTCCATGCGAATCGCAGCACCAGACACTAAAGGTGTTTTTGAAGAAAAGCATAATCGATTCAGTTGATTACGTGTTTCAACGTTGTCACTAGCATCTAGCACAAGAGTATGAGATTCAACTAATAGCTTTAGTTCATCATCTCTTAACCTTTTGCCTCGCGTATCTAATGATAAATGCGGATTTAATTGTTTAAGAGATTGAGCGGCGGAATCCACTTTCTTCTTCCCAATATCACCATCATTATGAAGAACTTGACGCTGTAAATTAGACAACTCGACATGGTCGTCATCAATTAAAGTGATATGACCCACACCAGCCGTTGCAAGGTATTGAGCCGAAGCACAACCTAACCCGCCTGCACCAAGCACAAGTACCGAGCTCTGTTTAAGAGCTTCTTGTCCTTCAAAATCAAATTGTTTAAGTATGATTTGTCGGTTATAGCGAAGCATTTCTGCATCAGAAAGAATTTCCATGCGTATGCCTCGTTAATAAAGAGTCGAATTAAAGAGCTGAATTTGCACAGTTTCACCAACTTCAACGCTACCGCGATCTTTCTCTATTACGACAAAGCAGTTTGCTAAACTCATTGAACGGAATGCACCTGAGCTTTGATTTCCTGTGGTTTCCACAACAAACTTACCTTCTTCTATCGTGTAAATTCCACGTTGGTAGTCAGTACGTCCTGGTCCTTTTTTGAAAGCCGATTTGGTCACCGCTGGGATAGATTTCGGAGCCGTCCAAGCTGAATGCCCCGCAAGTTTTGCAAGCATAGGCTGAACGAGAACGTACATAGTCAATATCGCAGATACAGGGTTTCCTGGTAAACCACAAAACCAAGCATTATCTAGTTCACCAAAAGCAAAAGGTTTACCAGGTTTTATCGCCAACTTCCAAAAACCGATTTGTCCAAGCTCTTCTAAAATATCTTTCGTATAATCGGCTTCGCCTACGCTTACGCCACCAGACGTTACAACAACATCAGCTAAAGATTGAGCCTTATCGAAAGTTTGTTTTAATGTTTCAGGGCAGTCAGGAATGATTCCTAAGTCAATGGCTTCACAGCCAAACGCTTCGATTAGAGGTTTTATACCGTAGCGATTACTGTCATAGATTTGTCCTTCAGCTAGCGGTTCACCTAACGTTTTTAATTCATCCCCTGTTGAGAAAAATGCGACTTTAGGTTTACGAACAACACTGACATGGCTAATACCTAGAGAGGCAATCATTGGAATGTCACGAGGCGTTAATCGAGCGCCCTGATTCAGCACAATATCGCCTTGTTTAATGTCATCACCAGTTGGACGAATATTATTATTCAGCTGGATATGTTCTTGTGTGATTTGGATGCCCGCATCAGTGACTAAAGTGTTTTCCTGCATTACGACGGCATCGCAACCTTCTGGGATTTTAGCCCCAGTCATGATTCGAATTGTTGTTTGAGCTGGCCACTCGCCGGAGAAGGGTTGACCTGCAAAAGATTTACCTGCTAGTGGGAGTACACGTGTCTGTTCGAAGTCGACCAATCTTAGGGCATAACCGTCCATTGCTGAATTGTCAAAAGGAGGCACAAAAATAGGAGACAGCACATCTTCAGCAAGAACATACCCAAGCGCATCGGCAAGAGGTAAAGATAAGGTCGTTTGGATTGGTTTTATTGGTGACAGCATTTTGTCTAATGCTTCTTCAATTGGCATTAAGCCAGGAGCGTCGCAACAGCCCATAATTGAATTTCCTTTAACATTTATTATTTTGATTTATAGGTCAGCAGGACTGACTTAACTGCGGGCACTCTAGCATATTTGGGGTTTGTAAATAATGACCTCCCTTAAAATATGGGTGTAATTAATCAAAATTCCGAGTATCCTTTCAGCCATCCAAAAGGGGTAATAAAAGAAGAGGAAGTTCAATGTCAGGTCTTAGCGAATCAGCGAAGTTGGTTAAAGATGCGCTAGCAAGCCGCGGGTTAGAAACACCAATGAGCCCGAATGATGTCAGCCGAGAAGAAAAGAAAGAGCGCATTGAGCATCATATGCGTGAGATCTTAACTCTTCTTGAACTCGATCTTTCCGACGATAGTTTAGAAGAAACCCCGCAGCGCATTGCAAAAATGTACGTTGATGAAGTGTTTTCTGGTTTGGATTACGCTAATTTTCCTAAAATCACAGTTATCGAAAATAAGATGAAAGTGAGTGAAATGGTTTGCGTAAAAAATATTACCGTGACCAGCACTTGTGAACATCACCTTGTTACTATCGATGGTAAAACCGCGGTTGCTTATATCCCAAGAGGGAAGATTATCGGCTTATCAAAAATAAACCGTATTGTTCGTTTCTTTGCACAGCGCCCGCAAGTTCAAGAACGCATGACTCAGCAAATATTAATTGCACTTCAGACGTTATTAGAAACGGACGATGTCGCTGTTACTATGGATGCCGTGCATTATTGCGTAAAATCACGTGGTGTGATGGATGCGACTAGCGAAACGACGACGACAGCACTCGGTGGTTTATTTAAGTCAAACCCTGCGACTCGACATGAATTTCTGCATGGTTTGCGATAAGAGTTAACACGATACTATAAGGTTCTAAGCCCTAGCATTTTGATGCTGGGGCTTTTTCATTTTAGGGGAGTAATATAGAGGTTGATGCTTTATTC
This sequence comes from Vibrio kagoshimensis, assembly GCF_050337535.1. Classification (NCBI taxonomy): domain Bacteria; kingdom Pseudomonadati; phylum Pseudomonadota; class Gammaproteobacteria; order Vibrionales; family Vibrionaceae; genus Vibrio; species Vibrio kagoshimensis. The sequence goes on from NZ_JAKJSZ010000018.1 coordinate 14,943, forward strand.
AACTGTTGTCTTTGTCAAATTATAGAAATGAAATCTATTCACTAGTTAAATATAAATAGTTACTTTTGTTTATAAATGCTATCTTTCGGTCACTTTTTTCCGAATAAAAAAGATCTGAAACGAGCAATTTCCAGACTATTAGTAAAGGTTTTTACAGCGAAACCAACGTATTTTGTTGTTTACTGCACCAGCTACCTTACTAAGATTAAACCATGCCCTATGAGTTATTGAGAGGGTCTGGTTACTCAGGAAGTCATCAGTTTCAAGTTTTTCAAGATAGTTCTAGATACGATGAATCGACATGCTTCGAAGGCTTAATTTAAACCAGTTATTATTTGTTACGCATATGCTGCTTGTTCTTTGGCTCGTTGGGTCTTTTAGCTATACGCGTTATGCAAGTGAGTGGAGCGGAAAAATAGCCTCTGAAGTTCGTTTAGCAAACTCGTCTATGCAACATGTTTTGAAAGATGTGTCGTTTGCTGCGAGAGGGCTGAATTATAATTATGTTGCCACTCAGCATGCCCTAGCTGGTTACGACGAAACGCCAAATTTATTTTATTTCGAAGTTATCGCCACCTCTAAAAATGAAGAATCCTACAATGTTGCATGGGCAAAAGATGTCGGTGAATTGTGGAATACAGAAGCGTTATTTGAACAGAATGATGAACTAGAAATTAGTATTAAGGGGCTAAGAGAACGCCTCATCACAGCTTCTGAAGAAGATAAGTTTAAACTTACTTATGTTCTTGATCGGTTGCTCGATAAACAAGATAGGTTAAGTAACCACATTCGTCTTGAGAATCTATTTGGAAATATATATTTTGAGCCAGATTTTACTCATTCTGATTATGTTCTGGATCTAGATTCTTGCCTGCTTTACCTCAAACTTCCTCTTTTAAATTCTGAAGGCAGCTATTTATGGGCTGTTTTCGATGCAACAAGTCTGACTCAGTTTAAGATTGACACTATCTTCCTCCTGGCTCGTGAAGCATTTATTGCTATTTTATTCTCGATTGCCTTAATTGTTTGGGCAAGCCGTAGAATTATTCAGCCAATACACCGCTTAGCGGAAAGTATGGAAGGGGATATTGATTCTATTGATGTGGATTCAATTCCTGATCAACATCGTTCTGATGAATTAGGAAAGCTGGCACAGCGTTATGCATCGTTGATTCGTAGAATACAAAACCAAATGTTAGGGCTTAGAAGGCAGTCTTTATTTGATGTGTTGACAGGGGTCTACTCACGATTTGCGTATGAAACACAAGCAAATTTAACACTAGAAAGTTCCTGGAAGAATGATCGATGGTTTGGATTAATTATCATCGATATTGATAACTTTAAAGCCTATAACGATGAGTTCGGTCATGCCACGGGTGATGAAGCCCTTCAAGCTGTCGCTAAAGCATTTAGAACAAGCATTAACCCTCACTCTGATAAAGTGTATCGGTTTGGTGGAGAAGAATTCGTTATTGTTTGTGAGAAATCATCCGCTAGCGGTGTTAGTTCTCTCGCTGAATTATTGAGAACCAATGTTTGGCTGAAGAAAATTCAGCACCCTAACAATGGTGGGCTAGGTTTTGTTACTTGTTCTGTGGGCGTTTCTATGTCCCGTAGTTCTGATAGAGAAGTGAGTTTGAAAGCATTATTTAAGCAGGCTGATTTAGCTCTTTATCAAGCTAAAGATAGTGGGAGGAACCAAGTCGTTATTGCAGGGCAAAGAAACGCGTTAGTCGAGAGTGATGATGACCTGCAAGGTAATAGCCATAAAGAGCATAGCCACTGCCAAACAGAACAACAAGATAAGGCTAATGAGAATAAAGAGCCTGTAGTGTAACTACAAAGCCTGTGACGTAATTAAATAGAGGTGACAGGCGTTTATTTGAAAGAACCAAGAGCATCGTTGGTGATGTTCTAAGTAGCCTAAATACACGCAACTTGTCTTTTATGTTGCTGAACTATGTATTTGAGGCTGCTTACATTATGTATTTAAAAATGCATTCAAAAACTAACGCTTAAACATATTCAATAATTTTGACCAGCGAGATTGTGGCTGGTTGGCAGAATACAGAGAAAAACCGTCGTAAAAGCTTGCCATAAAACCAGTTCTTTGCACTTCAATATCGCCTGACTGAATGCTTAAGATAAGTTTAGAAGTCGCCGTGGCATGATCATTCGCTAAACTGAAATCCATTCCCATTCTTCCCTGAACAAATAGCCATAAATGCGTAATAAATACTAAGTATTTGATATGGGAGTTTTGAAACTTCTTACTATTTTCATTCCCGACAGTACTTTCAAAGACTTTTTGCATGGCATGGCTAGTATCTTTATTCGACTCAACACCATAACTCGCATCAATGTGAGCTTTGGTGAGCAGCCCAAGAAGAGTCTGGCGCTGTGAATTTTGAGGCTTGTTAGTGCATGCATGAGCAAACAAAGCTTGGTTGTGCTCAATAAAATTTTCAAGCTCTGAGTCATAACCTTCAGCTAATGCTTGTATGTTATCAATACCAGACTGTTCTAACGTTTTGCTCAGTTTAGTCATTGCTTTGCAATTCTTCCCATGTAATTTCTGCAGACTGAGTATCACTATTAACAAATGCAGAGTTACCAGAAAGCATGACAGATAAATCCATGGTGCGTTGTGTCATGGCTGCCATTTGCTCAATACCATCATTACTTAAACGCGTAATATCAGCCTTTAGGTAGCCAAATTTGCCTTTATTCTGTTCCCACCACACATTCGATTTAGTATTAAAGCTGAATACTTTTACATTTTTGGCTAATCGAGTAGCTTTTTTAACGCGCTCAGGATCAGGTTCACCAACATCAATCCATTCCACAATTTGATCATCAAGCGTCTTCTGCCATAGATCCGGCTCTTCAATGCTCGATAACCCTTTGGTGAATTGAAGTTCAGGAGAGGCATTCAAACAAAAAGCAATGATACGAGCCATCATGCGTTGTTCGGTTTCAGATGGGTGCTGAGCAATCGTTAGATTAAAAGAATCGTAATAATCGCGGTTCATGTCAGTTAGAGAGATACGAAACTTATAAATTGTTGGTTTAAGAGCCATGGATACATCTTAGATAAAATAGTGGAAGGCGATATTACCCTAATTCTTTGATTAAGGCGCAAAAAAATAGCCAGCAGATGCTGGCTATTCTTAGAAAGCGATAAGCGACTTAATTAAAGTACTTTAATGCTGTCTGCTTGTGGGCCTTTTTGACCTTGAGATACAGTGAACTCAACTTTTTGGCCTTCAGCTAGAGTTTTGAAACCGTCGCCTGTGATTGCAGAAAAGTGTGCAAATACGTCAGCGCCGTTTTCTTGTTGAATGAAACCGAAACCTTTAGTTTCGTTAAACCATTTTACTGTACCAGTAACTGTGTTAGACATGTTGATATCCTGAAATTTAATTATTATGAGCCAATTGTGGCACGATAGCGCGGAAAAATTTATTGCTATTGTGTACAACACAACGGGGTTACTAGTAATCCGACGGTATGTGTATATACAAAGAATTTTCTTTCTAGCCGGGTTCCGAGTCTAAATCAATTAAGTATCAAGTCAACGAATACAAGGGATAAAACGAGCGATATATGCTGGCTGTCAAACTTTTCATTCCTTAAATATCATGGGGTTACAATAGCATGACGTTTTCTGATATTTTTTGTGAAAGTCTTGCCTCAAATAGATTATGATAGTTATGAATATGTGGTTAATCCACAGTTCCTTAATAATGAAAGGAAAACTTATGGGTAAGAAAAGTAAGGCTCTGAAGCCAGCTTTGAATCGGGTCGATGTAACCGACTCTATTGAAGTTGAAACAGGGCGGGGAATAGTAAAAGACAACGCATTAAAAGCAGTCGTAACCAGTAGAATATTCAGAAGCAGAGTAGAAAAAGCGAAAAAAGGAAAGGGAAGTTTTACAAGGAAAGGTAAGCATAGAGGCAAAGAGCCCTATTCAAAAGTTGCTGAAGAGCGATGTTTGAATAGGGTTTTTTTTTGCTCAATAGATTAACACTTTTGAGCAAAACGAAGTACGGAAGTCTTAGTACTTTCTTAAGGACTAACGCTCAACTTTCGGTGAGTAAATGGAGTATGCGGTAATCTGCCCTGCAACAATGGCAGAAAACATGAATAATGCGGACAAACCAATGCTAGGGATTGGTAATATAGATTGCTCAAATACCGATTGGCTTGCACTCACCAATACTCGGCTACCTGGCACAAGAATGATGATACCTTGCACAATATAAATTGCACCTGTTAGGTTCATTCTTTTGGCTATCCAAGTTCCATAAAGTGTAATGAGAACGGTAGTCACCCAAGTTCCTACAACCCAACCACTATCAAAGCCTAAATAGAATGGTCCCCACATACCCAGTACCGCGACAGGCAACCCAAGTAATATGTCTTTTGGACGCGCATTAAATATCACCCCGATACACACAGATATGAGCACTAGTCCGGAAACGTGCATCCAGGTTGGCACTTCATTGGTATACGAGATGGATTCAACTTGCCCCCATAATGCCTCTCCAATATTAAGCCCCATGACTATTCCAACAAAAAGCTTAATCAAAGAAAGCGCGCTTTGCCCTAATAAACTGGTTCCCGATACTAAATCATTAAAGGCGAGGCATTCGAGTGCATTTGCGATTGATAGTCCGGGTACAAATAGAACAACAGATGCAATGCAAAGTGCCCAAATAGGAATTGGCATACCGGTGCTGGCTAAGAAAGCGACGAAAATACCAGTGATAAGAGCTGAGATAAACTCAGCTGCAATGGCTCTTCGTGAATGACAAACTTGCTGACATACCCATACCATGAAACCCAGCAATACGGAAAAAGCGACAGCTTCCAATGTACTGCCCACCAACATTAAATAAGCTGGTGGAATGCCCATATTCGCAAGCGCACTGACCACTTTTGAATAGCCAACAGGCTCAGGTACGGGCTCGCTACTCGGTTGGTTAATACGAATGATCGTATTCGCAAGTAAGCTGAGGTTAATGGATGCTGGTTTATGGCGTTTAAGAATGACAGCATTATTATCATCAGGGAATTGGTAATTGATCGCGGTGGGTGTGGCTTGAATCATCACATCAACCCCATGCTTCTTTGCATAATATTGAGTATATTTTTCGAGCTTATATGGGGCACAACCACTGCGATGAAGAGTGTCTCCAATTTCAACAATTTTGTTAATTCTATACTGCGAAGGCATGGGCATTTAAGGGATGAACAAATTTGCGGCAAATGTACCAGAGCTGTTTTCAAATAACGAGATATTTAGGTGATTTTACGCAGACTTTTTACTACTTTTTACCAACATTGAATACTTGAGCCTTACATCTACCTAATTTGTACTAAGCTTATTAAAAAGTTTTGTATATATGTATTTTTTATAAAGTTTTCAATACGTAAAAAAGTATAGGGAGTGAGATTGGATCGAAGAACGAAACGTCGACAAATGATCGTATCTGTTGTTATTGCCATCTTTATTTATTTTGGCTCGTCAGTTGTGATTTCAAGAATTTTGTCATACCAGCTATGGCAGCAAACGACCGTTGAAGCAAGCAGAATGCTAGCAAGTGCCAACGAAATTAAAGATGAGATCATACTGAGCTTAACAAACCTAAATATCCTTCCTTTTGAGCAATGTTCAGATGAAAATCTATTGGAAATGCGTAAGACACTTTTTCGCTCTCAGTACATTAAGGATGTCGGCTATTTCACTAATGGAGACTTAGTGTGCACGACAGGCTTAGGACAATTAGATGTACCGTTTAAAGATAGAACCCCACCAAATTTTGTGACTGAAGATGGAATTGAGTATTGGAGTTTTGAACACTTAATCTTTTTTGACCAAGAGCACTCTGCACTGATTGCTCGTTATCAAAACTATAATGTCGTGGTTGAGCCAACAACATTCGGTCATTTAGTTAGTGAGGATTATGAATGGGAGATGTTCTTCAACGGTAATAATCAAACCTATACATGGGCGGGACAAGAGGGTGTTGCCGATGAAGCAAGGAAAGAGCAGCCAATGAGCCTAATGTCTCCGGCTTTGGTTTCTGTCATAAAGTGCAACTCATATAAGCGTGTTTGTGTGGCGGTTAAACCAAAATTATTAAACCGAAGTGAATACCCACCGCTATTGTTTGAATTAACTACGTTACTTTCCATTTGTTTTTCGGTTTTTGCCTACTTGCTAGTACATAAGTATTTTCGAGTTCAATGGACACCGATTAAACGGGTGCAGAGAGGTTTAGCTTCTAACCAATTTTATTGTTTATATCAGCCGATCGTTGAGCTGAAAAGTGGGAAGATAATCGGTGTTGAAATGCTTGCAAGATTTGAAGATCAGTACGGGTCATTAACTCCCGACGAGTTTATTCCGCTAATTAGCCAGTTAAATAAAACTTGGCAGTTCACGGAACAGGTCATGCTCAAAGCTATGCTGGAAACAGTACCAATTAGCCATAGTGGATTTAAACTGAGCATGAACATATATCCTCAAGATATAGCCAATGGGAATGTTGAATCTTTACTCGAACTGAGTGCATTCAACGACTTTCCAGGAAAGATCATGCTAGAGGTAACAGAGAGTGAGTATTTAGAAGGAGATGGTGCCTGCAATACGCTTAGCCAATTACAAAAACAAGGTGTGGATATTGCCATTGATGATTTTGGTACAGGTTACTCTAACCTAAATCAGCTACGGAAAATAAACAGCCAAGTGCTCAAAATTGATAGAAGCTTTGTTATTGATGTTGAAGATGGGGCAATTCGTTCATCTTTAATCCAACATATTGTTGATATTGCTCGAGCTGAGAATATGTTACTCGTGGCTGAAGGGGTCGAAACCTCGGTTCAGCACCAAGCATTAGCCAAAATGGGGATAGAATATGCCCAGGGCTGGGCGTTTGGCAGACCAATGAGTTATGAAAAGCTAGTCCGCCTCCTTAGTGAAGAGTAAGAACATAGTGCGCTAGATCACATTTATATTTTATCGAGAGCTACGTAATGTGTAAAAAACTAGCGCTTTGCTGAATATACGGCCACTTAGACGAAAAAGGTAATAAAAAAGGTTTCGTTTTCAGTTAGATGTGGCATTATCAATCTCGTTAAGACGATGTGCGTGCATCGTATAATGGCTATTACCTCAGCCTTCCAAGCTGATGATGCGGGTTCGATTCCCGCTGCACGCTCCAAGTCTTGCCGCTATTCAGTCTTTTTTCGAGACAATATGCGTGCATCGTATAATGGCTATTACCTCAGCCTTCCAAGCTGATGATGCGGGTTCGATTCCCGCTGCACGCTCCAATTAGCTCAATGAGAGCAATATTTAATTCCTCAATTCAGTTTCCAATAAATTTAAAACTTATCGCTTTGTTGCGATGTTTTTTCGTATCTGTTGAAAAACTATTGAGGCGTACCTTTCTTTCAGGTTTGCCGCTTCTCGTCAGTATCACCTTTCTTAACTTCCCATCAGGCATCCGCTGCAGATTCAACTCTATAGCATCAAAAGATAAACTGATGGATAGAGAACGAGCTTCATTAACGAACGTATCGAAAGCGATTGGCGTTTCACAAAGGCAATTATCTCAATACGATACTAATTTTATAGAAGTCACCAGGTAAATGTTTCTAGAAGAAGCAAAGTCTCAGCTTGAGTTGGATGAGTTGGTGACAAATAGCTTTTTCGAGGAATGAGCTACACTCTTTTGTAAGGCTAAGTGGGTGTGTATATCGTAATCAGCGATATGGCTTGAGTAATTTTGCTACTTCATTGTCAAATATGAACCCGTCGCACAATTTATATTGGGTTAGATTGCTGTAGATGATGATCTTCGTTAGTGTTCGGAAAAATCACCTGCAGCAATAAGATTTCTGAGTTGTTTTCTATGTTAAAGCGTTTTAGCTTCAAATTATGTATATGCTTCGTTAGCCTCTCATTGCTTTCGGCATGTGGCGGAGAAGATAGTAGTTCGGGAAATGGTGGTACTCCTGAACCTGCTTCCCTGACTCAAGATCAGCGTTACGATCTTCTCTATCGTTCGACATTTGGTCCACAGCCAAACTCCTATCAAGAATTAGAAAGCTTAGGCTATATTAATTGGCTAGATAAGCAGTTTTCTGCGGTCCCAAGTTTGCACTCAACACGCCTGAAATCTTACCCACTTGAAGCTGATAAAGACACTTACAACCAAGCAGATCGCGTGGCAGTTTGGTGGGATATCAGCATTAATGCACCAGATCAATTACGACAGCGTGTCGCGTTTGCATTGAGTGAAATTTTCGTGATTTCGCGTTATGGCGCTAGCTTGGGTGGTCGTGCACTAGAGATGACCGACTACTACGACATGCTCATCAAGCATGCTTTTGGCAATTATCGTGATCTGATTGAATCAGTGACGCTTCATGCTGCGATGGGTGATTATTTGTCAATGATGGCTAACCAAAAAGCTGATCCTGAGAACAATCGCTACCCCGATGAAAATTATGCACGAGAAGTTATGCAATTGTTTAGCATCGGGCTTTATGAATTAAATTCCGATGGTACAGAGAAACTTGACAGCCAAGGTCAACTGACCCCGACTTACTCGCAGGATGACATAGAAAACCTTGCACGGGTATTTACTGGTTGGCACATAGCTGAAAAATCTAGACCATCGTGGGGTTCTAAAGATGGGAATTGGTTCCTGCCAATGGTCGCTTACCCTGAACGTCATGATGATGAAGAAAAGATGGTGTTGGGCGAAGTGTTTGCGCAAGGGCAAACTGCCGAGCAAGATATGGCACAAGCCATGGACATGCTGCTTAATCACTCGAATACAGCTCCGTTAATCAGTAAGCATCTTATCCAGAGATTGGTTACTTCCAACCCTTCTCCAGCTTATGTCGCTCGAATTAGTGGACTATTCAGCGATAATGGTGAAGGCGTTAGAGGTGATCTTAAAGCGGTGATTCGTGGGATTCTAACGGATAGCGAAGCTCTTAACGGTGGTGATCGTTCACCCGTTAAGATGAAAGAGCCCTTGATAGCCATGACCAATTTTTTCCGCGCATTTGAAGCAAAATCAGCCGACCCTTCAGGACGATTCCATAACTCTATCGACATGTTCAGGTCATATGGGCAGTCTCCACTTGGTTCGCCTAGTGTGTTCAATTTCTTTTCTCCAGACTACGCCCCAAATGGTGAGATCGCTACCGCAAATGATGTTGCTCCAGAGTTCGAGATACTGAGCTGGAATAATTTCATTCTCACCAATAATCAGCTTTGGAATGCGACGGGCCGAACAAATTACGAGAATGAAGATAATCCTAAACGCATTGTCATAAATACGGCGCCTTTAGAAGCGATCGCTAATGACCATACAGCATTGATCGAAGAACTTGAGAGGCGTTTACTTTCTCAAAGAATGAGTGAGCCACTTAGAGCTGTGGTATTGGAGTCTTTAGAAAGCCTTCGCGATACGCAGCAAAGTTTAAAGGTCCGCAATGCACTTTATATTGTCGTGACGAGCCAAGAGTTTCATATTGAGGAGCTAGCCCAATGATTTCACGTCGTCAACTGTTGGCTGCTATGGCATCGACACCACTTGTTTCGATGATGGGTACCGGCTCGGCACATGCGTTGCCAAATAATGATTACAAAGCGCTGGTTTGTGTGTTTTTGTTCGGTGGCAATGATGGCTTTAACATGCTGATGCCGAATGATAATACTCACTATGATGAATACGCTGCTGCGCGTCCAGATATTGCTATCCCTCAAGCGTCATTACTGCCTTTAGCATTGAATACAGGGTCAGAGCTGACATTAGGTTTACACCCATCCATGGTTGATGTTCAAAGCCTGTTTGATAGTGGAAACATGATTGCCATTGCTAACAGCGGAGTCTTAATTGAACCTTCAACAAAAGTGGGGTTAAAGGACGGGACACATGCGATGCCCCCCTTTTTGTTCTCTCACAATTCACAACAAACTGAATGGCAACGGGGTTGGTCTGGAAGTACAACAACGTTAGGTTGGGCCGGACGATTGATGGATGTACTCAGTAGCGAGACTGACGCCATTAGCCCAACATTTAGCCTTAATGGATATGCTCAGCTACTGAACGGTAGCGATCATAGCGCTAACCTTATTAATGCATCGTCGTTGCCAAAAGTGAATGCCATTAATAATACCCAACGCCGTAAGAGTTTTGATCAAGTGATGAGTCTGTCTCCTTTAACTGCATTTGGGCGGGAGTTTGATCGTGTGAAGAGTGATTCAATTTCGATAAGAGATACACTTGCAACAGCAATTGATTCGATACCGGAAGAGGAACATTTCCCTGATATTTCTCTAAGTCATCAGTTACATACAGTTGCACGACTGATCAAATCGAGTGATCAGCTAGGTCACCAAAGACAAGTTTACTTTGTCGGATTAGGTGGTTTTGATACACATGCTAACCAACTGAATGACCATGCAGAATTAATGAGCGCTTTGAGCCAGTCGCTAGCCGCGTTCAATCAATCGATGGAGGCATCAGGACTAAACGATAAAGTAACCACCATGACGATGTCTGATTTTGGTCGACGCTTAGCGAGTAATGGGTCTGGAACCGACCATGGTTGGGCAAGCAATCACCTTGTGATGGGCGGCGCACTAAATGGCCGACAGTTATACGGACAGTGGCCATCGTTAATCCTTGATGGAGAGAATGATTTCAATAAAGGGCGAATGATCCCGACCACTTCCGTTGAGCAAATTGGTGCAACAATCGCGAAATGGATGGGAGTGAGAACGGATAGTGCAATGGATTATATATTTCCAAATTTAGCCAATTTTTCGGTACAAGACTTAGGATTCTTAAAATAATCTAGGCTTATGGCTTTTCAGTTTGTACTCCGAATCCCAATGATCAGTTCTGATTCTTCTTAGTTTAATTATTGAGTGCTGTTGATTATTTAAACGAAGAGTAGTAGCCTTTGGAGCTAGGCAAGTTGGATGCCTGTCTCGTAAAAACGATTGTACCAACGCGTAAACATATATAAGCAAGCATTTCACTTGTATATCACCCCGTAACCGATAGCGAGTAGGTTGAATAAACGGAGGACGATATGCGTCATCAAAACAACCCAGATCTCCAACTATGGCTTCGAGAAGCTAAAGGTTTACAAAAGTTAGCTCAGTCAGCATCGTTGGCTCATTCTTTACCTGTACTTAGGCGACTGCTTAATTCTAAGGTGTTGACTAATACCTCACTGGTTGAACTCAAGAGCAACACGAAGATTATCCAACGTAAACATTTATTACAGATGCTCGCTGCTGAAAATGGGGCGAAATGCTGGGCTGAATTTAAACAGCACATCATTACTGCTCCAGAAGGCTCAATCCTCCCTAATAGCATTGAATTACGTGATGCAGGCTATCCAATTCTTTGGTTCGCTAATGCGGCTGATGCCACTCTCTATGCTGACAACCATGGTGGGAAAGTCGTTAAGGTCGGCACACAAGCGGCGGTTGCTCCACAGCAATGGGAAAGATAGCGAGTTCAAGAAAAAGGTAATGAGTGTTACGTAATATCGATTAGGGAAGAGGTAGGGTTTAGCCGATATGGCTGAAACCTATTTTCCGCTTCCCATTGTGAGTTCGTGGAGGTATCACGCAAGTTACCTTTATCTCACAGTATTCGCGCCACTCACGGATAATACGGAAAGGATTTTGAAAATGGCTAGGTTAATACTAGTTTGTGGACCTATTGGTGCTGGTAAGACAACATACTCAATATCGGTATGTGAGGAAATTGAAGCAGTTAAGTTCTCAATAGATCCATGGATGCAGACTCTATTTGCTAAAGATATGACCTCACTTGATTTCACTTTGATTATGGAACGTGTCAGTCGTTGTTATGACCAAATATGGGAGGTGAGTGAGCAAATTTTAGCGTTAGGTGGCAATGTTGTGCTTGATTTGGGTTTTACAACAAAGGCTCAGCGCGACATCTTTGTAAATAAAGCTAATTCGTTGAATATCAAAGTAGAAATTCACTACCTTGATGCGTTGAAAGAAACTCGAAGACAACGGATCGTAAATCGAAACGTAGAAAAAGACCCTAAAATTTATTCCTTCGAAGTTACGGATATGATGTTTAATTTTATGGAGCCTAAGTTTGAAGTTCCTGATGACAGTGAGTTGGTGAATGGATTTAAAGTGATTATATAAGAGGGTAGTGCATAAAAGGTTGCAAGATATTCATCTAACAACCATTTAAATATTTTCCAAACCTTTATCGTTTGTTGTAGGGAATGTTCTGACTAAGCTACCAAGCTTCTCGAATCAACTTCTAATGTGCTGCCTTTAATGATTTGATAGTCTCTTACCGCTAGCCTTATTCTTCCTCGTTTTCTTTCGATAAGGTTTGGAACTAACACACCTTCTGGTTCCAATAAGTCTGAAAGTTGTTTGCGTGCCCGGTGTATTTGAATATTAATATGGGTCTCCGCTAGTCCCAAATCTTTGGTTAATTGTTCAATTGAACGCCAACCCTGCAATGGCTCGGGAACATTGCTTTTTAGATCCTCTGCTTTATAGCGAGCGAGTATGGCTGTTAAATAATGATGACTTCGAGTTTGGCAATTTATAGACCGCTGTGCATCTTGGATGATGAGTTCCGTTAGTTCTTCATCTTGGCTGATATTGAAGACATAGCATAGGTTATCGGTCGGTTGCGCTTTTAGGCACATCGTTTCCATATCCTCAGTCTCTGTGCTTTTGAATAACTGCCAGGTTTTTTCCGAAAATTTAAGTTGTTCACCGTCGTTCAAGATACTGCACAAATTGTTCTCAAAATGTTCACATTGCCATTCTTGTTCATCTTGATCATAAAAGACCACCAGTTCAGGGGCCGTATCATTGGGTAAGAAGTGGTAACGATCTAGGTAAATTGGCTTAAGGTCTGGTTCAACATAAACCTCTTGCTGCGTTGGCAGTAAAATGTCTTTTGGTGGTTCGAGACTCTCAATAATGAACGGTTCCTGTTGAGCGTTAGAAAACCAAATTTGATCATGAATATTGAGTAAATGAGGTCGATTGGCCTCTATCATTTGGCCATTAATTCGCACGCCATTCTGGCTGAGATCACGAATAAACCACTGCTTCTGGAACTCTATAATGGCGTGTAGTCGCGAAACGTCAGGTAGATTAATGGTTGTATTCACAGATGAAGACAGCCGACCAAACTGGTGAAACGCTTTAAGATATATCGGGTGAGTAAATCGTAGATTACTGAGATAAGCCATGTGTGTCCCTCACTATTTCAGACCTTTATAAGACGTTGCCATTCGCTTTATATTACGAGCCTTAACTTTATATGACGTTAAATGGTATAGCCAGTGGCATAGCTAATGGTTTCTTCAACAATTAATGCGTCTAACATTTCGAGCTGTCGTTGATAATCAGCAACATTCTGAGTAAGCGTTTCTATCGCTCGTTGGAGCCCGGTCTCTACTTGTTCTGCCGTTTCATCATTTGTTCGCCATAGGTTTTGGATATTTATTGTTTGCACATTCTCTTCTGGGAATGACTTGAGTGAGGTCAGTTGCCACTTTGTTTCACTGGCAAGTGGGGGGAAAACTAACTTCGCTAGCTCCATGAATTCCTCTTCCTGTTCACGGTCAATCTTCAAGGATGCAATAAGGGTTAATTTTCGTGTGTAGTTCATAAGTGATTTCCTGATTGTAGGTAAAATTGATAGTCATGCATGGTGGCGGTTTTTAATTCTTCATAGGATGTAAAACCAAGAATTGGCCACAAATCTTGAGGGTTATGCGTGGGGCTATTGGAGTGTTTGGTAGAAAAAAACCAGCCCCATAGCTGTTGTTCATTAATATTTAGTTCTGATAAAGAGAGTTGCTGAGTGTCACGTTTAAATGTGATTCGAGACTGGTAGTCTGAATAGCGCTGATTGAGCTTTAATAGATCGATGAGTTCACTATCAAAGTACTGATGGTTATCATTTAGCCACGCGAATAGAGACTCATTGGATACGAGTGTTTCAAAATCATGAGTACTGATGTTCTGTGATGCTAACCAAGTAGCTAAATGCTCAAAATCTAAGTCTTGATTTGTGTAAGCGGATTGTTTGAATGCCAGTTCAAGTAAGGCACTCTGCTTTTGTTTATCCGAAATCGTTGGGTTGTGAATAGAGGCTGTTCTCAACGCGCTTTTTCGGGACAGAGCCTGTTGTTTCAGATCCCAAAAGCAACCATCTAACTTTAGTTCTCGGTGGAGTTCTTCTGTTGTCATGAAATGTGTGGAGAGTTTTCTTTGGTGATCTAATTGAGAAACTAATCTCTCCCAAGCATCAGTCGGTATAAAACGGTGTCTATTTTCAGCTTTGAGGGGATGCAGAAGTTCTGGACGCTCAGAAAGCTGTTTGAGAAGTGTGACTGCGTCACGTTTCTTTATATCAATGGAATGATTTTCTGTAAATTCACGCAATGATTGAGCTTTTGTGTCGCCCAAGTATTGTTTTGCGTAGTCATGAAGTACGGAGAAAGAACGCTTTGGATAATGAAGCTGTTTTATTGAATCAATAAGGTGGTCCGACTCTTGTTGGTTAAGTATTGTTCTTTCTACAGCTTGCTCTAGGGTAGCGCGAATGTTGACCATTGGAGTCGATACCTGTGGGTAGCCAAGCTCTTTAGGTCCGTGAATCAATGCCACTTCATCATCATCTTCCAGAACACCAGTGTAGTAGCTTTCGAATACGTCACCAAAACCTTGCATTCCAAAATGTGCAAGCTCGGCAGCTCTTAGTGCACCCATGCTTGAACAACCGTACACTTTGATACCAATAGACATGGCGTAGAGTATTTCTTTGTGCCAGACAGCCGGGACATTTTCAAAGTAGCCGTCAATCAAAACAATAACATTAGGTTGGTCGTAGGTGGCTAGATAAATATCACCTTGCTTGGCGGGCGGTCGACAATCAGCCTTCAAAATGTTTTTAATGTCAGGTGCGCTAAGTGTTGGTCCTGAAAAAATAATCACACTCATGCTTGTTCTCCTGAACTTGCCAAGGTTTTGATGGCTAATGCTCGTGTTCCCATTTGATAGCCGGGCAGCTCATCAATGCCTTCTAACCCTGGAACGACTACACGGACCACTGGGATTTGAAATTCACTTTTCTCAAGGTTTACAAAGGCGGCTTGAACAAGGTTGACTTGCTTAAGTTTGCTTGTAATCAGCTTAATGTCTTCTTTAAAGCATTGATTGCTCCAAGACTGAATATCGTTAAAGTTTCTCAGTAAATGAGGTGGCGGGTTTAGCGGAGTTCCTTCCTCCTTTTCTGAGTCAAGGCGTTGATAGGCATTGGCGTTAATATCGTCTCTAGAACCAGAGATCATGGTTAATCGGGTTTGCGCAGCTTCTGTTAACGCCCGTAAAAGAGCAATGGATTTGCAAGGATGAGTACCTGAGCCGAAAGCTGGATAGGATGGGCCTTGGTCTGAGTTTTGCGATGTTTCCGAGACGATACGGCAATAAAAACTGGGTAACTCAATATCGGTTGTGATATCCCAAACTTGGACATTAACGCCCGCCTGATAATATTGGTTGATAACCTCTAGGCAATCTTCATCATCGATTGTTTTAAGATCTAATTGATTGGTTTCTGGATGGTTCGAATAGCGTTGTTCTACTTTCCATAATGCTAAAGCATCGCGTTCTATCGCCTCACATAGACCGTGCACTATGGCTTCATCCATGCTGTTACCTGAAGCAAGACCGTTTGAACTCATTGCGAAAGCACCGCTGCCAGTGGGTAAAGGAAGCGTGTAGTTGCAATGCACAACCTCATAAGGAACATAAGTGGCTAGTTGAGTGAACAACTCAATTCCTTCAACCCATAGGCGTTGTTCGTGCGGAGAAAATTGGCTGAACGCTAACTTGGGTAAGCCATCGACATTTAGTACTGAATACTTGTTCGATAGCTGAGAATAACTGGCTAGCTTTAGTGGTAAATCGATGTGTTCAGCGTGATAAGTCTCAATCGCTTCCATTGCTCCAGACACTTTTGCAGACATTAAATCTAAGCCTTTTCCTTGAGCAACGGAAATGGCACAAGAATCAGGTCGACATACCGTGACAACTGGAATGCCAATACGATCCAACCCTGTAATATTGGCAACGCGGGTGATTCCCATTTCTTTAAAAAAAGGCGATATTTTGTCGAAAGTGGACTGTGGAGAACACAGACGATGCGACCCTTTTTGGTGTCTTTTATAGCTCATTCATTGTCCTTCCATGACAAAGAGTAGGAGCCAAGTGATGGTTTGGCTCCTTTCGTATTAACCGCGTTTTATTTCAAGAAGCTTTGCAGATTGGCAACGGTACAAACTGTGCCAACAAGTAGGCTTTCTTCCTGTAAATCCTTAGGGTTAACAGCCCCTACTTGAACCCCAGCATCACGATAATAGCGAGCCAGTGATTGTGCGGTTAGTGTGTCACTGTTTTGCTTTATCGTGTCTAAATAAGGTATGAGATCATCTTGGTGACGATGAATACTGGCTTTTAATTCCTCGATCGTTTCTTGTAATTGATTGAGGTCGTCTTCTGCACCATGTTCGAGGTTCAATGTCTCTAAACTATTCAAGTTATCTAGGCTCAAATAGTGAATGTGATATGGGTAAAATTGATTGTCATCTCTGACCAAAAGTGGATTCACATAGGAAACGATATAGAGGTTCTCAGGAACTGGTTGTTTAAGTTGTTTGACCTCTGATAAAGGAACGTGGTCATTAACGAACTTTATAATTGGTGCGGTAGAGCTCGGGTCTAATTTGCTGATAGGGGTGTCTCTAGCGACATCAAGCTGGGGCGATTCACGTAAAGGAGCTCGTAATCGATTAAGCTGTAAAACGCGCAGGTCGAGTAGGTAACCTGGCTCCAAATCGGTAATGTTAACATCCGGTGGACATTGAGCATTACTTAGGTTCCAAGGTAAGACTTTAGTCAGCGCTGGTCCCATTATATTGATTTGTTGGAGCTTTTGATCCTCGACTTTAGAACCAAAAAAGAAATGGTAATCGGATGGGCTGTAGCACCATTCAATGCATTTCATCGCATCAGAAGTATAGTCTTTGTGATTGATCAGCGTTGCCTGGTGACCATTTTGCCTAATCACATAAATATCTTGTGAACGTAGGGTAAGTTGTCCTTGATCATCGATGTAAGGGCTCAGTCTTTTTTGAAGCTCTTCTATGGATGGATTGTTCATATTTTGTCCTTTTAATTATAAATAACCTAGCGCTTTTGCATTTGTTAGTGCGTTTTCTACCAATTGTTGATGGTATTCGTGGTTGCTTCTATCGTTGATTATTTCCTTCAGTGGATTAACGACGGAATGAGGAAGGGCATGTTGGCTGCTATCTAGCAACGTTGTGACCACGGCAATGATGCGCTCTTGAGCGCTATCTCTTTTTTTGTCGGGTTGAGCGTGAGCGAGTAGTTCAAGTTCAATGAGCAAAGCTAGCCACTGTAGCGGGAATGGAAACTCATTGGATAACGCCTTCCAAATCTGGTTACTTTCTTCAATGAACGTTTGAGAACCAGAAAAATCGTCTTGTTTATAAGTGAGCCAAGCTTCATTTGCACTGGCGATAGCGACGTAGTCATCCATTCCAGACTCTCGAGCATAGAAGAGGGCTTGCTTTAAATAAATACGGGTATTATCGATGTCGCCTTGCAGTCGGAAAAGCACAACAAGATAGGCAAGGCAACGGGTTTTAAGTGTCGTATCTGCTTTTTCGTTGGCGTGTTCTAGTGCCGCTAAAAGATGCTGTTTCGCCGTGGAATACTGTTGGCTGAACAAGCATGTAAACCCTAAACTAAATAAGCAGTGTGTTTGCAGTGGATGATCATCTGTTTTTAATGAGGCATCGTAAGCTTGTTGAGCTAAGTCGATTTGTTCCTGGCTCAGATCGTAACGATTGTTCCGTAATTCAAATTGTAGTTTTGCGTCATAAAACTGAGCCTGTGAGAGCGGATCGTTAAAGTGGTCAAGGTGTGCTTCGATAACATGGAGTACGTTCTGCATCTCTGGCAATTTATTGCGCCAGTAATAAATATATAACTGACACAGTTGGATGGTTAACCAAGTGTTATACCAGCGCGTGTTCTTAACAGTATTGGTATTCAGCAGTGTTTCAGCCTGCTCATAGCTTTTTAGCGCCTGAGCATGTAAATGATGGGTTTCTAAAGATTTACCATACTTAACATGCAAACTTGCACTGACTAAAGCATCGCCTAGCTTGTTCTCTTGAAGAGCATCTAAGTAGTAAGCTCGTGCTTCGTCGTGTTTGGCCAAACGGATTAAGTTATCACCAAGACCAACAAGTGCTGAGAGTTTATCCGAATTAAAACGATCCTCTTCATTCTCGTGTAATGATATTTTTAGCGATTTTTCAAAGTATTGAATAGCATCATCTACCATGGATGCTTGGGCTGCCTGCTCTCCGGCTTTTAAGTAATAAGGTGTAGCTCTACTTGGTGAAAGTGTCTTTGCCCAGTGATCCCCAATTAAAGCTGAAGGGTAAGCTGTTTCGGCAATGTTAGCTTCCATAGCATTGGCGAGCTGTTGATGACTTTTGTGCTGTGTCGTTGAACTTTCATAAATGGCATCACGTATCAGAGCATGTTTGAATTGATACTGACTCCCTTCAACACTGCGTTGTATAAATATAATATTGGTTCGTTGCAGTTCATCTAAATCTGCTTGAATTTGACCTGTATTTTTATCTGAAGCTTGCTGAATTAACTTATTACTGAAAGTTCGACCTATGGCAGCTGCAAGCTGTGCTGTGTCTTTTGCAAAGGTCAGGTCATTGAGTTTTTGTTGCAAGGAGCTTCTAAGGTTTTCTGGCACGTGCGATTCGGGCTCTGATACAACGAAGTCAATATGACCATTCACTTTCTTAACAAGCCCATTTTTTTGTGCATAGAGCACCAATTCTTCAAGAAAGAGTGGGTTCCCGTCGCTTCTTGTGGTGAGCAGTTGTTTCACTCTGTCGCTAATGGGCATGTTATCGAATAAATGTTCAATTAAATGATGGCATTCTATCGGTGAGATAGAACTGAGCTCTATCTCAAAAATCTTCGCCTGCTTGAATTCATCTGGGTGCTGTGTTCGTGAAGTGCTTAGCCAGCGAAAGGGCTGACTCATGTAATTCGAGCTTTCAACTAAATAGCGAATAAACTCTAACGTAGTAGCATCAGACCAATGGAGATCTTCACAAACAAATAGGCATGATCCCTTACCATTTGCTTCTTGACCCTCACTACAGGCTAACTGTAGAAGGTGGGATAAAGTTAAAAAAAGATACGACTTTTGTTGGCTAAGCGAAAGGTTAGAGATAGATTGCTGGAATTCTTTTTCACTGTGACGAGATAAGTTTGAGTAAGGCTGTAACCATGCCCATAGAATGGCGGAACCTCTTTCTTTTTCCAAAGGTGAAAGTGATAGCGAGTCTATTGCATGTTTATAATTGTACTCAGCATGTTCACCATTTAGGTCGAAATGGGTCGAAAAAAAGTTGAGTAAGGGATAAAGAGCATTGGTTTGAAATTCTGGTAGACACTGTAGAGGAAAGACATTGGTATGACTTAAACACTCTTTTAGCTCAAGCAGTAAACGAGACTTACCGATACCAGCTTCACCGTAAATATGAAAGAGTTGATACTGACCGTAAGGACGATTTAAAAGCAAAAGTTTCTCAAGGATTTCTTGCCGACCAAAAATCGCATTGTTTGATTGTGATTTACGTAAAAATGAGAAGGCTTCAGATAAACGTTCACCTTTAAGCCTGTATCCATAAGGTGCCGCGGGTGTTGAATCGTTCCTAATTGGCTCAAATAAAAGTTGATGACTGAGCATGTCTTTAAACAGAGGCGAACAAGCGATTTCCTCTGGTTGAGCATTTCGCGCCAGAGCCATAGCTTCGGTTGAAACGCGACCTTCTGGTATTGCTCCATCAATACTTCTCATCATCCCTTTAGACAGGCCTATTCTAAGTTCGAATTTAATGTCATGCAGTTCACTGAGCGATGCTTGCTTAGAATGAAGATTGTTCCATATATCCAGCGCAGCTCTTGCACTGAGTCGGCTATCGTTATCACTGACTACTGGGTAGCCAAAATAAAATAGCGTTGTATCACCAACGGTTCCAACCTGAGTGGCTCCATAGCGAAGTGCGATATCTACACACTGGTGGTGATGATCTGATAAAAGCATCTCGGCGATGTCTTGCTTATCGTGTGCGGACTCGTTGGAGTTAGTTCTGTCTTCCGAGAGAATGATACACAGTGCGGTGATTTCCTTGCGCTCCGTGAATTGTGATCTCGTGGATGATAAAAAACCAGTTTGTGTTATTGATTCTTGCTGTAACGACAAAGCTTGTGTTGATGGGGCGCGCGATGCAGTTGGTACTAGGTCTGAAAAATTGAATCTACGAAATTCACGATATAAATCAATAGTGTTGCCAGGGCGTTCTAACGCTTTCTTATGCAGTACTCGTCTAAAGAACTGTGCAGAGTGATGCCCAGCAAGGGTTCCTAAAGGGATGTTGGCAGCGCTAAGTTGATGATAAAAAATTGATGCAGCACTGTTGCCTTTGATCGTGGGAGTGCCGGTGAGGCATTCTAGAAATACGAGCCCCCAAGCGTAAACGTCGGTTTGGGGTAAAGATGGCTCGCCTCTTAATTGTTCTGGCGCACTGTATTGAGGTGTACCCAGAGTTTCATCACTCAATGTTAATGTTTGAAAGTCAGAATGTTTCCCATCATTTTTGAGCGTACTGATCCCGAAATCGAGGATTTTTACATGCTGCTTTGCACCTACGTTGAAAAGCATTATGTTAGCGGGTTTTATATCTCTATGGATGATGCCAAGTTCATGCGCATGAGCTAATGCGTCAAGTACACAAGCCATAATTTCAGCGGCTTCTGCTGGCGCTATTTGACCTTGAGAGTCGATATATTCCTTTAATGTTGTACCATCAACAAATTCGTATACAGCGTATAGAAGGCACTCGCCTTGCTGACCTTTGTCTAGGAGAGATACGATATTGGGGTGGTTGAGTCGACGAACCAAATCGCATTCACGTTTAAAACGAGCAATTTTTTTCTGTCTTTTCTGAGGGCATTCAGTTCCTGTTAATGTAAGAAACTTTATCGCGACGACTTTTTCAGTGCTGAGTTGCAGCGCTTTATAGACTTTTCCGAATCCACCTTCGCCTATTTGCTCTAGTAAAGTGTAATGCTGGGAGTGAAAGCGTGCTTCTATTGTGTCCGTCGTGTCTTCTTTTTGAATCATGTACCTACTCTTGAATGCCATCGTTAGGAATATCAGTCTAGTACTTCAGGATGAGTATCGATATTTATTATCACTAGTTTTGATGGATCCTTCATATTGTATTCATCAATGTTTATATTTCCGTGACTTGGGTTGTATTCTTTCTTAGGGGGAGTTCAGTAGAGCGTGATGCGGTAAAGAGCGGTTAGTCATTTTAACCATGAATAAACGCGAATGCCTTGCTGTATTAAGACGTCTATTGCTAACTGCCTTTTAGGCTAAACAGGCTAATAGAGTAATAGAGTAAGTTGATTAGGGTAATCGGCTCCCCAGTTTTATCGAAGCACGTTGTTTTGATATCAATAATATTCTGGGTAGCCATAGGGTTACTTAAATAGGTTGAGAGTGTCAGTAAATCGTTTTTCGTGACCGCAAATGGTTATAACCTATATCTGAGGCTGAGCCTGGTTGGATGTCTTGGCAAAGACCACTGTATTTTTCTTTGGTCTGAATTAGCGATTGGTAATGTTGTTGAAAATACTCTCGTGTTGGGATTGAGCTGTCTTTGAAGCTGATAAATGCGCCTCTAGTGCCACATATATGAGTGTCTCGACAGACTTCCATCCAATCTAAAGCTCTGTTCACATAATTGTATACAGGGTTATGTTGACCTTTTTCAACTTCGTATACTTTTTCGTTCCACCAAGTTTGGTATTGGATTGTGTATTGGGAAGTTGCATAGGGAAAAGCTACCCGCTTACTGGCTGTTTCGTTGGTGTCTTTTGCATAAAATGGCCCTGAAATAGCGCCTAGAGTGACGTAACAGAACAGTCCCAGTGATTCATTGTCCTCGAAAACTAGGCTCGACGTTAATGATTGGATCAATTGCTCTTTACCAAGGTCACCGAGCCCCTTTTCTGCTACGACTTTCGATGTGATTTTGTGTGGGGCAGGGGAATCAAAATCAGGGGTAAATGGTTTACTTTGATTGGGACCCGACGATAAGCGCCTCACATCGTACAGTGAGTTTCTCGCCCAGTGCCCCATTAATGAAGAATCATAACGGTGTTTACTGTCAGTACCCGTAATCTTAAGTCTACCCGTTGAAAAATTTTGTTTCGCAAACTGTTTTAGTTTCTCTTCGCTACCATTCCAGTATCCGTACATAGTACTGGGGTGCTGGAGATCTCTAATGCACTCTTTTTCGGTAATGAACGTGGAGGGGATCGCGTTGATTTTTAGGTTAGTTCCAACTAACTCGACAGTGCTTTTATCGTTAATTGTGTTTTCCCATTGTTCTAAAACGCTGTAAGTTGATGCCTGTCCTGTATCTACTTCTTGTGTATTCCAATCCAATTCAAAACGATGAATTTCATCAGGGATCTCAAAAGCTCGCAGTGTAAACTCTAAAACAATGCCATAACTCAGAGCTCCACCGCCACGAAGCGCCCAGAGTAGATCTGAATAATGTTCTTCGTTCACAACCACCAATTCTCCGCTTTCTAATAGGACCCTTGCCTCAATCAAATGTTCACAACACATGCCGTGCAAGCGAGTCCATGGTCCCCAACCTCCACCTTGAATATAACCAGCCAGCCCAACCGTCGCACAAGTACCATGAGGTATGGTTAGTGCTGGGCGTGTGCCATTTTCTGTGTCGGCTAAAAGAGGCACCAGCTGGTAGAAGCGATAACCGGCACCAATACGAACAAGATAACCTTTGGAGTCTTGCTTCACGCTAATTCTCTTTAATCCACTTAAATCTAATAGAACAACATCATTCCCCGTACATTCTCCTTCGTGATCATGTCCTCCGGATCGTATTTTAACGGGTAAGTTAAACTTCACTGCTAATTGATAGGCTGTGATTACGTCTGACTCACTTTTGCACATGACAATCACTGATGGGTAAGCAATAAGCCGAGTATTAAAGATAAGTGTTTGAGCTTGATATTTACTTAACCCAGGGCTCTGAGAAGGTTGGGAACGATGTGATCCTAAAATCTGGTTTTTATCAACACCAAGTAGGGATAATTGATAGGCATAGCGCGCAGCGTTGTTTTTATATATTGCCATGAGACGTTGTGCTTCTAGTAATTGCTCATGCGGTGTATCTGATAAATCGAATTGTGTATTCATATCGTCCATGACGGTTCCTCAACTGAAGTATGCTGCGCGTTGTTAATTGGGCACTCGTTAATATCTTGCTCGGTGACCGACCCAGCGATGGATCGAGTCTCAGGTGCTAAATCGGGTTTGTTTATGTCGACTTGCACTAAAGTTGGTTGAGTGGATTCAACCGATATTTTGTCAAGAACACTGTCTAAATCCCCGACAGTTTCAACATGCAAATATGCAGTGTTAAACGCCTCTGCTAGCGCTTTATAATTCCATGATGGGAGATCGTTAAAAGGGGCAAGTTGGTCGCCTGATGTTAATGCACAGCTATCAACAGATGATTGTTCAATGGCGTAAACATCGTTTTTCATAACAAAAACTACGCTATTAGAATGATGTTTGGATAGCGTGGACAGAGCTTGGCACATCATCATTAGCCCGCCGTCTCCAGTAACCACAATACTTTGGCGTTGGCTCGCCATAGAAATACCGAGTGCGGAGCCAGTTTCATGACCGATTGATCCCCATGCGTCGTCACAGATAAAATGGCTTTCATTAAATCCGGACAAACGCGCAGCTATATTTAGCGATGAACTTTCACCTAATATGAGGTTACTGTTTTGGATAGTATCGTTATGCTCAAGTGCCCGTTGATAGGCTGAAAAGAACCCTTCATAAGTGATTTTCTCATGATGTTCGGGGAAAGGAAGTCGATTATCGTTAAGTAACGTAGGACACCAGTTAGTAATTGGAGAAGGCGATTTGAAGCCATAGGTCAACTGGTCAATAGTATCGGTTAAACTAACCTGCAAATAAGGGTCATTCTTTTCGCCTAGTGCATCACTCATATTCACTCTGATGAGTTGATCTTGTTTGTGTTGAAGCAGGGGGAGGTAATCGTCAGTGAACATAGCGCCTAACGCTAGAATAAAGTCAGCCTCTTCGATTATGTCTTGCGTAGCTTGTCTGGACGCCTCTCCAGAATATGTTCCAATAAAATTCTCTTTTCCTACTCCATGAGCTTCACTTATCAGTGATTTCGCTAGGGCAGTGGTCGTATACGGAATATTTAATGTTTCGATGAGTGTCGTGATTTCTTGCTGGAGACCAAGACGCGAAAGCTCTATCCCAAGCATAAGCAGCGGGCGTTTTGCTTGGCGCAGCTGGTGCTCTATTGCGGTTATTAAATTTGTTTGCATCGCTTTGGAAGGAGCAAGCGTGATTTGTGACAATGGCTGACGTGGGGGCGGTACTAATTCTCCCCAGACGTTTTGCCAAGCTTCAAGGTATATTGGACGTCGGTGTAGCAGAGCGGCTTCTAAGGCGCTATCGATTTGTGTTGGAGCATTAACATGGTGACTAAGTATTTCCGCAGCAACGGTAACGTGTTCAAAAATGGTTTTGTCACAATCGGGAATGCCAATTGAGTGGTGAAACCGTGCGTGGGTTTGTTGGAGTACTTTTCTATCATTTAATGAGGGGCTGGCTGTGATGACAACAATTGGGTTTCGTTCAACGTAGGCACCAGCGATGGCATTTAATACATTAAAAGTACCGACTCCATATTGGACTGAGACCGCACCAATACCTTTGAAGCGCGCATATCCGTCTGCAGCGTAACCTGCGCCGAGTTCAGTTACGTCACCAACGGCGTCAATACCCTCGAAACGTTCTAAGGCTGTTATAAATTCTTCTACATAGTCGCCAGGCACTTGAAAGATTTTATCAAGGTTTAGCTCTTTAAGACGTAACAATAAGTAATCGGCAACACTGATCCATTGAGTATTCATGATTGACTCCCTTCATAAGCACACTCTGTGACTTTATTGAGTGTGTCGGAGTAAGTATTCAACTGGTCAGTTGAAGCTTTAACCGAACAATTCCATGCTCTGCAATCAACGGAGAAATGGTTGGCTTTCCATTCATGCCAAGCTCCTCCAAATGGATCAATTCCCCCAACGATAGCAATATCAAGATCATCATTCATTTCGATTCTATCCGTCCTTTTCAATGAACATCAAAATGTACAGCAGGCGTTTTGTTATTCCATTACACCTTATTACAGCTTGGGGAATGTGAGGTTCAGGTTGCAATTTTTGAGGAGAGAAGAGCAGGATAACAAGCCAAGTAAACTTGCTGAATTCATGGCTACCAATCTCATTAAAGGATTAAAGGATTAAAGGATTAAAGGATTAAAGCGACAAAGCAACGAAGCAGAAAAGCAGAAAGCACCTTAGCCTCTAAATCGTGATGTGTAATATCGTGTAATAGTTCTGAAGATTATCGGACGGTATATTCCTTGAAAGCGCGAACAATGTACGTTTCCTAAAGGTTAGACGGTCTGCTAATAGCTAGACCAACAAGGAACGTAATGTATCGTGAACCTGACCCTATTAAATACGATGAAGACTATTTGAACCAGATCTACAGTCTTCGGTTGTCTTTCTATAAGCCATCGTGTCTGCGCAATATCAGCAAAGGGATAAGGTTTTTTGATCAACGGAGCTATATCAAGGAATCTCGAATGCGCATCAATAAATGGATATTTAAGCTAACACCAATAGCTGTAATGATTGGCATGTTCTCGCCTGGAAGTGCATCGGCGGGATGCAGCTCTGAACCATATATAGGGTCTATGTGTGTGACGGCTGCAAGTTACTGTCCCTCTTCCTATTATATGCAAGCAGACGGCGCACTTTTATATATCGATGACTACACAGCATTGTTCTCTCTTCTGGGGACTAATTTCGGTGGAGATGGCAGAGTCAATTTTAAGTTGCCAGATATGAGAGGTCGTACTGCGGTTGGTGTAGGTACTGGCCCTAGTTTAAGTTTGATTCAACTTGGGGAAATGGGAGGGCATGAATCAATCAACCTCACGGAAGATAATTTACCGGCCCATACTCATAACGTTGGTAATGGTGTAGTAATGAATGTAAGCAATGCTAATGTCGATGTCGCCGTGGAAATCCCTCTCTTTGCTGATCGTGGAACGAGTAATCAAGTACCAGCGAGCGGAGAAACTTTCTTGCACACGGTAGGTAAAGATAATATGAGTGCTAATGAAGACGCTAAGATCTATGGGAACGGAGATAGTGCGCAAGGGGCAAATTTGGTTGGCACAGGTGCGGGTAAGTTACAGTTCAATCAAAACAACTTCATGACAGGTAAGGTTGATTCAACAGGAAAGGATGAGAAGTTTACAAACCGACAACCTTACGTTGGCTTAACTCATTGTATTGCGGTATTTGGACTTTATCCTCCTAGACCGTAACTATTTTTTAGCTCAGGTTAGTATAGCGCTCAGGTTTCTACACTTCATATTAGTTGCTTTCTGATAAGTAAGTTTTCATGTTGCGGGCTATAATTTCATCCCGAATTTTACCTATGGCTTTCCACATTTTTTGGACTAACTCAGGGTTCTCTTTTGTGAATTTATGACTGAAGATGAGATAGTAATATTTTGTTGAGATAGGGGGAGTGATTTTTTCGATATTAGACAGTTCATTTTCTTTAATGTAACTGTCGGCTATGTTGCTTTGAATGGCAACCGCGGCGATTCGTCTTTTCTTCAACATCGCGAACAATTGATCGGTACTTTCCATTTCAAGCGTGCTTATTTCATTTTTTTTCAATTTATTGATGATTGAAAAGCCGTTGTGAGCTCCAACAGGTCTATTCCCCACAGATTCTAGCTTTGTACCATCCCACTTTACTTCTTGCTCTTTCAGCTTATAAAAAAAGTAATCCAATGTTGCGATGCGTAATGTGCTATCAACTTGTCCGTCTTTTACCGGATAATCCGCATACTTAGCACGTTTCTGGTTGTAAGAAAAAATGAACCCACCATCCACCTGGTTGGCTTTCATATGATGAAGTACTCTTTTACCCGGCAGTCTTATATATTCGATGTTAACGTTTAGTGTAGTCGCGGCGTGCTCTAGAATATCTATAGATAAACCAGGTGGTTTTGCAACAGAAGTACCATTGCCCATTTGAAATGGAAAGGATTCAATGTCTGAGTAAGCAAGCTTTATCGTCTTTATTGAGGAGGCATGTGCAGCAATAGGATTCAGAAACATGACTAGTATTAAGAAGAGATAATGCATTGGTTCTTTCCCTAGATTTAATCTATGTATGTCAGTATAGAGTGTTTATATTGCAATATAGTTATACCAATTTAAGCACTGCTTCCCCAAGATACCCCTCATAGTTTATTAATCTACATTACTCAGTGGTATCTCTAGTATTGATGGGGTTAATGTATTAATCGCTATAGTAAATATTATTTGTAATGAAATGAAGCGAATAGTGGATTTTTGTTGCTCTCGAAACATCCATAAATGTTATCTGTATGCCTATCTACATTGTTGTGTAAATGTACTGGAAGATAAACCTTTGAACTACTTGAATTGCTACTTGGGCATTGTAAGGCTAGTTCATTAACTGGATGGTTTGGCTACATTGCTCAGCTACTTTATGTAAGCTCGACGACTTTACTGAAAATTTGGATGTTGTCGTTTGAATTTTGTTTTCACATTCTTACTGCTGGGCATCATCCAAGTAGGCGATTTGCGCAAGCCATTGTTTGGCTGAACTATCGAATTTCCCACCTACTAAAGATGTGAGCAATGGTTTGGCTTCGTTATATTGGTGCAACTCAAAATGAGCAATTGCTTGTAAGAGTTGCCACCGTTTGTTTTTAGGTTGAAGAGTAAGAAGCTTATTTATTAGAGGGATAGCTTGCTCCCAACGCTGTTCTGCATAGGCTAATTGAGCTCTTGTTGCCAATGAGCTCTGGCTAGAAAGTGACTCTAGAAGTTGCATCGCTTCGTGTTGTTGGCGTGATCGCAGTAAAGCATGTAGCTTTAAAGTATTAGCCTTATCTTTATATTCTGCTGATGGCGTATAGCCATTAAGTGTCTGGTAAGCCAAGGCTGGAGTGTCAGTACCTAGCTGTAGCTGTGCTAATAAAATGCGCTGTTGCTCCGAGAGTTTTCCTAAATTATTAACGACAGAAAGAGCCGTGATCGCCTGACGTTTTTCTCCGTGTTGGACACTGGATTGTGCCAATCGAGACCAGTACTTGTCTTGATTAGGGTAGAGCGCTGTCACCTTGAACAGCAAAGCCCGCTCCTTGCCAAAAGCTTCAAGTCGTTGGTAGCTGGCAAGCAGAAGTTGATAATGCTGCTGTGTTGCATCTAACCTTATTGCTTCTTTCATTATCATTACAGTTTGTTGCCATTGCTCAATGTGATAAGTGCTGTGCCCGGCAATGGTGTAAATAGCTGCGGTTTGTGATGCCGTGAGTGTGGGCTTTAAGGCGACGGATTCAGAAACATGCAAGTCTCGCCATGTATTGAATCTATCCAACGCATCAAAGTAACGCTGGTTTTGGTAGTTAAGCTGTACAGAAAGGCGTAAAAGTTGCTCTTTGTTAGCAAGATTTTCCGTGATCTTTAAAAGTTCATTCGTTCTATCAAGTGCGCATCTTACCATTTCAAGCTTTAAACAAGCCTGCAAATAAAGGCTCTTAGTAAGCTCTTTAGTTTCTGAATTTGCAGCTTGATGGTTATCGTGGAATCGAGCAAAACTATCGATACTTATGCTGTCACGTTCGAGAAAGTGGCTGAGTTTTTGGTAACGCTCAAAAGTTTTAATGTCTACTTCTGCATGCGTAATGTAGCTAACCAAAGCTAACCATAGTAGGGCGAGTTTTTTCATAATATTAGCCCTCTAGGCTGTAATTGACAGTGACTTGCTGCCATTGTTCGCCAGATTGTGGTGGCACAAACTTCCAACGCATGACGGATCTTAACGACGAACGAAGGAAAACCCCTTTAGGTATCTCTTCAATAACCTCATATTGGATCGCTTCGCCTTGCTGATTAATTAATAAAGAGAAAGTGATGTGACCTTCTATTCCGTTACGTTTTGCTTTTGTAGGATACTTTGGTGGAATTTGGTAAGTCGGCTTTGCCATTACCACGTTCGACTGAAAATCACTTCCTTGTTGTGCTCCTTGCCCAGAAAAAGAAAAATCAAACGTTAGGTGGATATCAATTTCATCACTTGGCTTAAATGTCACTTCTGGCAGTGTTACTAAGCTCTCAATATCTGGTATAGCAAAATTAATTAAAGCAGGGCGGCTAGGCGCGGAAGTCGGGGCAGAGGTTGCAACAATGGGCTTGCTTATAGCCGGTTCCTCTTGCTTTTTCTGAGAGGAAATTGTTTGAACATACGTTGTATGTAATGGACGAACTTTTTGATTTTTGTGTGTTGAGATTAATACGTGCAAAAGAGCGACCAACAACATGTTGATGAGTAAAGTCATCAGTAAAATAGCGAGCAACTTTGCTGTACTAGTCTTGGGTAGCGATAGCAACATTAGTTAGCCCTGATAAGCGCAGTGTGTCAATTACGGAGATAAGTGTACCGGTATCTAAGCTTCGGTCGGCATTGATAATGACATTCGTCGTTTTGTTACCTACTAACTGTGCTTTTACTTGAAACTGTAATTGGCTTAGGTTGATGTTTTGTCCGTTAAACCAAATATTGTGCTCGCGATCGACACTGACAGTGAGTGTTTTTGATTCGGACTTTAATGTAGAGCTAGAGGCACTAGGTCTATCCACTTCTATAGCTGATTCCTTTTGGAAGTTGGCCGATAAAATAAAGAAGATCAGAAGAATAAACACGACGTCAATCAACGGAGTCAGGTCGACTTGAGGTGATTCCTCTCTATCGGTGAAAGATTTAATTTTCATGGAATTTCCATTGATTAGAATAGTGGCCGAGGAGCTTTTGATGCTGTCTTTTTAGGTTATAAGCCAAGTACATACCTGATAGGGCGGCAAGCAAGCCAGCTAAAGTCGTTAGCATAGCTTGGCTAATACCATTCGAGACGGCGCTGAGTACATCGTTACTATTGAGTTGCTCAAAACAAGCCATCATTCCATCGACAGTGCCAAGCAGGCCAAGCATTGGAAGAATGCGAACAAATAAGCGAATTTCGCTAAGTCCTACGCTGAGGTACTGGCTAATTTGGCTTACCCAACCCTGCCGTAAATAGTTACGTTCAGTTGAACTAATGTTGGCGTACTGAGTCAGTATTACTTCAATTTGCGAAGATAAATCGATATGTTTCAGCGAACGCAGACGTGAATAGCACTGAATGATTAGCCCCCACATTACAAGCGATATAAAACCAATAAACCACATGATAGGGTGGTCTATTGGTAAGCGAGCATTGATGAGTTGATCTAACATGGCTCACGTTTTCCGTAGCGAATATCGACCACTAAACTGGTGACTTGGTATTCTAAAATTTCGGCAAGTTGTTGTGCTTGGTTTTTAACTAAGCAATGGATGATAAGTAAAGGTACAGCCACAAGAAGCCCTAGTTTGGTTGTGAGTAGTGCCTCGGCAATACCGCCAGAAAGTAGATCCCCATCTGTTACGCCCTGAGCAGTTATCACCGAAAATGTCTCGATCATGCCGCCAACGGTACCTAATAACCCCATAAGAGGGGCAATGGCTGCCAATACTGCTAATGTTCCTATGCCTTTGTGTAACCAAGGCATTTCGCGACTGATATTTGCATCAACCACGTCTTCCATTTCTTGTTCGGTCGCGCACTCTTTAAGCTGAATGAGTACTCGCCCTAGAATGTTCCCATTTGAGAGTGCACTCAGCCTGCTGGCTTGGTGGGTTACCGCTCTTTTCTCTTTAGTCAGCGTAATGAGGCGAACCAAGCCGATAGAAAATCCAATCACTGCAATGAAGGTAATAAGTAAACCAATAATGCCAGCGGGCTTATAAAATTCGTACCACTTAGGCTGTTTTGCCGATGCGATAAAACCCAAACCAAAGTTAGGGTCGATAACCCATTGATCTGGTGTGCGGTTAAATTGGGGGTGTGGTGTGATTTGTTGCCATTGCTGACGGGCACCATCAAAGCTCAACCAGCCGAAGTCTTTGGAAAATTGGCTAAATGCTCCGATTTGCTGAATTGAAGCACGTTCAACTTTACCGCTAGGCAATAATATATCGCCTATATATTCTCTTGGTTCACTCGATTCCGAAATTTGCTGAATCATCGTAAGCCAAAGCGTATTAATTGTTGTGATGTTGAAATCACTTTTTTCTATTGGCTTAGGCATACGGCTATTAAACCAAGTCGCCAAAGGTTGATTATTCGCGATAAAGTTATTTTGCTGAGCAGACGTCAGGTCTATTACTTCAATGATCCCAGATCGAGCGGCTTCAACTTGTTTTTGCTTGTCTCGTAATTTTTGTTGCAGCCTAAGAATATCTTCTTCAAGTCGTGCATTGTTTTCGTTGAGTTCATTTAATTTAAATTGCTGTGAACTGACTTGTTCATTGACTTCGGATAACTGGCTTTGTTTACGAGATTTTAGTTGTTCATAACGTCGAACATCATCTTTGTTACTGCGCTCAACACGTTCAAAGATACCTTGCAGCGTTTCGCTAGGGCTGTTGTTTGGTAACGTTGTGGTACTGGCTCCTATCGCGGAACCGACATTGAACACCCCTATTAGGCATACAGTTAATAGAAATGAAGAGCAGGACTTCGAAGAGTATGTATTCATGACTATTGCGCCTTTGGAAGTGTGATAACTGGATAAGTGCCGCCATCATTGAGAGTGATGAGAGCTTGTTCAATCTGCGCAGTTTCGTCAGCACCTAGTGCTCCCCATTTCTGATCAGCTGCGAGCCACATCCCTGCAGTTAAGGTATCCAGCGACAAATAGTAATAGCCTAAACGTCCAACTCTGATGAATTGAACTTCTTGAGTTGGGGTCAAGCGACCAAACCAAGTTTTTACTTGAGTCCCGTATTGGATCTCTGTCTGATACGCGATCAGAATACGTTCAAGTTTTTCGGCTTCACTCATTTGCGGGTTATCTAAATCTAAATTGAGGCGTTCAACACGCTCAAGCCTTTGTCGTTTATCAAATGGTAGGTCGGTTCTTACTAAGTTTTCTAAGGTAGTGACCATCTTTTCCAGTAGAGGGTACAAATTCACTTTTGTTTGGCGAATGTTACTCATTTCACTCTCTAACTCATCAACAACACTTTCTAATTGCTCTAGCTGTCTTTGAAGTTGGCTTTGATAGCGCGTTTGTAGCCTTATCTCATGATCCAAGTTTCTTGTTATTTCACGTTGAAGCTGAGTTTGGTCGTCGATTGCTTCTACGTGCTTCTGAATCGTGGAAGATGATTCAATATAACCTGTTTGTTTTTGAATCTTATGACTAGTTGTTGATTCTGCAAAAGATACATTTTGCAGTGATATTAAGAATATTACTAAAGGTATAAATCGAAATGGAATCATCAGTCTTATTGCTATAGTTGGTTGGTGCTATTCTTGAGAGCAACACTAAAAACCAGAGAATGATAATCGTTTTTATTTATAAAGAAAGCGATATTTTTAAAGTTGTGGATATTTTTGTTGGTTAACTATTTGATTAATAATTAAATAAAAATTATTTATATTGATTTTGTTTTAAGGGGGATGGAAATTTATTTTAAATAACGCCAACCTTCATTTTATCGATTGCCTTAACAAAAGTGAATTTTTTATAAAAAATCATTGTTAACAATTTGTTTGTAATAAAGTGTGTACGATATTTTATTCTAAATAGGATTAGTTATCACTTAAATCCTTATGTATAAAGGTTTTGGAAGGGTTACTGATATTCCATAATCTCTCTGAATGTTAATATTCTATTAATAAAACTGATATTGCAGTGCATTATTCTAAGGTAATAGGTTTCCATAGTGGGATTTACTTCCTGAATGACTTATTGTTAGTATTAATGATAATTATTATCACTTAGAACTTTTGAAATGCACACCTTTAATAAAACTATCCTCGCCGTGACCATTGCGTCGCTCTGTTCTGTGTCCAGCGTTTATGCAGAAACAGAAAAACCATCGAATACTCAAACTGATCTTACCGTTAATGTAACCGATACGAGAGATGATGATCTTTCAACTAAACAGACGCTTGATGCTGATGACATTAAAGATACACCGTCATCAAACGGGAACTTAACGGACTATTTAAAAGATAACCCAAATGTGCGTTTTGCTGGTGGTGATTTAAATGGTTTTCAAGGTGGTGAAATTAAACCTGCTTCTGTGTCTATTCATGGCGCAGAACCATCACAAACGGCTTATCTTGTTGATGGTGCAAACGTCAATAATGATCTTGATCCAAGCGGTATTTTATCTGGTTTGTTTGATGGAACTGCTGGCACTATTCCTAGCGTTAGTTCAGGGCAAGCGTATTACTTTGATGCGAATTTATTAGGTGGTGTAGAAGTTTACACATCTAATGTTCCAGCACACTTAGGTGGCTTTACGGGTGGTGCTATTGATGCCAAAACGCGCAAGTATAGCGGTGAAGATCGTGTAAGACTGAACTATAGAACAACTCAATCTGATTGGGCTGAAATGCAAGTTGATAGCAATATTAAATCTGATTTAGAAAACGCTGTTCCAAATGGGTATGGCGCAGAATATCAACCTGATTACAAGAAAGATTTCTTCAGCGTGATGGCTGAACAGTCCCTAACAGACGATATAGGCATGGTTGTTGGCTTTAGTCGTCGTGAATCAGACATTAGTCAGAAGCGTTTAATTAACAAAGCCGGAGATACTGATTTTAGGGATCATACTCGTCAGTCAGATAACTTCCTCGCTAATTTTAATTGGATACCAAGTGTTGACCGCAGCCTTGAAGTTGGATTTCGTCTATCTGATTATGAAGAAGGGAAATACTATGCAACTAACTTGGACGGAAACGTAAAAGATACACACTTGGCTTATGGTTCAACTATCAAGTGGAATCAACGTCTTGGCTCTGGGGCAATATCAGCGACGGCTATCTACGATAAGTTTCAAGATGAGCGCGAATCAAATTCTACTTATGCTGTTGTAACAAGTGACCTAGATAATGATATGGACTATGAGGAAGGTGGCTATGGAGATAGTCAACTGACTCAACAGAATGTCGAATTGAAACTGGATTACGATTTCGATCGTATGGAGTTAGCTGGTACTTCTCACTTGCCTTCTATTGGTGCGAGCTATCGAAAAACGGACTTTGATTTTAACCGTGATGAGGATGCAACTCAGAGAATCGTGACTTACTTCTACGGTATGGTAATCGACGACCGCACGAGCACTGCGAGTAAAGGTACTGTCTCTACCGACTATCAAGATTACGCATTTTATGCTCAAGATATTATTAAATGGAATGACTTTACATTCCGACCAGGTATTCGTGTAGATCAAGATGACTACCTTGAAAATACCAATATTGCCTATCGCTTCAGCAGCTCTTGGACTGCAACAAATGATACAACGGTGAATTTGGGCGCTAACCGTTACTATGGTCGCTCGTTTGCAATGATGAAACTTGCTGGCGAAATTTTAAAGTTGAATGGCGATGAAACGCGAGATTACGAGTCGATTAAAAATCTAGATACTCAGTATTCAGATGAAATCAGCTTTAGTGTCGATCAGGTGGCTGGGAATTTCCTTGTATCAGCAGGCTATGTGTATCGCAACTTTAGAAACACGATAGAACATAATGAAACTAGAGACGGTAATAAGAGAATTTATACTTATTACAACGGCTCAAGCTTCGCAACCGATACTTATACACTTCAAGCCACCAACATCCTTCCATGGGTACTTGGTCCTACTCAATGGTCCACAACTGTGGGTATTGATTATTTGGTTACAGATAGATCTGACATCGAGGATCCTAACCAAACAGTCATCTTTGATGGCAAGTTAACGACCAAAGCTCAAATGGAAAAAGAGGTAAATAGCAACACAGAAGAGTGGGTTGCCCGTTTTGGTCTTGATATGAGAATCCCTAGCTATGATGTGACTTGGGCGAACAAAGTCTACATAAAAGCACCTGTTGATAAATATGAGTATCTGTCTACTGATAGCAATAATATTGAAGCGTATCGTCACTATGAATATGGCACTCATACTCAATGGGATACCCGATTACGCTACCAACCAAGCCTATTCGGCACACACTCTGCGTACGTGCAAGTGGACGTACTAAATGTACTTGACCAAGTTCGTAAAGATGAAATAAAAGCGAATCGACAGGGCGATTACGGCATGTACTCCCCAGGTCGTGAGTTCTGGCTTGAGCTAGGTTACGAATTCTAATCACTTCTTTTTAATTTTTTGATAATAGGTGACCAGTGGTTTTCAGCTACTGGTTGCCTTGTCGTTTTTGGTGAAATATGTCTAACCCATCCCCTTTGTCTCTAAAAGACAAATCCTTCCTTTCTCAAGTATGGTCGCTAGCACATCCGTACTGGAGCAGCGACGAGAAACGTATTGCTTGGCTGCTGCTCGGCTTTGTTGTTGGTTTGAACTATTTGATTGTTGAAGTCGCGGTTCTATACAGCAATTGGAACCGTGATTTTTTCAACCTAATGCAAAATGAAGAATGGCATAACTTTTGGAATATGCTGGGTCAATTTGTGCTTATTATGGTGGTGTATACCGTCATTGATTTAGCAGAGGAATATCTGCGTAGAACCTTGCGTATTCGCTGGCGTCGTTGGCTTACTCATACTTTCCTCGAAAAGTGGTTAGGCGGAAAACGCTTGTACCGCCATCAACTCAGTTATGCAGACAGTGATAACCCAGATCAGCGAATCTCGCAGGATGTGAAAGATTTCTGTGATAAAACGTTGAAGATGGGGTTGGGGTTACTTCGAACTGTAACCAGTTTATTTTCGTTTGTAGTCATTCTCTGGAATTTGTCTGGGAGCCTAACGTTTGAGTTTGCTGATAGTGAGTGGGTGATTCCTGGATACATGGTGTGGGTTGCGATTGTTTATTCCATCATTGGTACTTGGTTGACGCATAAAATTGCCAAGCGTTTGGTACCACTGAACTTTGAACAAGAAAAAAGTGAAGCCGACTTTCGTTTCCACTTAATGCGTGTACGAGAGCATGCGGAATCTATTGCTTTACAACGTGGCGAACTAGCAGAAAACAGCCGCACACAAACCTTATTCGGTAAGGTTTGGGACAACTGGCAACAGCTCACTGGCATGAAGCTAAAATATGGTGCGTTTACCAGTGGCTACAATGAGGTTGCGCGAATTTTCCCATACTTGGTTGCTTCACCAAGATTGATGAGTGGTGCGTTACAACTTGGCGATATGATGCAAACTGCAACGGGTTTTTATCGTGTTCAAGAAGCCTTCAGTTGGTTTGTCGACTCTTATGAAGAACTTTCAGATTGGCGCGCCGTCACCGACCGATTAATCACATTCCACGCTCAATTAGAAGCGTTACCAAATGCAAATTCATTACCACGATCAGAGAAGCCAGAGTGGCGTGATCTCAATTTGTATTCACCTGAACAACAGCCGTTACTTTCGGAACAAAGTGGTGCTATTTCTCAAAGTATCGTCATTAAAGGTGTGTCTGGAGGCGGGAAAAGTACCTTTATTCGCTCGTTAGCAGGGCTGTGGCCTTATCAAAATGGTGAGATCAGCATGCCTGACGACAGCGAATGTATGTTTATTCCACAAAAACCGTATCTGCCTAATGCGACTCTGCGTGACATTCTTTTGTATCCGAACTGCAATTCAGTATCTGATGAAGAGTTGTCTGAAGCGTTAACGCTCGCAGGTATTGCTAAGTTCAGTGATCAAATCGATATGCAAAATAACTGGCAGCAAAATGTCTCAGGCGGTGAGCTTCAGAAAATCATGCTGGCACGCAGTTTGGTTCAAAAGCCGCAATGGCTTTTCTTGGATGAAGCAATGTCGGCGCTCGATCCTGAAAGCTACCGCTCAATTCGTGAAGTAATGAAGGTGCAACTCCCAGATAGCTATATCGTCGAAGTCTCACATCGCGAGAGTCACGAAGAAGAGCAAAACCAACTTATTTTATGCACACAAACACAATCGTTTAAATATTTATGAAGATTAACAAAATACTGATATTGGCAAGCGCGGCACTTTTAGGGGCTTGTCAGGTGATTACACCGACTAAAAGTGTAGATTCGACTTTGGACCTATCTCAGACGTTGAGTTTTGACAGCAACGTAGAAGTCGGCAAGCTTGAAAATGGCTTGAGCTATTACATTGCTGAAAATACTAATCCTGAATCGCGAGTTTATGTCCGCTTGGTCGTTAATGCTGGTTCAATGAGCGAAGACGATGATCAAAGAGGTGTCGCTCATATCGTTGAACATATGGCTTTTAATGGCACAAAACATTACCCCGGGAATGAAGTCATTAAAGTATTGGAAGAAGCGGGAATGAAATTTGGTGTCGACATCAATGCGTTTACCGACTTTGAAAATACGGTTTACACCCTTAACTTGCCGAGTAACGATCCGGAAACTCTTGAATTGGTGATGGATGTACTTTCTGATTGGGCAAGTAATGTCACTATGCTCAAAGGGGATTTAGATGCAGAACGTGGCATTGTTTTGGAGGAGTGGCGTGCTCGATTAGGTCCAATGTTAAGGTTGGGTGATAAGAAAAGTGCGATTGAAATGGCTGGTTCACGCTATGTTATGCGTGACCCAATTGGTGACCCTCACACCATTAAAAATGTATCAAAGTATCGAGTTGCGGACTTTTATACTAAATGGTATCGCCCAGACAATATGTCGGTTGTGGTCGTTGGCGATGTTCAAACTGAACAAATCAAACAGCTAATTACTCGTAAATTAGGTGATGCCAAAGCGCCTGATTCACCGTTAGAGACCGTTGATTACAGCATCCCACTAGTGGAAGACTGGCGTAGTGAAGTGGTATCAGAAGAGGGGTACTCATCGCCATCAGTGGAGGTCAGCTTTTTCTCAACTTTCCAACCAGATCTTAGCTACGCTCGCTACCAAGAGGATCTTGCTCATCAAATAGCGACGCGTCTGCTCAATGTTCGTCTTCAACGTTGGGAACAAGATGAAGATAACGTGGTCAACGCAGCAAACTTTTACTCGTCAAATGTAGGTAGAGAAACATCACAAGCGGTGTTCTCTTTACAACTTGTTGAAGGGCAGTATGAGCAGGCAACACAAGGATTGTTCCAATTTGTTGCTCAGCTCACTCAGCACGGCTTTTCTGAACAGGAAGTGCGCGGAGAAATCAGTCGTCTTAAAGGTGTTATTGACCGAAACCAAGACAAAAAAAATTACAGTATCGACCTTGCTGGAGACCTTATGGTATCAGCCGCTAGCAAACAGATATTGATAGATAAAGAGCAAGCTTATCAGCTTAACAAATACTTTTTAGACCGTATCAACGTTAAGCAAGTGAATGAAGCTTTCCGACGAGTTATACAACCTAAATCGCGTTTAGTTTTGTTAACTCAACCAACTAATAAGCGACAACCTAAATTGGCGACTGAGTGGATTGAGAGTGAATGGCAGTCGAACATGCTTAGCAAACAGCCGCTATGGGTTATCGATGACAGCCAAGCTGTATTGCCAGTTGTTGACCCAAAGTTAGGGACACTCAAGCAAGAGAAAAAGTGGGCGGAACATCGTATTACTGAATATCGCTTGAGCAATGGAAGTAAACTTGTCTATCGCTATAGCGACAGCAACCCTGGTCAAGTCCACTTTAAAGCGTTAACTGAAGGCGGTTTACGCTCAATTCCTCAACAAGATTATCAAGCTCTAAAAACTGCGGTCAGTCTAGTGGATGATACGGGAGTCGGTATTGTCCCACAGGCTGATATTCAAACCATCTTCCGTGGTAACCCTGTAGTGATGTCGACACTGGTTGGAGATTACCAACAAGGCTTCTCTGGTTGGGCGAAGACCGACAGTTTTGAAAAGATGTTAAAGCTATTTCATTTAAAATTGGCGGCAAGTCCAGTATCGGAAAAATCACTAAAAGAGTACCAAGTTGAGATGGAGCAGCGTTTAACTGGCAGCCAGTTTGACGGTGCCGATCGCTTTGTTAGAAAGGTCTCGGAGCTACGCTTTCCTGACATTCCGACAGTGTATAGCGATAATGGTGAACAAGCGGGATCCTATACGACACAAGGGCTTAGTGATGTTTATCAAGCATACATCGCTGGTAAAACGGATTACACCTATTTTGTCGTGGGCGATATTACCGCTCATCAACTTGAACAACTTGCCGCGCGCTATTTATCCTCGGTTGAGGTGAAAGAGCCTTCGAGAGATCACTACGAGTTAAGAGCGTCGTCGCCAGAAGTGCGTTACAGCAAAGCCGATTCTAAAGAGCCGAGAGCAGAAGTTGAGATCTACTTAGTTCAAGATTCTCAGTGGCGACCAGATAATGCTTACTACTTGGAGTTGAGCGGCGAGTTAGTTCAAGAGCAGTTACGCTTGAAGCTTCGAGAGCAGGCATCGGGAGTTTATGGTGTGGCGAGTTGGTTTTGGCAAGATAATTACAGCTCGCAAGCCGAAGGACGAATTTTGTTCACTTGCGCACCGGAGCGAGTCGATGAATTAATATCACTGACGCATTCAGTGCTGAATTCAGTTGCAATTCAAGGAGCCGATGAACAAGTGCTTGAGAATAAATTAGTTCAACGTGACGACCAAATTGACCGTTACCTGCGTTCAGATCTAGGTATGTTAAATGCGATGGAACAATCTTATCTACTGACGGATAGCCCGCGCTTAATTCAAGCTCAACGCCGAGCGAACAGTGAGGCGAACAAGTTGATAATTGATGGAGTTATGCGTCAGTTTTTAACTCAGGCTAATCGTTTTGAGGCTGTGCTGCTACCTGAATTGGCTGCGGATAAGTCAAACTAATAATTCAAATAAATATCTAAGTCACGCAAGCGTTTTAATCATTCTACATATGAGTTACGTAGAATGATTGGCGCTAGTGTGTGACTTATTTATCGGACAATAAAGATGAAAAAACAGTTATTACTCGGGTTACTTTCCATATGTACTTTTAATGCCGTCGCCGGTTTGGAGTTAGCGAATACTTATCAAGATTGGGAACATTATGAATCGAAGAGTTTCGATACGGGCGAAGCGGTGATTCTTGGGGTCTCTAGTGTTAAGAGTGATGGTAATACGGAAACTGTCGCATTGCGATGTACAACAGAGGGTGTGAACCTATTGTTTTTTAATGGTTTACCAAGGCAAGAGCTGGGTTATTCTGCAAGCGCATCATTTAAGAATGCTGAAACGTTCACAATGGATGTTTGGATCAAAGGTAAAACACATTGGGCAACGGTACCATTAGACTTACTGGAGTCGTTTTATAGCGCAGAATCCTTGAAGGTGGAACTGCAAGGTGATGGGGAAGAAGTTGAGAAGATCGCTGTCTCGTTACGAGGCTTTAAAACGATGTATCAGACATTACTGCCAAGCTGCAAATAGTTTAACGTTTTAGATGATTTAGCATATCAAGCGCTTGATATGCTTTTTTAATCAATTTTCATTATACCTTTGCTCAAATATCACGTTTTTAGATCTTGTTTATCTACTTGTAACTTCTTATATTTTAGCTGCATTTCTTATTGAAAGGGCTTGTGAGTTCTTCTGTTTTGCTGGGTAGCGCAGTGCGTGTCTTATTACCCATTTGACTTCATCGGAGGCTCCTTGTTCGAGCCAACTCTCGCATAATGTGAAGACGATCTGTGGGTGATCTTTTGCAATATCCCCAAGATGATTCGCGACACTTCTTCTCACAAATAGTGATTCGTCATCTTTCAATGCTTCAATAAATGGAAGCGTTGGTTGGGGGTTAATGACGAAAGATTGGATTCTCTTTCCCCATGGTAATTTGGGTCTGGTGCCTTCCGTACATAGTCGCCTTATATTTGGGCAGTTATCATTTAGTCTTTTTTCGAGGTGCGCTAAAGTTCGATCTTGCTGTTCAATGAGGAAGCGGCGAATGGCGAATTCAGCTGTAAAACGTTTAGTGAGCTTAAACATCGCATTCATCGAGACATCAAAAGGATCTTCCCCACCATTATTTTCTTTATCAAGTCCGTACTCTGAAATGAAAAAGCTATGAGGCAGATAAAAGAAACCAGAGAGACCAAACTCTTCGGTAAACGCTTCTTCCGGGGTGAGTGAGTTCATTATAATAGTTATAGCTTGGGTGTAATTCTGAGGAAGATTCGATTTCAAAGCCACGGCAACATGCTTTCCTCTTTCCATCAATGAAAGTGCTTCTAAACCTGATTTAGCCTGATTACAAAAGGCATCAACATTAAACTGGCGATAGACGTAAACAATATTGAGAGCTAAACACTCAATAGCTGGATCATTAATTAACAGCTTTAGTGGCACACCTTTGGTAATGGCTTTTGGCGCGTCGGGAATGATGGGTGATCGGATCATGTGGGGTAAACCTTTGAGAGTTATCATCTAATGAAAGGCAGCGTCTATTGGCAACCTTTATTCCTTTTATCTAGAATTTTAGTATCAATGATTACCCTTATTTGTAGGTCACTAAAGAAGCGTAAGTTTCCATTTCTTCTTCAGGGTTATAGTCGGATAGATCCATTATTGAGAAAAACTTTGCTGCCGCTTCGCAGCTTTGTTCTTTTTCTATGACATCTTCCATGTCTTCTCGGCTACGAAACTTCACTATATCTAAATAAGATCCATCTCCTTTCCTAACAAGCTCACGGCGCAATATCCCTGTGTGATTAGCGACAAAATCCTTTTGGAAATTGGCAGATGCATTTAATAGGTCGGTTTCTGTGAATCCTTGCGCGAGTGTTATAGGTGCAAAAATAGTAATAGCTGACATAGTATTTCCTTGTCTAGTGTGGTTGTTGTATTCAGTGTATTTATAAATATGACAATTTCTGTCATATTAAATGAATGACTAATACTAATACTCGAATTAAGCGGCTAGAAAAGCTGGCAGCCGATCTCAAACAAGATCATCTTTGTACTCAGAAAGAACTGGCTATTCTCCACGGCGTGAGTGAACGTACAATTGCGAGAGACATCCAGCTGTTAAGAGATCAAGGAGTTCCTATTGATGCTGATCGCGGGCGAGGAGGAGGAGTACGGGTAGACCGAAATTGGGGCGTTGGTCGGTTGAATCTTAGTTATATTGAAGCTGTTGAATTGATGATAAGTATGGCGATAGCCGAACAAATGGGGTCACCGCTTTTCTTGACAAATCTTGCGGCGATTAAGAGGCAGCTAGAAGCATCTTTATCACCTGATAAACGACGAAAAGTGAGTGGGTTAAAATCAAGAATACTGATTGGGGAGACGGCATCAACCGACGTGCAGGGCGGTTTTACAATGACTGATTTAACCGTGCAGCAACAGCTGCAGCAGGGCTTCCTTGAGAGAACTTCTTTACGTATAAACTACCGAGCAGAGAATGGTGATGTTACTCTGCGGGAGATCGAGCCTCATTACTTATTGCTCAACTACCCAATTTGGTATGTCTTGGCTTATGATCACTTGAGAGATGCACCTCGCACCTTTCGCTGTGATCGCATTCTATCTACAACGTCGACAACCAACCAATTTAAATTACTCGATAAGACATATTTTCAGCAGATCTTGGAGTGGCACAAATCCGCTAAGTAGCTTGGCGGGAATAGTTTGGTGGAAGTAATCTGGTGGAAGTAGCTTGGTTGAGTGACCATTAATAAGGTTCACCTGATATGAACCTTATTAATGAGTAAATTACGGCTTTGGAGTTTTGATTTGAATGAAAGCTTTGCGGCTCGTTCACCTATTCTAATTTCCTAGAAAGACTGCCCCATAAACCAATCCACTTGAAATAACCCATGTAGGGTGAATTTTGAGCTTTTCTAATGTCACCGCGGCGAAAACGAACAATAAAACAAAATGGGTAATTCCGGCATCAACTCCTGATACCACTAACTTATAAGACAAGATAGCCATAAGCGCAGCAATCACCGGTAAAACCCATGCACTCAATGCTTTTACTTTTGGCGCATTTCTGTATTTATAGAGAATACTCATAGCGATAATCATAATTAAGATAGTTGGCGCTGCTGTAGCAAACACGGCTATGAAAGCCCCAAAAATGCCACCCACTTCGT
The DNA here is from genome assembly GCF_050337535.1 of Vibrio kagoshimensis. Taxonomy (NCBI): domain Bacteria; kingdom Pseudomonadati; phylum Pseudomonadota; class Gammaproteobacteria; order Vibrionales; family Vibrionaceae; genus Vibrio; species Vibrio kagoshimensis. The sequence continues at coordinate 58,500 of NZ_JAKJSZ010000018.1, forward strand.
AACCAATGTAGCCTGCCATCTTAGTGGCAATTGGGCTTGGTAAGGCATTTCCTAATGCTAGAACTTCTGCAAACCTTGTTGCATCCATCCAACCATATTGGCCAACCACCTGTGCTTCAATTAGAGGAATAATGGCAGGACCACCACCATAACCCACAATGTTAGGTATAAAGAAAGCGAGGAAAATATCAATATAGAGCTGCATACTTATCCTTCCTTTTCATTGGTTTTAAGTTCGATTTTTTTCTCTGGTTTTACTAATACACTGGCGAGCACTGCCGCAATAATCAGCCCCGGGTGGACATTAAATACAAGTATAAGTACCAAAGAGGCTATGGATAGTAATCCGGTCGCTACGGCTCCTACCGCCTTATGTCCCTTCAAGAAAAAGTCATAACATAACTTTGCCATCATCCAAGTCACAATCGGAACTACGCCCATCGCCATGCCTGCTACCCATGGGGTATCGCGATATTCGTTAACTAAGCCAAGCCCTGCGATCATGACAATGATCAAAGGAATGATGGTAGCAACCACAGCATTTATACATCCGGTAATGCCGCCTACTTTATAGCCGATGTATCCCGCCATTTTGGTCGCAATAGGACCTGGTAGAGTGTTGCCAATCGCCAGTACATTGCTGAATTCATCATCGGGCATCCATTGGTAGTTTTCGACGACTTCCTTATGAACCAATGGAATCATGGTTGGTCCGCCGCCAAATCCAAAAATACCGATACGGAAGAAGGCATTGAATAAGTCTCTTTGTGTTTTCATGATTCTTCCCAATAAGCGGTAATGGATCTTACATGGTGAGTCTCGTGGTTACTGGTTACCGACGATAAAAATTTTTCCATGGTCATTCATGTCATCCTTGCGATTATGTGTCTCATTTAAAATGATCGATTATTTTAAAATTATTCAACAAATTAATCATATGAGTTAAAATAGTCAACAGTAGTGATTAAGGGAATGAAATAATGTCTCAGACCAAAAGTTCGATAATTTATAAGAAAATAAAGCAAGACCTTACAGATGGTGTATATCCTGCTGGTGAAAAGCTGAAAATTTCCCATTTAAAAGAGGTTTATAATGTTAGCTTGACGCCTTTAAGAGAAGCCTTGAGCCAGCTAGCAGCACAAGGGATGCTTGATCAAGAAAATAATAAAGGTTTTTCAATTCCCAACCTAAGTTATTCAGACATTCTTGATATCAAGCACACTCGTATCCTTGTTGAGACTGAGGCTCTTTGTTTATCACTTAAAAATGGTGACATGGACTGGGAAGCAAGCTTAGTCGCTGCACATCACAAGTTATCTCGGTTAAGCTTGTCATTGAAAGATCTTGAAGCGTGGAGCGAGGCTCATGAAGAGTTTCACGCAATTTTACTGTCGGGAAGTCAGTCGAACTACTTAATTGATTTTTCGATACGACTGAACCTAGCCTTGGATAAATATCGACGTATTGCAGAGCCTGATCAAAATATCCGAGAGAAATTAGATGCTCAACACGATGAGCTATTACAACTGGCTTTAAACCGAAATATCGACAAAGCCGTTGAAGTATTGACTTCTCATATCACTTTATCGTGCCAATCGGCGATTGATTTATTGGTCTCTCAAGAACCTATACACATTTAATGGTTGGTAGGTCTCGCCACTTGGTGGTGTATTGCGGCGTTAACATTTCACGTCGCATCCCCCATTTATGCTCAATACCTTGGGCACCTAAAAAAAGTGTGTTGCTGCCATATTTTTTATTGAGCCCATCAAATACCGCCATAAGTTCATTATTATTTGGGTTTTCATTGAATAAATCTTTTTGTTCATGGTTACCATCAACTAGGTCAATCAACCCAACTCCAATTCTGTAGTATCGAACTCCTTCCTTGAATAACTCTAACGCTAATGCATTCGCTGCTTGAGTGATTTGAGTGACGTCTGCGGTTGCGTACGGAAAGCGGTGGATAGCTCTAAAACTGGCTGGTTGATTATCAAAAGGGGAGCTGGCAGCAAAGCAAAACATGACTTTGCATAGAGAGCCTTGAGCTCGCACTTTTTGAGAGGCGATACCGGCGTGTTTGCTTAATGCTTGCTGTAAGGAAGTGAGATCAAGAATACGCTCTCCAACACTTCGAGTGGAATACACTTGTTTCTTATCTGCGCGAGCAGTATCCCAACCTTTACATGCTTGCCCATTGAGTTCTCGAACGGTCCTTTCGATTTCAATATTGAAATTTTTTCGGATAAGACCGATAGGCACTTGGGTTAAATCAAAAGCTGAGTTAATACCCATCACCTTCATTTTCTTAGAAAGCTTACGCCCAATTCCCCATACTTCACCAACCTCAACTTTTGCCAGTACGGCTTGACGGTCTCGGTCATTATCGAGAACGCAGACACCGTTGAATCCCTGGATCTTTTTCGCAGCATGATTGGCAACTTTCGCTAAAGTAAGTGTGGGCCCGACCCCAACGCAAACAGGTAAGCGACACTCTTTCCAGACAGCTCGTCTAATGAGCATACCTTGCTCTCGTAAACAGGGAATGGCGGGGAAGCTATGAACGAAAGAAAGGAAAGACTCGTCAATGCTATAGATATGTTGTTCAGGCGCAAAGCGTCCTATCACCTCCATCATTTTGGCGGATAAATCTGAATACAATTCATAGTTAGAAGATAGGGTTATGACGTTTTTTTCTTCGCATAAAGCTTTGACTTTAAAATATGGCTGAAATTTTGGAATGCCTGCTTCTTTAGCTTGTCTGTTTGCCGCTACGACACAGCCATCATTATTAGATAGCACGACAATTGGTTTACCTCGCCAATCAGGGCGAAAAACTTGCTCTGCACTGCAATAAAAGCTATTAGCATCAACAAGAGCAAACATTAACTTTCACTCAGAAGGTGGCTAGGACGATGGCAGCGGATAGAGCGTATTACCACGCCTTCAACAGTAAAATTATCAAAGTCGTTAATGACAACAGGTAAGACTTTGTCATTAGCTGATATGAGTAAACGGCGGCGAATGTCTAGCTGCTTACACACGAACTCTCCGTTGAAGTTCGCCACAATAATATCGTTATGCGTAGCTGTGACATATCTATCTACGATGAGTAAATCACCATCAAATATGCCTACACCCTCCATGGAATCGCCACAGGCTTTACCAATAAAAGTGGAACTAGGATGCTCAACAAGCAATTGATCTAAGTTGCAGGGTAACTGTGTGTATTCGGCTGCAGGGCTTTCAAAGCCAGTGATACCAGCGCTCGCAGAAATAGGGATAATATTCATAAGTACAACTACTGTTTATTTATACAGTTTAATTTTGAGCGTAAATTAGAATAAATACAAGTGAATCTCTCTTATCGAGGTGAGTTATTGAGAATAACGTTCCCCAAACCTTCTATCACCATCAAGAAATCGAATATCATCGTTGTTAAGATTTAAATTGTTATGTTATAACGTAACTAAAATGGGGCGTGACAAAGTGAATTCGAGAAAAGTGAGTTGAATGAGCACAATTAACACGATTATTAATCATGTAGAGAAAAGCTGTAAGACTCGCGGTAAGCAGCTCACATCGAAACGTAAGTTAGTGCTACGGGCTTTGGTGCATGCTAATAAGGCTTTATCTGCCTATGAGCTGGTGGATTATTGCAACGAACATTTTTCTCAGAGTATTCAAGCAATGTCCGTTTATCGCATATTAGATTTTCTAGAGGGTGAACACTTCGCCCATAAACTTAAAGTGTCTAATAAATACATTGTCTGTTCTCATATTCTTTGCGATCACGCACACGGTGTTCCTCAATTTTTTATCTGCTCTAAGTGCAACAAAATCAGTGAGCAAATAATCGATCCTACAATGATTTCCGGGCTTAGATCTCATGCAGAACAAGAAGGTTTCACAATCATTAGCCCACAACTTGAAATTAATTGTATTTGTGATGAATGCGCCAAATAGCTCTTAAGCTAATCCCTAAACCTAAACCTAAACCTAAACCTAAACCTAAACCTAAACCTAAACCCTGCCAGTCGAACAAACTTTAAATGTGTCTTGCTAGACATGAATAATGAGAAATAAATATGTTAAGAAGAAACCCTAGTGGGCATATGCCTGAGGTGTCAGAAGCGGCGTTTGTTGATCCAACAGCCATCGTTTGTGGCAAGGTAATTATTGAAGATAACGTTTTTATTGGTCCTTATGCCGTTATTCGTGCGGATGAAGTGAATGAACAAGGCGACATGGAAGCTATCGTGATTAAACGTGGAACTAATATTCAAGATGGTGTGGTTATTCACTCTAAAGCCGGAGCTGCCGTCACTATTGGTGAGCGTTCATCTATTGCTCATCGCTCTATCATCCATGGTCCATGTGAAGTCAGCGATGACGTATTCATTGGCTTCAATTCAGTTGTGTTTAATGCCTTGATTGGAAAGGGATGCGTGATTCGTCATAACTGTGTGGTGGATGGCTTAGACTTACCAGAGAACTTTCACGTTCCCCCTATGACGAATATAGGGGCTGGTTTTGATTTGAACAATATTTCAAAAGTACCACCGGAATACTCTGCGTTTTCAGAGTCAGTGGTGTCAGCAAACCATACGCTTGTTCAAGGTTATAGGAGGATCACCAATGAGCTTTGATGATCAGCCTATTTTAGGGGTGCCAACGAATATTATTACTGGGTTTCTCGGTGTAGGAAAAACAACAGCTATTCTAAACCTTATGGCTAATAAACCGGATAATGAACGTTGGGCTGTACTCGTTAATGAATTTGGTGAAATTGGCGTTGATGGTAGCTTGATCCAAGGCAATAAAAACGAAAAAGCAAAAGTGTTTATTCGTGAAGTACCAGGTGGGTGTATGTGCTGCGCTGCTGGTCTACCTATGCAAATTGCTTTGAATCAGCTGCTGATGGAAGCGAAGCCGGATCGCTTATTAATTGAACCTACAGGGCTTGGTCACCCAAAAGAAGTTCTTCAGGTTCTTTCGACAGAACATTATCAGAAAGTACTTTCTTTGCAGAAGAATATTACGCTGGTGGATGCGCGCAAGCTTTCAGACAACCTTTATACTGCTAATGAAACGTTCAACCAGCAAATTGCTATTGCCGATACGGTGGTGGGGAATAAGCTTGATTTGTACCAAGAGGGTGATACAGAAAAACTACAAGCGTATGTGGCAGCGATGGGTAGCCCAAACTCTAAGATAATATTTGCAGAGCATGGTGTGATTTCATTTTCTGAGTTCGAAGGCAATACTGGCATTTATATGAACCCTCCACATCATCACCATCATGGGCACAGTAAGCCTCTCGCTTCAGAAGCTCCTATGCCAGAAAGTGGAGTGATCAAAGCCATTAATGAAGGTGAGGGGTTTAAGAGTGTAGGCTGGCGCTTTTCTGCTGATAAAGTCTTTGACCGAGCTAAGCTTATTTTGCTATTGGTTGAATTAAACGTGGAGCGTATGAAAGCGGTATTCATCACTGATAGTGGTATTGCTGGTTATAATTTGACACCTGATGGTCTAACTGAAATTGAACTTGATGAATGTGCGGAAAGTAGAATAGAGCTTATCTCACATGCCATAGATGACGGCTTAGAATCAAAGTTACTGAGTTGCGTTCAGGCAGCATGATGAGTCGGTTGGCTAGAGTCTCAAAATGGGAATTGCTAGTGGGAACTTATTTAAAGACAATCATGCCTTTCATAGAGAGGCATGATTGATTTTGAGCCAGTTTAAAATGCTTCTACTTAAACGTTATTATTTGAAATAAAAGCTATCACTTAAGAGTCACTTTTTTAGAAGCCATATTTCGTTTTGATTGGTTCACATACCTGAGTGTATTTTTCGTCGGCCTTCGCTTGCCCTGCAAACTCAACCATAGCTTCCGAATAACCCATTGCTGTACCGAATTCTTCCATAATAAATGGGTCATTTTTAACGCTGTCTGAACGTCCCTTAGACAGTTCGACAATAAATCGAGCGTAATCTTGGTCTTTATCTAAGCCAGCAGCCCAGCCAAAGCAATGCGCTGCATCTTGCTTGGGAAATTCATTAAAGTCTTCACCATTAACTTCTGCTGTTGCTGTACCTGCTATTAATGCTGCGAACAGTGAAAGGCTTACTAATATTTTCTTCATCATTTAATCTCTAATTCATTACCTGCCGCTATAGTGGCTTACTACTAATGAATGAAAAGTGAATACTTTGTTCATATATATATGTTTATACTTGCTTCAAATTCTCATATGTATTGTTATTGAGAATAAGACTGATGGTATTTTAGAAACAAAGCTCCGTGGTGGGGTTAATTATTTAGAGGAAGTATGGAAGTCTCCCTGAAACGAATTGAATTAAATGATAGGCATATATTGGAGAATCTATTTCCTTATTATGTTTACGATATGTCTGAATATATGGGCTGGAGCCCTAATTCGGATGGTTTGTACGCTTTTAAACCTACTTCGCTAGACCCTTATTGGTCTCAAGCTAACCACATCCCTTATTTTATCTATGTAGATAAAGAACTCGCTGGTTTTGTTTTACTTCGTGATTATCCTTATAAATCAGAGGTGTATGATATTGAGCAATTCTTTGTGTTACGTAAATTCAAAGGGAAGGGAGTTGGGAAAAGGGCATTGGCTGAACTTTTTGGCTGCTATGCAGGTAAGTGGCAAATTCGTGTTCTAAAAGAAAATACAGCCGCATTGACGTTTTGGCTTTCGGCCGTAATGAATGTTGTTGATAATGATTATGAACTTTCTTTAGATATTGATGTGGACTTAGAAATGCATTTTATACGCTTTGAAAGTCAGTTAAATCAGGCTGACTAAGAGTTTATTTGGTTTTAAAAAATCGAAATAGAATTTAAAGCATTATGGGCTAGGCTAATGACAGTTCAAATTGCCAATTTCGTTAAATTAATAATGTCGCTCATGTAGAGAAGATACCTTGTAGGAGATTAAAATGAAAAAGATAGCCGTTTTTGGTAAACCAGGCAGTGGAAAATCGACAATAAGCAAGGCTCTTACAATAGCGACTGATATTCCTCTTCACCAGTTGGACTCTATTGTTTATAACGTTGACGGTACGCTTGTGGATAGACAGGTATACGATGATGCGCATAATAATATATTGAGTTCAGAACGCTGGATTATTGATGGGTTTGGTCCTATCGGCTCATTTTATAAACGCTTAGAAGAAGCGGACACTTTGATTTATATCGATCTACCATATCCTGTTAGCTACTGGTTTGTTACAAAGCGATGCCTTAAAGGAGTGTTTATCAAACCGGAAGGTTGGCCTGATGGAAGCTCGGTTTTGAAAGGCACTTTAGAGAGTTATAAAACCTTAAAGATGTGCCCTAAATTTTGGAATGATCAGTTTATATCTAAACTAAAAGAAACCTCAGAGGGTAAGGATATTTACGTCATTAAAACAGTAAACGAATTGAACACTTTCGTTCGGGACCATGTGCAATAGCCTAGTTATTCATCTAATGACTGCTACCATGGGATCTCTTCGCCATTAAAGCTGAAAAACTTTCCTGTATCAGACGCGTCTTTATCATCTAATAATTCGAGTAACTGACGTGCGACATATTCGGCGCTAAACAGTTTTCCAGGTTTAACGTTTCGTTGAAATGGTTTGGAAAGCTCTGTGTCAGTAGTTCCAGGGTGAAAGGATAAAACGCAGCAATGCTGGGATTTATATTTCCACTCAATACTGATGGTCTTAATCGCCATATTCAGTGCGGCTTTAGAGCAACGGTAGCTTATCCACCCTCCAATATTATTGTCTTCGATACTGCCAATCCTTGCAGATAAAGAAACGAAAAAGGTGTTGCGCTTCGATTTTAGGTGCTTAATAAAATACTTGCTAAGTAGAATCGTAGGCACCACATTTGCGTCAAGATTGTGGTGGAAAAATTCAGGATTAAATTCGCTTACCGATTTCTCGGGCTTTTTATTTGCGGTATGCAAACTACCAATGGCATTGATTAACAAATCAAGGTCGGTGATTTGGTTGGCTAATTCGAGAATATCTGATTCAGATGATGCATCTACCCGAAACCATTTTATATTATCGTTTGTAATTTGAGGCTCGCTCGAGTGGTAGGTCGCATAAATTTGACTATTAGGCTTGCTAGCCAATACCTGCTTGATAAGAGCTTGCCCAATTCCTCCAGAACCGCCAACAACAAGAATTTTCAAAGTCCGTCACCTATTTTTCAGCCTAAGTTTATGATGTAGTACGGCTGTAATTGATAAGGCGATCTCTTTACTTTGATAAAAGCTAAGATAAAATGCTCATCATTCAATCACCCGAAATGGCAACATTTCACAAAGAAGAAAAGGAGGAACTTATGATTTTGTGGTGCTTTAGCTACCCACGCCTATTTGGTATTAACGTTCGCTCAAGAGTTACTGATATCGCGTTGCGGTAATCTCGACTTGAGCGAATAATTAATTTAGACGGATACCGTCACTCAAGCTCGAAGAATTATTGTCAACACTGACAACGGCGTCTTGCGCCCAAAATTCTTGAGAATATTATGAGTACATTTTTAACTGCACAATCCCTGACACTTTCACACACTTCTACCCCTCTATTTAAAGAGCTGACTTTTACTGTAAACCGTGGCGATAAGATTGGTCTTATTGGACATAATGGTTGTGGAAAGAGTTCACTACTTAAACTACTTGATAAGCAAAATGAGCCTAGTGAAGGCTATATTTCTACGGCTAAACATTGCTTGATGAGTTACGTTGAGCAGCATATCCCTAATGAAATACAGTCAAAAACGGTCTTAGCTGCGTTAGCTGAAACTCTAACCGAAGATGAATACTGGCGAGCTGAACTTCTTTTAACAGAGTTAGGCTTTGCGGTTTCAGATTGGCAGATGCCGGTTTCCAATTGTAGTGGTGGCCAGCAAGTTAGGCTTTTATTGGCAAGAGCGATTATAAACGAGCCAGATTTATTATTGCTTGATGAACCTAGTAACCACTTAGACTTACCTTCACTTATGTGGTTAGAACAATTCTTATCACAATGGAAAGGCTCTTTTGTACTGGTTTCTCATGACCAAATGTTACTCGATTCAGTAACCAATACGACCTGGATCATGCGAGATAAATCACTTCATCATTTTGCTTTACCTTGCTCGCAAGCAAGAGAAAAATTGAGACAAAAAGATGAACAAGATAAGGCTCGTCGTTCAAACGAACAAAAAGAAATCGATCGTATAGAGAAAAGTGCCAAAAGGTTAGCGAATTGGGGGCATGTTTACGATAACGAGGATTTAGCTCGCAAAGCTAAAACCATGTTTGCTCGAAAAGAGCGTTTGGAAGAGGAACAAACAGAATTAACAGAAGGCGTTCCGTGGCGATTGAATCTTCAAGGGGATGCTTTACCAGCGAACCGCTTAGTGGAAATTGCTCCATTTTCAGTTAAACCGCCACAAAGCCAATCTGTATTGTTTGATATGGCAGAAATGCGCATCAAAAGTGGCGATAGAATTGCAGTTCTAGGGAGTAACGGTTGTGGAAAATCGACATTACTGAATCTGTTATACAGGCTGTATCTTTTAAAAGAAGATGATGAAGCGAGCCTAGAAAATTATGCGGAGCCAGTGACTTTTCATGACCGCTGCCATTTAGGTTATTACGATCAATCACTGAAACAACTTGATGATCAAGATACTCTGACAGATGCCTTGGGCCAGTTTGCTTCCATAAGCAATGAGCAAACTAAGAGGGCGCTCATTAGTGCTGGATTCAAGTTTTCTAGACATGAGCAGAAAGTCGAGTCCCTAAGTGGTGGAGAAAGGGCACGTCTTCTATTTGTTGGTTTAACACTAGCAAGATATCACTTAGTGTTTTTAGATGAACCGACTAACCACTTGGATATGGAAGGGAAAGAGGAGCTTATTGAAACGCTCAATGAGTTTAAAGGGGCAACTGTGTTAGTCAGTCATGATCGCAGCTTGATAGAGCAAAGCTGTAATCGATTTTGGTTTATTCAAAACGGAAGCTTAACCGAATTCTCAACAGCTGAAGAGATATATCTAAAAATTTCGGAAAGCTCCGAATCTCCTCAATCTTATGACAATCCAGAAATACTAGTAGGTTCAGTTGGGCAATCTAGTGGTAACAATTGGAAAAATCTGCATTCGGATGTAGAAATTTCAAATAGTGATATATCAGCTGAAGAGTTATCAAAGGAAGAGCAACTTTTGGAACGTTTGATTGTTTTAGAATCATTGCTCACGGATGACCTTCAAAGAAAGCCTAAACATCAAAAGCCAAGTTTACAAAATCAATGGCGTGATGAAATGACTGAGATTAATAGGCAACTTTAGTACGAGAAATACGAAGTGTGTTTCTCCATTAAGATCTTAGAAGAGAGTCGATAATTTAGTTATTGCGGTTCTAACTTATGGGGTGCTCATTAGATTAATCTGAGCATCCCATACATGAACATTCACTCCATGCGTTAAGCTCTGCCTTTAAATGGGTTGTTTGACAGTAGCTCGTTTACCTAGCCAGTACCCAATACCTAAAGGAGCAAAGAAAACGATAATAATGAACAAGATAAAGTAAATGAGCACGCCTCTGATCAGATCCATTAATTTATCAATGGCAAGTACAACGACATCTTGAGAGACGCGATCCAAATCTTGAGTAAATTGCGCTCGTTCTTTTGAAACAATATCTGCAATTTCTATCCGCTCACTTGCAATCATTTTAATCAGAGCTTCGCGTTCACGAGTCACCATTTCCTCTAATGCAATACGCTCCAAAGTTAGCTTGTCTAATTTTTGGTCCGTTTTAACACTCAAATCATTGATTAATGGCTGCATTTCAGCCGACATGATCTCGGCTAGGTTCTGCATATATTCAGGATTGTTTTCAATGAAATCTTGAAGCGATGAAGATGTATCGCGTAAATTAGCTAACGTTAGTGACAAGTCTTCACCTGTAATGCTGCTATTAAGAGCAACGAGTTCTGCCTTCCATGAGATCAACTTAGGTGTTTGCTCTGCCATTAGGCTTAAACGGTCAGATGCATCCCCCATCGCTTCAGGCATTGTTCCCAAAGTTTGAACAGCATCGGTTTCGCTTTTACCTGTGTAAGCTAACCAATCACGGTAAGCTGGTACGCGCTTAAATGAAATGTCTCTAAATGGATTGTCTTCTACAAACTGTTCGACAAATGTCGCACTCAGCTTGAAGTCATTACTTGTCAATATGGATTTAGCCAATGATTTAGCTTGTTTACTAAGGGATATAGAGGCTTCTTTTATATCCTCACTTTTAAACAAATCTTTTCCAGAACCCGCTACATAGAAGCGTTCCATCTGTGCTGCAAATACCCAAGTATCAATTAATGCTGCAATGGGGGAAGTTTGGTACGCCGCAGCTTGTAAGCCTTGTTCAGAATGTATTTTCCATAACAGAACATAAGATTGATGAAGGGTGTCAGAACCTGAATATAACTGTGCGGTTTGATCCGCTGCATTCTCAACTTGAGTGAAAAAAGACTTTGTGTATTCACGAGTCATAATTCGGGCGTTGAGCTGTTGTTCAGTTAAAGGTGTAGTTTGACTATCAAGCTTGATTTCTAATAAGGAACAACCACTTAGAGCAATAGAGAATAGTACGAATACCATTCTATGGGAGAGACAACGAAACATAACAACCTCGAATGAAATAAAATCGCCCGGATTGTAAGGATGGATAGTCAGAGGAGTGTCAAAAGTTGATGGTTAAATGCGTTATGAAGGCTTTTATTTATGAAAGATAGCTAGCTTTATGAAGTATTCGAAAGCAAACAACCTATTTGGGGTTGTTTGCTTCATTTCAGTTAACTAATGAATGAAGTCATTAATATCAAAATCGAATTCAGATGGAGATATCGCCCTTACGATCGTTAAGTCACTTTTCGCGAGATCTTTGAATTCAATTTCTGTGAAATGCTTATGTTTAATTGAATAGAAGCTTTTCACAATGGGTTTTTTACTGTGTTTTTGGTTAGATTCCCAGACTATTGCTGCTCGCCCATTACTGAGCTCTACAAGTGACGCTACTGGGTACACGCCTAAACAGTTAATAAATTGGTAAACGAGGTTGCTATCTAGGTGATTAGGAGTCATCCCAAGAAGAATCTTGAAAGCTTCTTGAGGGCTCATACTTTTTTTGTACACTCGATCAGCCGTTAGTGCATCGAATATATCGACAATTGAACTCATACGACCATGTACCGGAAGTTGATCGCCAGCTAAGCCTTTAGGGTAGCCATTGCCATCCAATTTTTCATGATGCATCAAGCACACATCTCGGCTAATAACCGAAAGCCCCTTGATATTTTTGATTAAATCTAAAGCATAGGTTTGATGCATTTTCATATGCTCAAACTCTTCAGCTGTTAATTTAGCTGGTTTGTGTAGAACTTTGTCGTCGACTTTTACTTTACCGATATCATGAATAATACCGCCAATTGCAAACTGCTTCAGTTCGGCTTCTGAATAGCCTAAGTAGCGTGCAAAAGTGACAAGTAATGTCGAAACGCTAACAGAGTGTTCAAGCAAGTATTCATCTTTTGAACGAAGTGCAGACACCAAGCGAATCGCGTCTTTATCCGTTAGTGTGAAGCTAATAAGGTCATCAGCCCAAGCGTCAAATTCATCCACACTAAATGCTTGACCATCAAAAGCTTTGTTTATGACTTTACTGGCAATGCCTTTAGCTTCTTCTACCAACGAACGAGCGGCAGTTGTTCCTTTGACATTGTTTTTTCGTCTGTTTCGCAAGCTTTGAGTCGATTCTGCAATAGGTTTAGCTGGCTGGCTATCTTCTGTGGCGATAGTGGTCAGTGTAGAAAAATCAATTTTGCTGTCTGATAGACCTTCATCGACCCACACAAACTTTATATTATTTTTCAATAAGCTTTGAATGCCAGCTTCGCTTGATACACGTCCTGCATTCGTTAAGTTGATGCGGGTATTATTTTCTATACCTGTAACAAACATCCCAATCGAAATTTCAGATATTTGAACTTTAATAGAGCTTTCAGGTGAGTGCTTATGCATATTATTGGTTGACCATACTAAGACTACAAAATATTAACTTAATTCGGAGATTAAAGTCACCAAATAGGAATGTCACACCGCTATTAATGCGAGGCGATGAGCCAGGTGATTAATAACTATAATATTACTGACAGATATATTGATTATAACCTTTTATTCTCGTCACCAAAACTAGTGTTTAGAGCATAGGTGCTTGTTACATAAGTATAGACCTAGGATTCGTTTCCGTGAGAAATAACCATTTTAGGCTGTGAATCTTCAAGAAAAGACACTATTAATCAACATTTATTTAATCAATTGAAACATAGAAAGAGCTGATTCTTAGCTGCTAGCCGTAGCCTAAAACCAAATTGTATAGTGACTATTTTTAAATAGCTTTTTAGATAGCAGGGGAAGTGATGATAGAGGATAAAGCCATCAGAAAAGATTCTATTACGCTTAGGTGGTTTGGTAAAAAAGACGATGTATCTCAGGTAAAGCGATACACCGTCAAATTGTAAGACTTAAGATCTAAACTTTATTCGTTTTGATAGGTTCCACATTTTCGGAGTCAAATAGTTACTTTAGTAACAGAAGGCTCTTTAGAGTCAAAAACTTCTGCGACGGGTTCTAGTTGTGCTGATTGATTCTCCAACTTTTCAGGCTTGTAGCAGGTATGTATAGCTTGGCTACGTCCATTATCTTTAGCTTGGTATAAAGCCGTGTCAGCTGCTTTAACTAAATCCTGCGTTGAAGCGTTTAAGTCTGGATAAGTGGTTACTCCAATGGATACACCAAGCTGACCTAAAGATAACCCCTTCATATCTAAGTGCAGTTCACGAATTGATTTAACAATCAGGTTGGCAAGTTCCATAGATTCTTTATTGTCACAATCTGGGCTAAGTACCGCGAGCTCTTCGCCTCCTAAGCGACAGGCAACATGGTTTTCACCAATCACTCGTTTTAGAAGGTTAGACACTTCTTTTAGAACATAATCACCAGCATCATGACCAAAATTATCGTTGAAGCGTTTGAAGTGATCTAAGTCGAGCATTAATAATGAAAGAGGTTGGTTTAGCTGGCTCGATTTATTCCATTCAGTCTCAATTGCTTCTTCAAAATAACGGCGATTAAATAATCCTGTTAAAGGATCGCTTAGCGCTTGAGAACGCAGTTTTTCTTGTAAGCTTAAGTTTGCAAGCGCTAAACCTAGGTGTTCGGCAATGGTGAATGCCAGTTGTTTGGTTTCTTCATTGATAGATTCTGTTTGATGTCCAAAATATAAATGGAACATGCCAACAGTATTACCGTGAGCTGTTAAAGGTAGACAAAGTGTGACACCTGAATCTTCGCACTGACTCATGTGGTTACAAGGTAGGTGGTGGTGATCATCATGAGATAAATGGTGCTTACCTTTACGTAAAGCCCAGCAGTCATGTGGTGCATAAGTTAAGTTTGCCGGCCAAGAACCTCCCCAATCTAGTTTCACTTCTAGTTGGTTACGCGATTCACGCATAATTGAAACACAGCCATTAATATTACCTAGTATACGAGGAATGATATCAGCGACCACAGTTTGCGCCTCACTCACGTTATTACACGCTGCGAGCATATTGGCTAACCTGTGGAGCAGTTCAATTTCTTGAGTACTTTTTCTTATTCTATCTTCTTGTTTATCTCGCTCTTTATTGACTATGAGAAACACTTTTCGATTGCTGTACCAAGACGAAAACATAAGAACAATGAGGGAGCAGCCCATCAAAGCTGCAACTATGTATTGAAGATCTTTAGCCATGGCATAGAGAGTTGTCATTGGCATGGCAAGGCGCAAAACATAGATGGAGTCATGGTCATGAGCATCCATATGGAAATCAATTTTCTTAGCTACGTATAAAAGCTCTTGATTCAACGTTGGACTATAACGTTTTGATAATCCGGACTCACCAACAAGGGCAGCCATAACCTCATGCCTTTGACTGTGGTCATCAAGCTCGGAAAGCTCACGGAAGTTAAGCTGTGAGTCGCCAAGAACTTTTCCTGAGCTATGGATGACGGTGAAGCGACGCCCAAAATTGGCTTGGGATAAAGAACTTAGATATTCATCGATCTCAATGACCTCCATATCATATAGATCTAGGTGGTCTTGCTGCATTTGGTACGCCACATCATCCACTAAGCTGAACATGTAACCGCTGACTATCTTTGTTAACCAGTCATCCAATGTGCGGTTATAAAAATACCCACCCACAACCATAGAAATCGCCAGTGCCGCGATAGGGAAATATTGAAACTGACCAAATGATTTTTTCATTGTTTCTCCGTAAACAACTTGCTTTACTTTTCGAAAGGTAAAAGCCAAAACAGATTAACCCTTTAATATGTAGTGATTTGGGTTGCACTTACCTCATTAAAGTTTAGACATGTTGTACGAAATATTATGACTTCATGAGGGGTGCTTTTAATTTATGTGCACTCGGTTCAATAAGTGCCGAGTTTCAATCACGTGACAAAATTTAGACGCTGACAGCGAAAGTTGGTATTTGATAAAGAGAAAGAGCGTAAATAACTCGGAGATAGGGTAGAAAGGTGAAAGCAAAAAAATACCGCCAATGAGGCGGTACTTCTGAATAATTAAGCGCAGCACTTCTTATATTTTTTACCACTCCCACAGTTGCATGGGTCGTTTCGGTTTGGCATTTTTTCAAACGTAGTTGTTTTTGGTTTATTCAGAAGAATATCAAGCTCAAGTGTGTTTTCTTCCTGATCTGCGTCAACCGTAATTTCTGCGATAACAGAATGCTCAGAAACCAACAGCTCAAGTTCAGATTTACGTTCTTCAGATTGCACAGTAATTGAAATTGGTGCTTTGTCTGTTCCGGCTTTCACATCTCGGTTCACGTTATAACCTGCAAGTACGTGATTTTGCCTAGTTTCAATTCGGCCTTTAAAAAACAGTTTGGACATATTGGTCTCGCTAAGAATAGAACGGCGTAATAAGAGCGGGGGATTATACGCATCTATTGTAATTGATAAAGACATGCTTGTAATAATGTGCTCGTTTCCTTCCATCGGTTAACACTCAAACCCTGAGCGTAGCTTCTTTTAGATCGTTTAAAGCTAAATAAGTGGGTTTACGTTACCAAGATTAATGGATTTAAGCGGATACCACCCATGCATCATTTCTATCCAATAGTGTGATTTAATTCATAAAAATAATGAACCTCATACATGTTGCATTGAATTGATGGGATGATATTCATAGTTTTATAAATTAAAGAGAAATTGTATGCATATTATAGGTGGTTTTAAGGGAAAGCTTTTTGTTGCTGTAACCTTCTTACTGGCAGCTTCATTAGTGGTGTCTAACGTTCTATCTTATAAGCAGGTTTCAACATCGATTCATGACCGAGTCAATGAATATTCAATGCTTAAGATTGAAACGACGAGTGACACTATTGAAACTTGGTTGAATACGATTAAATCAGGATTAACAGCTAATGCACCTGATTTTGCGAATCAACACAATGACGAAACAATATTGTCGATGCTAAGACCCATCGCTAATACATCATTAGCGACTGATATTTTTGTAGGTTTTGAAGATGGTAGGGCGTACAGCAACGCAAGTGGTAAGCGTGATTTAGCGACATATGACCCTCGTGAACGAGGTTGGTACCAGTTAGCTAAGCAAAAAAGAGGAATGATTGTGACGGGTATTTATCAAGATGCCCTAACTAAAAAGTTATTAGTAAGCATTGCTGAACCTTTCTATTCTGCAGGTCAATTAAAAGGTGTACTACTGGCGGATATAGAGCTGGACTTGCTTGCTGATTTGGTTCAAAAAGCCCCTTTCCCTGGTGCCTTCATGGGTATCTACGATGACACGAGTTTGACGATTGCATCTAATGGTGAAGTGGATGTGCCGGGCGAGACTAAATTATACGATTTCGACAGCTTACGCCCGCTTACGGATATTCTGTTGTCTCAGCCATCAGGAAAGGCTGACTATAGCCTGAATGGTGTTGAGAAGGTCGCATTCTTTAAAACTATCAATGTAGATGAAAACAACGGCTGGCATTTGATGGTTGGGGTTGATAAGTCAGTGGCATACGCAGGAGTAGATGCTGCTTTAGAAGAGTCGTTGTATACCTCGGCGCTATTACTTGTTAGCTCGTTTTTGCTGTTTTTTATTATTTTTAATATTACTTACCGACCAATCTTAGCGTTGAAAAGTACAGTGGTGGATCTGTCTAAAGGTAATGGTGATCTGACTCGTCGATTAGAGGTAAATACTAATGATGATTTAGGGGAGATAGCGCAGGCTGTGAATACCTTTATCGGGAATTTGCAAGTAATGATGTTAGATGTTTCTAAATCTTCGAAACAGATTTCTAATAATATTGAGCAGTTAACAAATCAGACTTTGAGTAATGACCAAGTATTATCATCGCATGTAATGGAAACGACTCAGGTAGTGACCGCGATTAATGAAATGAATTCAACGGCTGAAAGTGTTGCTCAAAGTGCTTCTCAGACGGCTGGGTTCACTCAATCGACAAATGATGAAGCGGCGCAATCTAAACTTGTTGTGGCGAACTCAGTGACAAGTGTGGCTGATTTAATCACAGAAGTTGAGACAATGGCTGCTAGCATTCAATCAATGAACCAAGATTCGCAAAAAATTAGCTCAGTTTTGAGTGTTATTGGTGAAATCGCTGACCAAACGAATTTATTAGCGCTTAATGCTGCGATAGAAGCTGCACGAGCTGGAGAGCAAGGAAGAGGTTTTGCCGTTGTTGCGGATGAAGTTCGAGCTCTAGCGGCAAGAACTCAGCACAGTACGTCTGAAATTAATAACATGCTTGCTGATCTAAACGAAGGGACAAAAACAGTCGTTAAAGCGATGGATGAAACTAAATCACGTTGTGAGCAAACAGCAGAAGCGACCAAGAATGTGAATGTTAGCTTAGATGTCATGGTTAGTTCGATTACCCATATCAATGATTTGGGCTTGGAAATAGCTACGGCTGCTGAGGAGCAAAGCGCAGTGACTGATGAAGTTAGTCGTAATATGGCAACGATCCAAAGTATGGTGAATGAATTAACCAATAATAGTACTCAAACTATGGAAAGTACCCAGAATCTAACGCAAAGTAACAAGCAGCTATCGGTACTTGTAGAGCAATTTAAGCTGCAATAGTTTCGATGCGATTCTCCTATATTACTTAGCAAATAAATTTCTAAGTAAGAAAAACGTCCAGTAATTAAATTGGTCAGTGGCTTAGGTCACTGGCCTTCTTTTAATGGTTTGTAGGAAATTGGTTATCTTATTCGGTCAATAAAAATGAATGCGTGAGTCAGGCTCGTTGAATCTACTTTTTAACGAACACCTCATGCCAAGTTGTGGTTTTCTGCATCTTCTATACTGAGTTTGTTTTTCAAATATGAGGGATTAAAAATAGAGTATTTCAACAATGAAATTGCCTATTGCTTAAGGAGAAGGAGTGTAGCGAGATTGACCTAATGAAGTTCAAAATACTTAGAGTACGAATAAATACAGTGGAAGTTTATTTACAGTAGCTTGGGTGGTTTTTCATCTATTTGGATGGTTTTTATACATAGATATCGTTTGCATAATAAAGTCGTCTTGATGGGGGGATTATCCTTAATAGGTAAATAATATTTTCTACTGGAAATTAATATCGATGCTGATATTATGACGCCCCTCACACACTACGTGAGCGTTTTATGCTAACTGATGCATGCCAAATTGGCGAAGAAATACCTGAAAAAAACAAAGCTTCAAACCGTCTTCTAGACATCAAACTTGTCCCAGCACTGACTATTGGTTTTATTAGCCTTTTCTTGCTTGCGGCGATCATTGATCTTCCTCGTTTTACGACCCTAATTCAAAGCTTATTTTCAATTGCCGCTGAACAGTTCGGATACTTTTGGCAGTGGTTGATGGTGGCTAATTTTGCCGTGGCACTTTGTGTCGCAGCCTCCCGTTATGGCAAAACCCGTATGGGAACCCAATCAAAACCAACCATTGGCACTTTTCGCTGGCTAGCGATGATAATGTGTACCTTACTTGCTGGTGGTGGCGTGTTCTGGTCAGCTGCCGAACCTATTTACCACTTTATTACTCCTTCGCCTAGCTTTGGTGATGTTGCAGGTTCAACGGCAGAGGCCGTAGTACCCGCTCTCAGCCAAAGCTTTTTACACTGGGGTTTTCTAGCTTGGTCTGTTTTGGGTACGTTGGCGACTATCGTTTTAATGTATGCACACCATAACCATGGCATTAAGCTACGCCCAAGAGCGTTGTTATTCCCATTGGTTGGTGATCGTTTAGAAAATCACTGGCTAGGGGCAATGATTGATGCATGTTCAATTATTGCAGTCGCGGCAGGTACTATCGGACCAATTGGCTTCTTAGCTTCTCAAATGGGATACAGTTTAGAAGTGCTGACCGGGCTGAAGAATGATATGAACTCGCAGCTCATGATTTTGGCGGTAGTGGTTTCTATTTGTGCAATTTCAGCAGCGTCAGGCATGGATAAAGGTCTACAGTGGTTAAGTCGTCTAAACGTGATTGGTGCATTTGCATTGCTTGTTGCGATTTTGATTCTGGGTCCGACTACTTTTATCTTTGAACAATTTGGTTTAGCTTTCGCAAGCTACCTACAAGATATGCCTAACATGAGTGTAACGAGCAGTAATGCCGGTTGGAACTTGTGGTGGACTTGGTTCTTCTGGGGTTGGTTCATCGGCTTTGCTCCAATGATGGCAATTTTTATTGCACGTATCTCTGAAGGTCGAACTATCCGCGAGCTGATTTTAGCAGTAGCGGTTGGCGCTCCAATAGTAACGAACTTTTGGTTCTCAGTGCTTGGCGGAACCGGCATATTCTTAGAGCTTGAATCCCCTGGAATCATCTCTGGCGCACTTGCTGATGGTGGTTTGCCCGCAGTATTACTGGCTTCATTACAGCAACTGCCTTTTAGCGAAATTTTACTTCCTGCGTTTCTAGTACTTACAACAACCTTCGTTGTAACAACGGGTGACTCAATGGCGTATTCTATTGCTATGGTGGTATCTGGTGATAACGAACCAGATCGCAAGCAACGTCTTTTCTGGGCTGTGATTATGGGCTGTGTAGCGGGTGTGCTTTTAGTAGCCGGTGATGGTGGCTTAAATGCATTACAATCATTCATCGTAATTACAGCTGTGCCTGTTTCTTTGATTATCGCAGTGACCTTATTAACAGGTCCTATAGCGGCAGTTAAGATGGCAAAAGCACAAGCTCAACGACAGGTAGCAACAGCTTAAGTTAGCCCTGTTCATGAAATAAGCTAAAAATTAGTGATATTTCGGCCGAGCTAAAAACTTAACCACTGAATGGAAATGATGTACACGAAATGTGTATTATCACTCTTCATTTGGTGGTTTTTTAATGGGAGAAACCATGACAAGCTCTATTAAACAGCAAATTGGAAACATCACTTTAGTCGTCGATAGCTATGATGACGCTATCGCTTTTTATACTAAAAAGCTTCAGTTTGAATTAGTGGAAGATACTGACTTAGGTGGCGGAAAACGTTGGGTGCAAGTTTCACCACCGAACGGTAATGGAACAAACTTGTTATTGGCTCAAGCGAGTACTGATGAGCAAAATGCTGCAGTTGGTAATCAAACTGGTGGGCGAGTGTTCTTATTCTTGCAAACCAATGATTTTTGGCGAGACTACAATGACATGAAATCTAAAGGTGTCATTTTCAATGAAGAGCCAAGAGTAGAAGAATACGGAACGGTAGTCGTGTTTCAAGATTTGTATGGTAATAAGTGGGACCTGCTTCAGCTGAATAGATCAAATTAGGTTTGTGCATACCGTTTCGGTGAAGTTAATCATCTACAGATAGCAGTCTGAACCGCTTTCGACTACTATAAGGCAATTGAGTATTATGTAGTTTAATATGAGCATAGAAGTTAAGAATATTACCGAACCTGAAGTGACTTGTGGAAACTGCCAAGCTTGCTGTTGTCGTTTAGAAGTGATGATCATTACTGATACAGGTGTACCGGAAGAACACATCGCATTTGATGAGTGGGGCGGGGAAACCATGCTTCGACTTGATGATGGTTGGTGCTCGGCATTAGATCGTGAAACATTAATGTGTACTATTTACGAAAACCGCCCTTGGATTTGTCGAGAATTCGAAATGGGTTCCTATGAGTGCGTTGTTGAACGTACTGAGAATATGTAATCGAGCTTTTTAGAGTTCGTTTAAGCATTTCATAGCCAACGTATCATACTCTAACGTTGTTCTACTCGGCTTGATTGAATTCTACTTAGTCTAGTCCTCTAATCTGTTTTATCTCGTTGCTTGCTATCCCTAAAGATTCTAAAAACTCTTGGTGAGCATCGGGTTCCATTCGTTCAAATTGTTTATGCCAATTTGCCATGTCTTCTTCATTCATTCCCGAAGATCTCATTATCTGAACCCAACGTTCTTTCGTTACGCTCGTATGCTTAGCTAATTCTGGCTGCCCTAATAACATCACAATGGCTTTTTGTTGTTGTCTGAGCCGCTGCACTTCTTGTTCAAGAGATTGAAATTGCTCTTGCAGTATGGATTCCTGAGTTTTTTCATCCTTACTTGTGAGTAGGGGAGCGATATCATTGATAGGCACACCAAAAGATCGGTAAGCAATTATGGAATCAAGAATTTGTGACTCTTTATCGCCATACCAGCGGTAGCCATTTTCAGAACGATATGATGGTGTCAGCAGCCCAGCTTTTTCATAATACAAAATGGTTGTTCGAGAAACTTGATGCTTTTTAGCAAGTTGCGTCACAGTGAGCATATTAACCTTATTAATATATTTATAAGTAGATGCTAGTTATAAGCGATGATACTAGAAATGGAAAAATGCTTACTGATTATCACTAATCGGTAGTGGTGCTTCTTTGAATGATGAAAATTTTGAACTGGCGAAGTTGAGCGAAGCAGAATGAAACTTTCATAAAAATAAGCAAGTTAGCAAATAAATAGGATACTAAAGCCTATATTAATCAAAGATTGAACAAAATATCTAATCTTGTTGTGTAATTTTTTTCTTTGTTATCGGTTCATATAGAGAATAGTCGACGAAGGAACATCAACATGAATAGAGCAAACAAACTGAAATGTAGCTTACTAGGTTTAGCTATTACACCTTTCATGGTTGTAGCTGATGAGCAATATTACGATTATGGATTTATCGGGCTAAGTGGTTCATATGGTGAGTCTGTTTTTTCTGCTGAAGATGAAGCGAGCATTAGCCCTGAGCCCAATCTTTTTTACAACGGTAAGTATGGCTTTGTAGATGGCAGCTTAGTGAATGTATCAGTGTTGCCTTATGTGGGCATTTCTGGACAGTGGCGGTTTGCAGAGGTGTCTGATGATTTTGAAGATATCCCGACAGGAATACAAGATAGAGATGGCAGCGGGGAACTTGGATTTACCGTTGGTACGGTTGGCGCAAGAATCACATTTTTACATGATGTCTCTAGTGTGCATGATGGTTATGAAGTGCAAGCGCATCTAGGTAGAAGCTTCGATACACCAATCCAAAATTTGACTTTAACACCTTATGTTGAAGTGGATTACCGTGATAAAAAGCTATCTCAGCACTTGTATAACATCTCTGCGGCGGAATCTGCCGCTTCTGGGCTCAGTGCTCATAATTCAGGTTCTTCATGGGTGTATCAAGGTGGTTTGATTGGGATTTATACCTTTGCACCTAAATGGCTTGCATTAGCTAAGTTTGAGCTAGAGTCGCATGATTCTGACAGCCCTTTAGTTCAGCGTGATCTTGGTTGGGCAATGAGCTTAGGCGTGGCTTATAAGTTTACGGATTAACTCCGGAGTATATGTGTTGAATGAGTTGGTTGCACGAGACATGAGTCGTGCGATTTAGCTGGCTCCCGCTGATATAAAAGATGGAAGGGCAGTTTACTGATAAGAAGTAAACTGCCCTTTATGGCTTATGGCTTATGGCTTATGGCTTATGGCTTATGGCTTATGGCTTATGGCTCATAGCTCAAAACGAAAAAGTGATTAGAACTTCGCGGCTACTTCAAATTCCATCGCTTCACCCGTTGATGGGTGGGTAAACTTTAAATATCCAGCATGCAGATATAAGCGATCACGCTTAAAACCATACAAATCATCGCCAGTAATCGGCAGACCTAAGCCATTTACATGGGCGCAATGGACTCGCAATTGGTGGGTTCGCCCCGTTTTCGGGTAAAGGTGCACTTTTGTTGTTGGAGGCATTGATGTGTTTGTTGCATTATTTCTAGCAACCACTTCCCATTTTGTTTCCGCGGTGCGTCCGTGCTGGTGGCAAACGAGTTGTCTTGGTCTGTCTGTCATATCACCGCGCAGAGGTAAATTAATCGTGCCAGAATCATTTTCAATTAACCCATCAATAAGAGCGGTGTAACGCTTTTCTACCGTGCGGTCGATAAACTGCTTCTGTATATGTTTATTTGCTTCAGCAGTCAGAGCCAATACAAGTAAGCCTGAAGTTGACATATCTAGCCTATGAACAATCAAAGGTCCCGTTGCTTTTGGGTAAAGAGCTTTAACGCGAGTATAGATAGAATCTTCAATAAACTTACCCGGCACTGAAAGGAATTCCTCGGGTTTATTGACGACAATAAAATCTGTATCTTCATAGATGATATCAAAGGTTTTCCCTACGGATGGCGTCACTATAAGTGGGTTTTCATCCAACTCTACTCCTTCAAGCATATGTTCCAGTATTTCAAAGCACTTACTTTGGCACACAGGGTACAGGTTTTTGTGCTGTCTCACTTCCGCCTGCGGTGGTGTACCCCACCAAAACTCAGTTAATGCAACTGGTGTGAGGTTATGTTGAAAGGCGTAATTTAGTAATTTGGGGAAACAGCAGTCTCCGGTGCCAGGAATAGCAGTTTGTCCGTTAAGTGATCGTTCATTAGGTGATTGCTCATCTAGTATTTGCCTACTGAGTAACTTATCGAGGGACTTTATATGACCATCTTGATTATGGAACTGGTAGTTTGCTAATCGAGCATGCTCTAATGATTGCTCCAATTTCTCTCTTGCCTCCTCAATAGAGCTGATAGCAAGTTTTTGATCTTCTAACTGAGTTTTAGCATGCTCGATTTGATCGTTAAGCTGCGTTTTTAGCGATTTTAATTCACGCTTCTCTTGGCTACTTTGAATGCCTAATTGTCTAATGAGATCGGCAAGTTCTGGTTCTGAGAGGTCCTGCTCAGCCTGTTTTCGAGTCGCTTTTCTAAGGGTTTTACTTTCAGATATTTGCTGCTGTTTTTGTTTTAATGCGAGTTCAGCTTGAACTTGGGTTGCTTTCAGTTGGTCGACGAGCTGTGCAAGAAGCCCCTGCTTCTCTAGGTTATCGATTTGTTCCGTTAACTTCACCAAGCTTTCAAAATGACGTTGATGTTCTTGTTGAAACTTTATTGCATCAAAAATGGCAGGAACAAATGGTATGTCATTTAATAGGTCACTTAGCTGAGGCTGTAAATCTAACCCTGAAAACGCAGAGAGATAACCTAATTCACCTTGTGTATTACGAACAACTAACACAGCGTATAAATTACCAATAGCACTGTCATCTACGCTGATCGCAGTAAGACGGTCCTGCAACAGAGATGCTGCAATATCGGCAATAGGGTGGGGGGTATAGTAATAAGGAAAAGTGAAACGCTTGGGCAACGTGAAGTGACTGCTTAAAGGCAGAGGAATAAAGCAGTTCATTGGTTTAGGCATCGACATTAAAAATAACTCAAATCGCGAAGTTAGCTAGAGCAGTATTGTTGACGAATTTGAAAGGAATGAGAAGCCAAAAATCTAGGTTCATGATAATTGGCTTCTGTTATTAATCGGCTTTTGTTAGCAAATGGATTCTTGTCCCTAACCTTATCCTGATGAGGAGCGAAATCTTAGTTAAACAAGATCTAGAGTCGAGACAAGAGCTTAAACGAGTTTAAGCAGAATGTTCTATCTCGATTGCATTCGCTTTATGATAAGTCGCATGCGACTGTATTTGCTTAGAGTACAGCTCAATATTTGGATAAAGGTGCACCGAACCATTGGCTTCTAGAATTTCGATAATGAATGACATCATGAAATCTGCGCCAGTTAATTGATCTGCCACTAAATATGTCTTCCCTTCAAGAGAGTCATTCACATATGACATCACTTTTGAGGTTTCAATATCAGCATAGTCATTAAGAAAGTTGGTTTCACAGCCATCTTTGAGTACAAATACTTTTAACAACAGAGGCAAAATGCCTGAGCTTTCTGCAAAGTGCAGCCATTGAGAATATTCCACATACTCTGATGTCCCGCGGTTTGGTGAAAATTTGCCCGCGCCATATTTATCAATTAAGTATTCTGTGATTGCCCCTGATTCCGTAATAACAACGCCGTTGTCTTCAATTACGGGGGATTTACCCAATGGGTGTACTGCTTTTAGTTCTGGCGGCGCTAGAAACGTGACACTGTCTCTTTGGTAAGGTTTGATTTGGTAGTCAACGCCGAGTTCTTCCAAAAGCCAAATGATTCGTTTTGATCGCGATTTGTTCAGGTGGTGTAATGTAATCATGTGTTGTCTTCTTATATTCGTTAGCGACTAGAATTTACTTTGCTTCGTTGGTTTTAATTACAAGCTTTCCGAAGTTTTTACCTTCTAATAAACCCATGAAAGATTCAGGTGCATTTTCTAGCCCTTCAATCATGTGTTCACGATAATGAATTTTCCCTTGTGCAAGCCACTCAGTCATTTGGGTTGCAAATTCATTGTAGCGATGTGCGTAGTCATCAAAAATAATGAAGCCTTGCATCTTAATTCGTTTAATAAGTAGAGTTGCAACAAGGCTAGACATGCGATCAGGTCCTTCAGGTAATGATGTCGCATTGTATTGAGAGATAAGACCACAAACTGGAATGCGAGCGCCTGTATTTAATAAAGGCATTACAGCATCAAAGACTTTGCCACCGACATTTTCAAAGTACACATCTATGCCTTTATCACATGCCGCTTCTAGTTGTTGTGCGAAGTCATCTGCTTTGTGGTCGATACACTCATCAAACCCTAGAACTTCTTTAGCGTAACGACATTTTTCTTCACCACCAGCGACACCAATAACACGACAACCTTTTAGTTTGCCAATTTGACCAACCGTCGCTCCAACAGCTCCTGTTGCGGCAGCCACAACCAATGTATCACCTTGCTTTGGTTGACCAATATCTAGCAGACCCATGTAAGCGGTGAAACCAGGCATACCCATAATGCCAAGCGCGTATGACGGGTGAGAAGGTTGCTTACCTAGTTTGATAAGTCCTTCACCATCAGAAACACCGAAATCTTGCCAACCAGTGTAAGCGAGTACCCATTCTCCTGCTTCATAATCTGCATGCAGTGACTCTTCTACTTGGCAAACTGTCGCACCAACCATTACCTCATTAATAGCCACAGGGTCTGCGTAAGATTTTGCATCACTCATTCGCCCGCGCATGTATGGGTCTAGAGAAAGGTAAATACTGCGTAGTAACACTTCACCTGATTGAATACTTGGAGCAGTAATACTTTCTAACCGGAAGTTTGATTGGGTAGGTGCACCTTGTGGGCGAGATGCTAAAACGATTTGTCGGTTGGTTTGTTCAGTCATTGGATGTCCTATAAATTATAATTAGACCAGTCGTCTAGTGTTTATTCCTAAAAAATCCGCCAAGTATTTGTTTGTAAATAGCAGTGGCGGAATGTAGTCGCTGAAGTATGTTTATTATATTCAGCTTACTTTTATTAGATTGATTCGTGTAACAGCTTTTCTGTTGTGCGAAGAGCTAACTCTAAACTCTGCGTATTTTGGTTTAACTTGCTCAGTAAACTTGACCCTAACCATAAGGCATAGAGAGTTTGAGCTGTTTCCTGGCTATCTTTGACGCGTATTGAGCCATCTTGTACACCCGACTCGATGCACTCCTGAAGTGCAAAGGTGATCTTATCTGCACCTTGCAATAATGCTTGACGCATTGAATCGGATAGATCCGATACTTCAGCGCTTAACTTAACGACTAAACATTTGTGGGCGTTACATGTCCCAGAGTCAACTGTAAGCCATTGAGTAAAATAATGGTTAAGACGTTGGTAATGTGAGCCATCACCATGAATCAAAATAGATTCAATACGAGTCATATATTGCTCGAAGTAATCTAAGATCAGTGCTTCACCAAATTGTTCTTTGGATTTGAAGTAATGGTAAAAAGATCCTTTCGGTACCCCAGCTACTTTTAATAACTCGGATAACCCTACGCTAGTGAAGCCTTTGCTTACTATCAGTTGATATCCGACATCTAAAATATGCTGTCTTGTGTCGTTTGTTTTTTCGTTCATGGCGTTAAGATAAACCAAATTAGACCAGTCGTCTATAGGGGTGTCTTTATTTAATGGCAATAGAGATTCTCAATATTGAGAATGCGTGGCAGAAGATGATATACAAAAATCATATCATTTGATGTGTAGAGATAAAGGTTATAGTATCTCGGAAAATTTATAAGATTCTCATCATCAGGTTTACCTTTTGTCATAAAAGGGCTGCGCAGCGTCATCGCTGTAAGGATTTGCAGACGAACATGGAGACGATTATAAGCAATCTTCAATAACGAATAGTAGTAGGTGAGATGTTTCGCTTACTGGTTTTTATTTGCCTTTATTGAGGTCGTCTATGCTCCGTATTTCAACACCTACTCTATATACTGCTTCTCTAGCTAACCAGCTATTAACTCGTATTTCATCAGTATCGCGCCGCACCGCATCTCTCACAGCTCTACTAGTTTTGGCTCTACTTCCGCAAACTAGTGTTGCAAAGCAGAATAGTAATCTTTGGTTTGAGCCTGTAGATATTGCATTGCCTCGCCAAATGGATACGGGCTTATTAACAGACAACTTGCGTTATACCTTAATGCCAACTGATCACACTGGTGTGGCTGTTCAAGTCACCACTGCCGTTAATCCAAGCCAACCAATCATATTGAACTTTGGAACAGAGCAGCAAGCATTTGACTCAATGGATGAATTGAAAAACAAAATTGAACAAGTGTCTACGAATGATCAGGATGTTTCTTTAGTGATCGTCGGTGATTTTAGAACCGGTAAATTAAAACGCACACTGTATAAAACCTTCTCGGACAATAACGGTTATATCGAAATTGAACGTGAACATTCTCAGTCGATTGCTAATTCTTCTGCTCCTAACTTTGAAGAACTGACCATTAATGTTGTAAAGTCAGCGACTTCAATTTCAATGACAGTGCTTAGCCATGTTGATTTAGAAGACAGCAAAAAAGCGCAACGCGAAAAACTCACACGTGAAATTTCAAACAGATCTTTAACTCACCGTTTAGAGCAAGCTTATCAAGATAAGCAAATCATGTTTACCAGTGTTGATACTTCTGAAGTAGTTGTATTTGACGAGCAAATTATGACTACCACAATTGTAGAGTTAAACTCTGAAATGGATATCAACAATGCTTACTTAGTCATGCAAGAGGCTGTAGAAGATATCGTTAATATTGGTATTACTAGAAACGAATTTAAGCAAGAGCTTGTTAATATCCGTGTAGCTCTGAAAGAGGAGCTTGATCAAACTTTGCTTCAAACTGCGTCTGATATTTCATTGTCAGTGATCAACCAAGATGTGTACATCCAACCATCTGATAAGTTAATGTTTTTTGATTACCATATTGCGCACATGAGCGAAACCGATGTCAATGAAACACTTCATCAAGTGTGGGCTGAAGGCAGTTCTGTCCATGTATCAAAAGGTAATAATGAAGAGTTTGATTCTGCGCTGAACCTAAGCCTTTCTAAATAACAACTTGGTTGGTTTCATAAAGCCTAGGCAAATAAAAGCCCCTTTGTTCAAAAGAGCAAAGGGGCTTTTTACATTTGAGTTAGCTACTCTGTTTAGCTGTTTAGCTGTTTAGCTTTAGTACTTATTGAATTTCAAGAAGCTCAACATCAAAGATTAGAGTAGAAGACGGTGGGATAGGGCCTGAGCCGCCTTTTCCGTAACCAAGTTTACTTGGCACAAATAGACGAATTTTTTGACCAACGACCATATATTGAAGACCTTCTTGCCAGCCTTTGATCACTTGCTTAACGCCAAATGTTATTGGTTCATTACGATCAACTGAGCTATCAAAAACTGTCCCATCAATCAAAGTACCATGGTAATGCACTTTAACTTTACTGCTTGAAACTGGCTTTTCAGTCCCCGTTCCTTCAACAAGCACAAGGTATTGAAGACCGCTCTCAGTGGTGATCACCCCTTCTTTCTGAGCGTTTTCTGCTAAGAAATTTTGCTCAACTTCAATGTTTTGTTCGCCTGCTTTGTGATTTGTCCATGTACGGTAAATCATGAAACCTGCAAGAATGAAAACAATAACAGGTAGAATAAATTTGGTCATAGTGTACGCCTAGCTTTGGTTTATATTTGAATCGAATATTCAGTTAAATAACAGCTGTATTAATTACTTCGCAAGTAAGTAATTAATGGTTTCTGCAATACCATTAATGTCTTGATGACCTGCGGTTAAAATTTGGTACTTACCGTTAATGATGAAAGCAGGAACTGAATTGATTTGTCCTTTGACTGAAATCTCTTGTGCTTTTTCAATATATTGAAATAGAGCAATTTGCTGTTCTTTATTCAACTGGTAAGGGCTAACTAAACCACGAGAAGTAAAAGCCGTTTCTAGCGCTGATTGGCGCTGTTCTGGGGTTACATCGCCCCCCATTTGCACTGCAGCGAAAAGGTCTTCCATAAATTCATGGTTTGGGTTGTCATTAAGTTGCATTACGGCTGTGTAAAAAATCATTGCGCTGATTTGTGCACTTTCATTGAAAGTAACATGAACCTTACCAACCTTCTGATTAGTCAGAGATTCAATTTCAGGGATGTTGTTTTCCATGGTGCGGCAATGACCACAATTTAAAGAGAAGACTTCTGTGATCGGTGCAAGGTTAAATTCAGTCAGTTCAACAGGTAGTTTTTGAAACTGTGTTCCTTCTTGAGGCTCACTGTTTTCACTACACCCGGCAAGAATTAGAAGGGCAAAGGCAGCTGCGATAATTTTAGAAAATGGTTTAAACATTGTGTTTACTCGGACTTTGAGAAGTTTCCAGATTTTAACCATTTAGAGGCAGTTGGCAAACCATAATAAAGTAATTAAATGCAAACAAAGCCAAGCTTTATCATTCCAAGTTAAGCCGTAGGGTAAAATGTGATCTTGAACACTTTTTACCTTGCATGGATCTATTTGAACTAAAGTTATTGGAGATGTGCCGATATAGGTAAAAGTAAGATAAATACGAGCAGATGAGTGGGCAATTGAATGAAGTATTTAGCCATAGTTTTTAGCTTAGCATTAACAGGGTGCCAGGTGATGCAGTTTGAGAGCATGCTTGAGACTGCGCCGAAGACAAATTATGACGTTCTCTACCCTGATTGGGGGGCTGTACAACAACCTGTTCAGCAAAATGCCCCTCAGAAAAAAATAATCGCAAATAACTATGGATCTCATGCTTCTATGGGGGACTCCTTGGAAGTGTTTTTGAGACAGCATCGTATTGATTATGAGTTACTTCCTGGTGACCATATAATGGTAAAACTTTCTGATCACATTAACTTTAATACGGGTTCTGCGACTCCGCCTAACTATAATCAATGGCTTGATATCTTAGGGGATTATTTAGCTAAGCGAACAGACATTGATGTGGTTATTGAAGGGCACACGGATAATACCGGTTCTGACTATATTAATGACCCACTATCAGAGAAACGTGCAAAACAAATAAAAGCAAGGCTGGAAAAAAATAACGTTTCAAGTTCGTCTATTTATACTCGGGGGTTTGGTGAATATGTACCAGCGTGTAATAACCAATCTTCTCAGGGTAAAGCTTGCAATAGACGAGTTGAGCTTATGTTGATTGTCTCTAATTAATTTCACAATGTAGAATTTCCAGTCCATGTTTGCTGAACTGTTCTAAATTCAAAAGCCCCATAGTTATGCTCGTAACTATGGGGCTTTTTGATTTACTAAATTACTTATGCGAAATCACCTGAGTGATATTAATTCAGGACTAGATTCGATTAAGCAAATTCTTTTTCTAGATAAGCAACAATATCAGATGATTCATACATCCATTCAGTTTTGCCATCTTTTTCAATACGTAGACATGGCACTTTAACTCTGCCACCACCAGCTTCAAGCTCCGAACGGTGCTGTTCATTATTTTTAGCATCACGGATGTCAAACTTAACAGATTGACGTTTCATTGAACGGCGAACTTTGACGCAAAATGGACAAGCTTCAAATTGATAAAGAGCGTAATTTTTTGCACTTTCATTCACAGTGTTTTGTTCTTCTTGAGAACGCTTAACGCCACGAGGTGAAAACACAAAATTCAAAAGCAAAATGATTCGACCAAGAAACCAACGGATAAACTTCATAATTATCTCTACATATTTAAAGTAAGTTTTACAATTCGCAGCATTATATACACAATCTACTCAATACACTCAACCCTCAGACATAATATTTGTGTCTGAATATAGCTGGGATTGTTAGTTGAAGTAGCCTGCTGTGTTCACTGCTGACTTCAACTAACTTATGAATAGGACTTAAAGCCTTTCAATTGTGTGAGTTTTTGCCACATTTAACCCTAAGCGTTTTGCTAGCCTGGTTAGATTAGCCCTATCTGTTTTCAGTAGGCGACCCGCTTGAGCCCAGTTATAGTTTGACTGTTCAAGTGCTTCTGTAATGACGGTTCTTTGGAAATCTTCAGTTGCCGTTCTTAACCCTTCACTTAAATCGATAGTTGGACTTTTGGTATTTGAAGAGGTATCTAAAAGGGCAGGTGTTGGTTGATCTTGATCCAACGGACCGCAGTCTTCTTTGGAGATCGTTACTAAACTTTTGTTTGTACTACGTGCAAGTGCTTTTAAGGCTGAGCGGCTGATTACATGCTCAAGTTCACGTACGTTACCTGGCCAGCTGTATCGATTTAAGAAAACCAATACATCAGATCTGAATTTGATCTGGTTAATGCCGAGTTTGCGTCGAGCTTGTTCTAAGAAGAACCCTGCTAATAAACTGATGTCGTCACCACGTTCGTTCAAAGCTGGAACCGCAATTGGGTAAACACTCAAACGATGATATAAATCGGCTCTGAATCGACCATCCTCTACTTCTTGTTTTAAATCTCGGTTTGTTGCAGCCAATACTCGCACATCAATGGTTTCAATGTTGTCTTGACCAACAGGTTGAATTTCATTGTTTTGTAAAGCGCGCAGTAATTTACTTTGCGCCGCCAATGGTAATTCACCGATTTCATCTAAGAAGAGTGTTCCGCCGTCGGCTAAAGCAAATTTACCTGTACGGTTTTTATCAGCACCAGTAAATGCCCCGCGAACATGCCCAAACAGTTCACTTTCTACTAGGTTTTCAGGAATAGCCGCACAGTTCACATAAACAAGAGGTTTACGTTTGCGCTGAGATTGGTGATGAAGAGTTCGTGCGACAAGTTCTTTACCGACACCGGTATCGCCGTGAATTAAGATGTTAAATTCAGAGGGAGCCACAACCGCGATATCATTTTTCAATGCTGTCATGGTGTCACTTTTACCAATTAACTCACCGCCATCACGCTCCCAAGCTTCTACGTTTAATTCTTCTAATAACTGCTTTGATTGTTTTGCTTGGTGTTCAAGTTGAGAAAAAGTCATTGCCATTTGCATGGTGGAGGCCGCAATAGCAGCGAGTACTTCTAAATTACGAGCTGGGATGTTGGTGAATACATCTGGTGCAAGGCTATCAAGGGTTAAAACGCCAAGTAGTTTATCTCCGAATAACAGAGGTAGACCCATGCAAGCGTGCATTGGTAAATCACCATCGTGATCAATGAGTAATCCATCAAATGGGTCGGGTAGTGAGCTATCAGAATCGAAACGAATGGGTGATTTAGATTCACAGATCTCTTTAAAGCGAGGGTGTTCCTCAATAACAAATCGTCTGCCAAACGTATCTCTGCTTAGCCCCTGCATTGCGATAGGGACTAAAGTGTCACCTTGAAGGCGAAGTAAGGCAACACAGTCACAGGTAATGGTTTTTCGAATTGCGTCTATTAAACGATTGAACCTATCTTGGTCATTAAGCCCGCTGGCTAGCCCAATGGTCATTTCCATTAATGTTGAAGCTGAAATATCTTGCATGATTGACTCGCATTTCTAATTTTAATACATAGTAGTGTCTTTCTGACTTTTTTAACAGGTCTTTATGACTTAGATAAATGCTAATAATTCTCGCTAAAGCTCGCATTTACGGGCTTTCAAAGGTTGGCACTCTTTATGCTATAGGGAAGTATCCAGAAAAAATCTGGTGAGTGGACTGAATGGTAAGTCGCTGTAATAGCATAATAAATAATGAGCAATAAACTCATTAATAAAGCCCATTCATAAGCGAAATTAACGTTAATCAATAAAAGAGTCAAAGAACTCAAATTGACGTTAATTGAAATCAATAAAGTCAAATTTCAACAATATTGGTCAGTTCGACATAAAAATTGTCAACTTACTAGTGAACGGAGTATCAACATGCTTAACAATCAACACATAGACATTATCAAATCGACTATCCCATTATTAGAAAGCGCAGGACCTGCCTTAACTGTGCATTTCTATCAACGCATGTTCACGCATAACCCAGAGCTAAAAGACATTTTCAACATGACGCATCAACAAACAGGTCGTCAGAGTGTCGCATTATTTGAAGCTATCGCAGCTTACGCAAAAAATATTGAAAACCTTTCTGCACTGACCACCGCAGTAGAGCGTATTGCTCAAAAGCACACGAGCTTTAATATCCAGCCAGAGCATTACCAAATAGTTGGCCTTCACCTAATTGAAACGTTAAGAGAATTAGCACCAGACGCGTTTACTGCTGAAGTTGAGGAAGCTTGGACTGCGGCATATTTGTTTTTAGCTAAGGTTTTCATTGATCGTGAAGCTGAATTGTACCTGCAGCGTAAGCAAGCTGTTGGTGGGTGGGAAGCTGCTCGTACTTTCATTGTTTCTGAAAAGACACAAGAATCTGAGCTAGTGAAAAGCTTCGTTCTGACACCAAAAGATGGTGAGAGCGTATTGGATTATATTCCTGGTCAATATATTGGTATTGAAGTGCAACCTACAGGCAGTGACTATAATGAAATTCGTCAATATTCATTGTCAGATCAACCCAATGGTAAGCACTATCGAATCTCAGTAAAGAGAGAAGGGCATGGAACAGATCAAGCTGGTTTAGTTTCGAATCATCTTCACGACTTCGTACAAGTGGGTGATGAAGTTAATTTGTATGCGCCGGCTGGCGACTTTATGTA
The DNA here is from genome assembly GCF_050337535.1 of Vibrio kagoshimensis. Lineage (NCBI taxonomy): Bacteria > Pseudomonadati > Pseudomonadota > Gammaproteobacteria > Vibrionales > Vibrionaceae > Vibrio > Vibrio kagoshimensis. The sequence goes on from NZ_JAKJSZ010000018.1 coordinate 93,073, forward strand.
TCAAGAACGTAATAAGCCTGTGACACTTATTTCTGCTGGTGTGGGCGTTACGCCAATGCAATCTATGCTTGAATTATTGAATAGTAGTTCTAAAGCAGAGGCTGTTACATACTTACATGCTTGCGAAGATTCATCACAACATTCGTTCTCGAACCGAGTTCAACAGATTATGGATACGAACGGTTGGGCTGCAAAAACATGGTATATGAAAACGGAAAATGAACCTTGTGAACATACTTTTGAAGGGATGATGAATCTTGAAGAAATCTCTAGATTAGAATCATTTTCTGAGGGGGACTTCTATATCTGTGGCCCGGTTGGTTTCATGAAGAATATTGTTGAACAATTGGATTCATTGGACGTCAGCCGTGACCGAGTTCATTATGAAGTGTTTGGTCCCCATTCTAACTTCTAGGCAACTTTTGCCTCAGAAAATGTTAGCTAAAACATTGTTCATTTAAAATAATGAGTTTAATAAATCAAGGACCTCAGTCAATCTGAGGTCTTTTTTTTATTTAAAACACATTTATGGTATGGAATGCTTTATGTGATGTACATATACTACCAAGGTTAAAATTAGCTTTCGCTTGTAAACTTTGGAGTATGGAATGAACACTATCAAAAGAATTAAATGGCACCATTCGATAGAAAAACGATTAGTCATTATCTTTGTGTTTGCCATGACTCTGATGTTTGGAATCATGACCAGCATTTCCATGTATGCAGCGCATAATGAGAAAAAAGAACAAGAAGAAAAACTGGTGGGTAAATACTTATTCATTGGACTTAATTTATTAGGAGCGAGAGTCGATAGTGTTGCCGAGATGGCGAAAGATTACGGGTATTGGAATGAGACATTTGATTTTATTAATACTCCAAACCGCAATTTTGTAGAAAACTCACTGGACTCTGATTCAATCAAGACTCGCTCATTGAATGGAGTTATTATCCATAACAATGCTGGTAAAGCGCTTTATCGAATCAGTTCATATGACTACATCACCGATAGCCAGCTATGGTCATTATTCACTGATATAAATGGCATTGAGAGTGGAGTGGTTCAACGAGGAGTCGTATTTTTACAAGGTCGTATCCTTGTATACGTATCGCAGCCTGTCAGCGACAATTCGGGAAGCATGTTAAGTAATGGTCGAATTACATTACTAAGAGAGATGACGCAACGGACTCTCGATGAGATAAGTTCAGACCTCGGTGAGTCTTTTAGTCTTATTAATATGCATCAACCAGATGCGATTGAGAGAATGGCATTTGGTACTGATTGGCAAGTCGAAAAATCAGAGATCTTATATACAGAAAAAACATTAGAAGCGACGTACAGCATTTTCTTTTCCGATCAATCTCGATTGCCTATTTTAGCGGAACTCGTCATTGAGCGAAGTCCTTTTAGTATTGCCTCTCAGTGGCGTTTGCTCATTCCCGAATTTATTCTGCTTATCGTACTCAGTGGTGTTCTAGTTGTAGTGTTACGAGCAACAGTAACTAAGCCTATAAAACGATTAATTGCATGGTTAAATCAGGTTAATGGTTCAGAGTTGGCAGAAGACCTACGTCCTTATGAATACTCGCAATACGGTGAAATCAGCGTTTTAAGTAATAAATTTAGTGAGATTTACAACAACCTTTACCAGCAACATCAATTCAGTCAATTACTTTTATATTCGATCAGTGATTTTATTTTTACGGTGGATAGCAAGGGGAAAATTGATTACTGCAACCCCGCGGCAGCTGAGTGGTTGAGAATTGATTCTAAAGAACTCTATTGCCAAGATTTTGAACTTCTCTTTGCTTCTGTGGATGAAAATTCGCCAAGCGTTGCAAATTGGTTATATCGAGCGCTTGAGACATTGAGTGAGTTTAGTGGGCAGGTCAATATACGTAAGCTAAGTGAGCCCAATAAGACTTTTCTTGTTGAAGTTCAAGTGAGTCCAATTTTGTACAGAGATACAGAACAGAAAGGCGCTATGATAATTTTAAGGTTACAAAAGTAGTTTGAATCAAAAATACATATGAAAAACGGGAAGCGTATTGCTTCCCGTTTTTTTACTTGTATGTCCAAGGAATTGATACATTCAGTCTTTTTATCGCTTTAATTTGTTAATTGCCTTTGAAGTGTTGAAAAATTCAGGCCAGTACATTTTCACATAACCACCTGAAACCCACACAACGAGAATGGTAGCGATAGTGAGTTCAAAAAAACCAAAGGAATGAAGCCAGTACCATTGCGGATATTCTGTGCCAAATAAAGTCGTTAGGTGGTGCATGGCAATAGAACTGATAACCGATGGGAAAGTTACTGCAGCAATAGAAGGTTGAAATTTAAGACGCATTAGTCGGATATAGCATAAGTAAATGAGTAATGTCATTGTGATAGCAATACCCGCTAACGCACCCGTTAAAATAGGGTCAGGGTTTGGAAAATTAACAAGATATGCTGCCAATGAAAGGTTCACTGGAGCCGCCATGATTGCAAGAGTCGGCCTTGCGCGTTTTGGTAATTTGCCTTCGAAAACCAGTCTGTATAAAACAACCGGTAGCATGAAAAAATAAATGCCGATACAAACCGAAGCAAGAGTTTCTGAAAACACGGTCAGCCCGAATTGAGAACCCGCGAGCGAGCTACTAATAAGCCCTACAGGATAAAGGAACCAGCTAGGGACAATATTAGACATCTTAAAATTCATAGCTTGAAAGCTGAAAAATAAGACCATCATAGTAAAGTGAAGTAATAGTGCACCAAACCAAATCGGATAGGCTAAAGCTGGTGAAACGGCGGCGAGATAATCTGAAAGTACGAGTAAAGCCATGCTCATAGGAGCCATTAAGCTTCCACTTAAAGGATGGCGGATATCGTTTATAAAAGTATTGTAGCTAGTGAAATATTTGAGTAATACAGGAAGTAATAGAATAGCACCCAATGATGCCATCAAGGGTCTAATGGTGTCACCGAAACCTGGAATATAAAGAGACCATGCTTGCCCTAATCCTATAACCCCAAGTGCTAGTGATGCTTGAGAAGGTGGGACATTTTGCACACGAATGAGTCGTCTCCAGTTCAATGTATTGCTCCGTTTTTCGGTCAGTTAACGAGAAGGTAGTAGCTAAATCAGGATGAGACTTAATTGCAGGCGATGCTACAAACACACCTATACAAAGTAAAGCTAAGTTTCATATGGACATAAGCTGGAAATGATTTATGTGACACTAAAGCATCTTGCACGCAAATTTTACACAAGAACATCATTGGAAAACATGCGGAGTACACGAGAATTGCGTAACTTATGATTTCAAGTTTGTTGGGGTAAATTGAGCTTAAAAGTTTGACTTTTGAATCAAGATCACAAAAGGTGTTTTTCGGGGTGTGATTTCTTGTTTTTCTTTGAAAATGAACCATAGTTAAATTGTAAAGCAACATAACGAACCGCAAGGAGAATGAGGTTTTACACACAATTTGGATGGATTCAAAAATACCATTTCTAGTTCCTCGTAATATGTTCAGGTTGCTATCTATGACTTCCTGATTCGCGAACTCACGATTGAGTCACGAGGGTAAGGCGTACTTGCTACATACAGTACGCCTTTTGTCTGCCTGTCACTTTTAAAACTATCTTTATTAAAACTACCTTCCTATTTAATTTGTATTAACTTTAAGCTAATAACTTAATGGTTTTGGGCGAGTAATTACCTATATGTCAGGGAGTTAAAATGTCATGGTCTACTGCCTTTTTTGCCATAATTAGGTATATACTCCAAGAAAAAGGAGATGTGACATGACGAATAAAGTGCCAACAAATATTATTACCGGCTTCTTAGGAGTAGGTAAGACGACCTCAATTCTTAACTTACTTAAAAATAAGCCTGACAATGAACATTGGGCGGTTTTAGTGAATGAATTTGGTGAGATTGGTATTGATGGTGCGTTGCTCACAGATCAAGGTGCAATGATTAAAGAAGTACCTGGCGGTTGTATGTGTTGTACTGCTGGCGTACCAATGTCTGTAGGAATCAATGCGCTATTACGTCAAAAGCCCGATAGGCTCCTGATTGAACCAACAGGCTTAGGTCACCCTAAACAAGTTGTTGCCACTTTAACATCAGAACAATACCAGCCTTATGTTGATCTTAAAGCGACATTAGGGCTTGTTGACCCACGTAATTTAAGTATTGAAAAATATACTTCCAACCAAAACTTCAATGACCAACTAGATAGCGCAGATGTGATTATTGGTACCAAGGTTGATTTGGTTCATTCAGAAGATATTGATGCATTTAATGATTGGGTTACCGAGCAATCACCACCTAAGGTGTTCAGTAAACTGATACATCATGGAGAGATTCCACTCGAAGTGCTTGATATTGAAAGAGTCCATGGCAGCGCTTCTTTTAACCTAGAATCTCATCATCATGACCATGCAGAGCAAGAGCCTCAATTCGAGCTTGCGCCTGGTGAAGCTTTTGTCAGAAAAGAAAATAAAGGTCAGGGCTATTTCAGTTGTGGGTGGTTATTTGGGGCAGAGCATAAGTTCGACTTTGACCAACTATTCTCTATGCTTTCTGCATTAACCGCAGAGCGTGTGAAAGCTGTAATTAATACTGATCAAGGTTGTTACGCGTTCAATGTCGCGAATCAAGTTGTTTCTGTTCATGAAATATCATTAGATGGCTTTGAATCTCGCTTAGAGGTTATCGATTCACAACTGATGCCATGGGATGATTTAGAGCAAGTGTTGCTATCACTTTGTGGGCTTCAAGAGAAATAACCTAGCTAGTAAATTAAGTCTCTAACGAATTTACTAACTAGCTAATTGACTAACCATTTTAGTAACTAACGATAAAAGTGACTTGTTAACGCTACTGCTAAGCTTTACAGAATATTTCTTTAGGATAAATACAAAGTAAAACGTTCTGTAAACTGAAATGAGTTGGTTTGGAATAAGAAAAAAGGGAGCAAATTGTTCCCTTTTTGCACATCTTAATGATGATTCTTTTATGATTGGCTAGTTAAAAGAAATAAATACTAATTTAAGTAATAAAATTTGCTCTATATCACGATTAATGTGAGATAAATCACCTTAATTCATTTATAGTGCTCGGCTGAAATAAGAAATGTAGGCTGTCTGCTTAAGGAACCGTAATAATGTCATTTTCTTCACAAGGTTTTGCTCCTGAATTAGTAAAAGCGCTTACTGAATGTGGGTATGAAAAACTCACTCCAATTCAGCAAAAAGCGATCCCAATGGCTCGTAAAGGGCATGATATTTTTGCGACTGCGCAAACAGGTACAGGTAAAACTGCTGCATTTTCATTACCTGTCATTCAACATTTAATCGATAGTAACAAGAAAGCGTCAAAGGGCACTGCACGCGCTCTTATACTTGCTCCTACTCGAGAATTGGCTGCACAGATTGCAGACAACATTAAAGATTACGTTAAATTCACGAACCTTAATGTTGCTGCGGTTTATGGCGGTAACAAAATGTCTTCACAGGTTCGTCAACTTGATGCTGGTGTAGATTTACTTGTTGCGACTCCTGGTCGTTTAGAAGAGCATCTAGAAGCTGGCAATGTATCAATTGCTAACTTAGAATTTTTAGTTTTTGATGAAGCAGACCGTATCTTAGATATGGGCTTTATCAATGCTGTTCGTAAAATCATGTTAGATGTAGAAACATCACCTCAAATCATGATGTTCTCTGCAACAACTTCAACCCAGTTGAACCAGCTTTCTGTTGATATATTACGTAAGCCAAAACGTATCAGTGTAGAGCGTGAGAACTCAACTGCAGCAACAGTTGGTCACGTGGTTTATCCGGTAGACCAAGAGCGTAAAACTGAGCTACTTTCTGAATTGATCGGTCGTAAAAACTGGCGCCAAGTGCTTGTTTTTGTGAACTACAAAGAAACGGCTAATGAAGTTGTAAAAGAGCTGAAACTAGATGGCATTAAAGCGGTACTTTGCCATGGTGATAAAGCGCAAAGTGCTCGTCGTCGTGCATTAGATGATTTTAAAGAAGGTCGTGCTCGAGTAATGGTTGCAACTGATGTTGCGGCTCGTGGTCTTGATATTGCAGATCTTCCTCATGTAATTAACTACGACATGCCTTTCCTTGCTGAAGATTACGTTCACCGTATTGGTCGTACTGGTCGTGCCGGTAAACAAGGTCATGCTGTATCATTTGTTAACCGCGAAGAAGAGCTAACTGTAGTACAAGTGGAAACACTGATTCAGCAGCGTATTCGTCGAGTTGAGCAACCTGGTTATGAACCTAAGAAACGTGAAGCTTACATTGAAAAATTGAACACGAAATCGGCTTATAAAAACCGCCAAGGTCGTAAGAATAATGCGACTGAAGAAAAACCGGATCAAGCCTCTGCTGAACGTCGTTTAACAATGATGAACCGTATTAAAAATAGACGTAAGTAGAAGTTATTATTCACCGTACATGCCACTATACCTATTGGTTGGATTGAGCGGTTAAAGTAATCAGTTAAAGCTGAATAGCTTCAAAATAAAAACTAAGATTCAATTTTGAAAGGGCCACTATTATGTGGCTCTTTTTGTCTTCGGGTTTCATGCTCTGAAGTTAATTATTATATCGCTAAATTGGGGAAACTATGGACAGTACATTACTTTGGGCGTTTATCCCGACTTTTTTCTTTGTGTCGATAACACCTGGAATGTGTATGACTTTGGCTCTGACACTTGGGATGAGTATTGGTTATAAACGCACTTTGTGGATGATGATTGGTGAGCTAGCTGGAGTGGCAGTGGTCTCGATTGCTGCCGTGCTAGGTATTGCATCGGTAATGCTTAATTACCCTTGGCTATTCACAGGATTTAAGTTTATAGGCGCAGGATATCTTTTCTATTTGGGCGTTCAAATGTGGCGTTCTAAAGGGAAATTAGCGATTAGTACAGATAACCAAACTGAAAACGTAGGGAAAGACTGGGATTTAGTCGTTCAGGGTTTTGTGACCGCAATAGCGAACCCTAAGGGTTGGGCGTTTATGATCTCTCTCCTGCCTCCATTCATTAACAGTAGCAAGGCGCTTGCCCCACAGTTATTGATACTCATCTCAATCATCCTAGTATCAGAATTTGTCTGTATGACGTTGTATGCTACTGGTGGTAAGAGCTTAAAGCGTGTTTTAGGTAAGGCTGATAACGTTAAGCTAATGAACCGAATCGCAGGTACCTTGATGATGGGAGTGGGTGTTTGGTTGTTTGTCAGCTAATGAATAATTGACGTAATACCTATTAGTTAGTACTACGTCTCTAAAAGCTAAAAGCCTGACTTGGAAATAACGGAAACTAGGTAATAAAAAAGCCACTGATATTCAGTGGCTTTTTAGTGTCAATCTATATCCGAACGAATCAAAAGTAGCTGACAATGTTGACTTTAATCGGTCTTCTAATCGACTTCTTTGTCTTTACCCATAGATAAAATCCAAAGAGATACAGCTGCAACACCTGCAAAGCCTGCCAAGATGATGACTGGCATAGCGCTATAGCCTAAGAAGTGCCAAATAAAACTTTCTAATGAACTCATTTAGGTTCTCCTTATTGCCAGCCTTCTACACCATGCATGTCTGGTAGTTTATGAGCGATACCTTTATGACAATCTACACATGTTTTTTCACCAGAAGCTAGCGCAGTAGAGTGCTGTTTTGCACTGCGTGGGCTTTGCTCTGAGAAGTCCATGAAGTCAAATTGGTGACAGTTACGACATTCTAGAGAATCATTGCTCTTAAAACGAGCCCACTCACGTTCAGCTAAGTGTGCACGACGTTCTTGAAACTTCTCTTCAGTATCAATTGTCTTAGAAATAAAGTGAGCGTATAGCTCTTTAGACGCTTGTACTTTACGAACAATCTTATCTGTCCATTCATGTGGTACGTGGCAATCCGAACAGATAGCACGAACACCAGAACGGTTAGAATAGTGAATCGTTTCTTGAATTTCAGCAACAATAGGAGCATGACAACCTGAACAAAACTCTTCAGTGTTCGTCGCTTCCATACCTGTGTTGAATGCGCCCCAAAATAGAAGACCACCAGCAAAACCCATGAATAAAACAACACCAACGGCTGCTTTACTTGGAGTCGTTAGTCGCTTCCAAAACGCTTTTAGTAATTTCATAAATAGCCTCTCTTACAATTCGGCTACGATTAGCGCAATGAGTCAACAGGTTTGAACTCGTTCTCAACTAGAGGTTTAGCTTCAGCTTGAGGAACGTGACACTGTAGACAGAAGTAACGACGTGGTGAAACGTCTGCTAATACCGCATCTTCACGGTTAACGTAGTGAGTAACACTAATTTTGGTTGCACCCATCTCTTTAGCATTTTTCCAGCTATGACAAGCCAGACATTTGTTTGCATTTAGAGATACTTCGTAGCTACGAATGGTATGAGGTACTAGAGGTGGCTGGTAAACATAGTCACTTTCTAGAACCTGGTCTCTTGGGAACTTTTTAAAATCATCTGCTGGGCGAGTAGTTTCTAGCTCACTCACTCCACGTAGTGACTCAACGCCGCCAATACCGCCTGGGTTTTCCAGTTCAGCTTGAGCTGCGCCTGCTAGCAAAATGCCAGCTGTTAGTAGGGCAGTAATCAGTTTTTTCATGTTAATTTCTCCGCCAAAGGCAATTCTTTGAGAGGACTACTTCGTTCAATAATTGTTGAAAAAAGTAGTCGCAATATTAAATACGTAAGATCATTTGGTTTAGTTTGAAAAGCCGGAGCGTTTACGAAACCTTAGTGATCTTAACTGGACACTTCTTATAATCCGTCTGTTTAGACAGTGGATCCGTAGCATCCAAGATCAACTTGTTGATCAGAATTCTTGCATCAAAGAATGGTACGAATACCAAGCCTTGTGGTGGACGGTTACGACCGCGAGTTTCAACACGAACACGAACCTCACCACGTTTGTTTTCAATCAGAACTTCATCACCACGGCGCAAGCCACGAGCTTTAGCATCTGCAGGGTGGATGTAACAAAGTGCATCCGGTACTGCTTTGTAAAGTTCAGGTACACGACGAGTCATTGTGCCTGTGTGCCAGTGCTCAAGAACACGACCAGTACATAGCCACATGTCGTACTCATCATTTGGTACTTCAGGTGGAGCCTCGTATGGCGCGTTTATGATCAGTGCTTTACCGTCCGGTTTACCGTAGAAGTCCCAACCAGAACCTTTCTTAGCGTATGGATCTGAACCTTCTTTAAAGCGCCATAGAGTTTCTTTACCATCAACTACAGGCCAGCGTAGACCACGTACTTTATGGTAAGTGTCGTATGGTGCTAAATCATGACCATGGTCGCGACCAAAGGCTGCGTACTCTTCGAATAGACCCTTCTGTACGTAGAAACCTTGAGCTTGAGCGTCGTCATTAAGCTCTTGAGCTTCAGACAGTGGGAAAGCGTCAACGTTGCCATTTTTGTAAAGCACGTCATACATTGTTTTACCACGGTATTCAGGTGCTTTAGCTAGAAGCTCTTCGCCCCAAACTTCTTCAACTGTGAAGCGTTTAGAGAACTCCATGATTTGCCATAAGTCAGACTTAGCATCACCAACGGTTTTAACTTGCTGGTACCAAGCTTGCGTACGACGTTCAGCATTACCGTAAGCACCTTCTTTTTCAATCCACATTGCTGTTGGAAGGATAAGGTCAGCTGCTTGAGCAGTTGCGGTAGGGTACGGATCAGAAACAACAATAAAGTTATCTGGGTTACGGTAACCAGGCAGACGTTCAGTATTGATGTTTGGACCAGCTTGCATATTGTTATTACACATTACCCAGTAAGCATTGATCTTACCGTCTTTAAGCATACGGTCTTGAACAACGGCGTGAGCACCAGGCTTGCCATTTAGAGTGCCTTCTGGAAGTTTCCAGATTTTTTCTGAAATCTTACGGTGTTTAGGGTTTGCTACCACCATGTCTGCAGGTAGACGGTGTGAGAACGTACCTACTTCACGCGCTGTACCACATGCAGATGGTTGGCCTGTTAGTGAGAACGGGCTGTTACCTGGAGTAGAAATCTTACCTGTAAGAAGGTGAATGTTGTATACAAGGCTGTTCATCCAAACGCCACGAGTATGTTGGTTCATACCCATAGTCCAAAGTGACATTACTTTGGTGTTTGGATCCGCGTATTGTTTTGCAAGCTCAATAAGCTTGTCTTCAGATACGCCAGACATTTGTGAAGCTTTTTCAACTGTGTACTCAGATACTGACTTTTTGTAATCTTCAAATGAGATAGAAGTCATTTTGCCTGAGTTAGGGTTCGCTGCTGCTTTTTGCAGAGGATCGTCATCACGAAGACCGTAACCGATATCGGTTGTTGCTTGCTTGAAGTTCGTGTGCTTATTAACGAAATCCCAGTTAACAGCATCGTTTTGGATGATGTAGTTAGCGATGAAGTTAGCAATTGCCAAATCAGATTGAGGTTCGAAAATATAACCAGTGTCAGCAAGCTCAAATGAACGGTGGTAGTAAGTAGACAGTACGTTTACTTTAACATGTGGATGGCTTAGACGGCGGTCAGTAATACGAGTCCAAAGAACTGGGTGCATTTCTGCCATGTTTGAACCCCACAGAACGAAAGAGTCTGCGTGTTCAAAGTCATCGTAACAACCCATAGGCTCATCAATACCGAAAGTACGCATGAAAGCACCAACAGCAGAAGCCATACAGTGACGAGCGTTTGGATCGATGTTGTTTGAACGGAAACCTGCTTTCATTAACTTAACAGCAGCGTAGCCTTCCATAACAGTCCACTGACCTGAACCGAACATACCAACGCCTGTTGGACCGTTTTTCTTCAGAGCCGCTTTCCATTTTTCAGCCATTACGTCGAATGCCATATCCCAAGAGACAGGAGCGAAATCACCATCTTTATGGAATTTTCCATCTTTCATACGAAGTAGAGGCTGTTCAAGACGATCTTTGCCGTACATGATTTTAGAAAGGAAATAACCTTTAATACAGTTAAGACCCTTGTTTACTGGTGCTTCAGGGTCACCTTGTGTTGCTACAACTTTACCGTTTTGAGTACCAACTAATACTGAACAGCCTGTACCACAAAAACGACAAGGCGCTTTGTCCCACGTGATTTTCGTTTGATCGGAGCTTGCAATCAGGTTGGTTGCTGTTGCCGGTAGTGATACACCTGCAACGGCTGCCGCAGATGCAGCTGCGTTTGCTTTCACAAACGCACGTCTTGTCATTTTCATACTTCACCCTCAAGTTGAGAATTGTTACTTCCAGTGTCTGAATCTAATTCGTCTAAGTCAGTTTCGATTTGGTGATAAACCAAAGCTGTACCTAAAACGTTCGGTAAATTGTTAATAGCGTCGATAGTATCGGTGACGAAACCTTGGTTTTCAGTTTCTAGCACCACTATGATCTTGCCTTCTGGGCTATCACCGTAAATTTCAGCGTTATCGTATTTTTCGATTTCTGCTTTCGTTTCCGCTAAATGCTCAGGGCTCACATGAACGACTAAACTTGATATATGCACTTCATTTAGTGCCATAAATTACTCTCGTTTTTATATTTATATATTGCTCACAAGGATAGCTGAAGTCGGGCAAACTGATACGCAGGCGCCACAACCGCTACACTCATCTAACTCGATTTTCGGTAGAGCCACACCACCGGCTCTGAGTTGAAATTGAATGGCCATAGGTTCACACATATCCCCACAACTTCTGCATTCAACATTCTGGTGGGCTAAACATTTATCATTTATTGAAGCCTTAGCGGTCCAAGGTGTTTCATGTTTAGCTTTGAAAATTGGTTCAGGACAGACATCTGCGCATTGATAACAAAAAGTACATTCGTCCTTTTGGAAATCCACGGTAGGAAATCCACCGTCGCCTACAACAATTATCTTAGTTTCACAAACCTGTATGCATTTTCCGCAGCGAGTACAATCATCTGCGAAAGAATCTAGGTTGTTAATCCATGGCAAACGAATTTGGCTAGAATCAACTTTACGTCTAGAGAATAGACGACGCTTTGAGATGTCTACCACTAAATGCCTATAGATGTTAATGAGATGTTGTAATTGTAGGTCATTGTTCCATTAATATCTTGTCATTTATTCTCACAAAGAGTTTAGTTTTAGAAATATTTGTATAAATACCCATTAAGGGCTAAATAGGGGCGTATCTTGTCTTAGATCAATAAATTACAGAACCAGCGATCACATATTGAATGGAGCTATGAATTTCGATGTGTGACAATATCGATAAATTAGTCAATCGCCGTAACCAGGAATAGTTTCTTGTTAATAAAACCCGTTAAATCTGTCACAAGTACCATTGCTAAATCATTACTCTTGATTTTATTGCTTTCAGTTACGACGACTGGTTTTGCTATCTATACTTTGGCATCCAGTTTAAATGATGCTGAAGCCGTGAATATTGCCGGCTCAATGCGAATGCAGAGCTATCGACTTGCGCATGATATTCAAGTTGAATCAATGGATTACAGCATGCACATTCGTGAGTTTGAGTATTCACTATATTCAGATTCAATGAAAAAGTTGCGTAATTGGAATGTCCCTGAAGACATTACGCAAGATTACTACCGAATTATCGGCCGTTGGCATGAGCTAAAAACAGTTTTACGTAGTGAGCATCCAGAATATTACCTAGCAATTGTGGCCAATTTTGTTTCTGAAATAGATGGCTTTGTTTTTAAGCTTCAAGAGTTTTCTGAGAATAAGTTGATTAAACTCGCTTGGGTCGGGGGAATTGGCTTAGGTGGTGTTTTAGTCATTTCTTTATTTGTTGTTCATTTTGTACGTAAACAGGTTGTTAAACCATTACATGGGCTTGTTAGGGCCAGTCAACAGATAAAGAATCAAGATTTCTCAGTTCAAGTTCCCGTTCAAAATGACAATGAACTCGGGGTTTTGGCGAAAACATTTAATTCGATGGCAAAAGATCTTGGAGCCTTATACCGCAATCTAGAAGAAGCGGTAAATGAAAAGACAGGTGAGCTTCAAAATGCCAATCAATCATTACAAGTATTGTATGACTCTTCACAAGAACTAACAGTGGCGCGTATAGCGCCTGAAAACTTTAGAGCTATCTTACAAAACTTAAATAGTTTAGATGGCATTGACTCTCTACGTTTAGAAATTGAAGATACGGCAGGGCGTGCTTTAATTTTAGATGAGGGCTATGATGTTATTGAATATGATGAAAAATTAGAGTTGAAGTTAGATGATCATGATCTAACACTGGGCTATTTATATTGTTCATATCGCACCGGCTATTCAGATAAAGCGTTAATCGAAAGTTTTATACAACTGCTATCGCGAGCCATATTTTATAATCATGCACAGAAAAAGGCAGAGCAACTGCTGTTAATGGAAGAAAGGGCAACAATAGCTCGTGAGCTGCATGACTCACTGGCGCAATCTTTATCTTATCTGAAGATCCAAGTGACTCTGTTGAAAAGGGTCATTGCAAAGTTGCCTGAACACAAACATCGAGATCAATCCGAGCAAATAGCATTAGAGATTGGCGATGGTTTAGCTGGGGCTTATACCCAATTAAGAGAGCTACTCACCACTTTTAGACTTTCTATTAAAGAAGGCAGTTTTGGTGAGGCACTCAGTGATATGCTTGAGCAATTAAGCGAACGTACAGATGCTAAGATCAAACTAACCAATAATTTGTCCTCGATTGAATTAGATGCCCACAGACAGGTCCATTTACTTCAATTAATTCGTGAAGCAACAATTAACGCTATCAAACACGCTAATGCAGATGTGATTGAAGTGTGTTGTCTTGATGAAGAAGGCAAGGTGCTAGTCGTTGTACAAGATAACGGAGATGGCTTTGACCCAAATGATTCTAAATTGAATCATTATGGGGTAAGCATTATGCAAGAACGCGCGGCAAGGCTTAATGGTGACCTAACTATCGATGCGGCTAAAGGTAAGGGCTGTAAGGTAATTCTAGAATATAAAAGTTTTAAGGAAGTCTAAAGTTGACGATTTGTAAAGTAATGCTGGTGGACGATCACCCATTAATGCGCCGAGGCATTAGCCAATTATTGAGTTTTGAAGATGAATTTGATGTGATTGCTGAAGCTAGCAATGGCACAGAAGCCGTCGCGATTGCGCATGAAGAAGATCCTGATTTGATCTTGCTTGATCTGAATATGAAAGGGATGTCTGGTCTTGATACGTTGAAAGCATTACGTACGGATGGCTCACAAGCAAATATCGTTATTTTAACTGTATCAGATAGCCCTGCGGATATTGAAGCGATTGTGAAAGCTGGTGCTGATGGTTATCTATTAAAAGATACTGAACCAGATGAACTGATTGAGTTGTTAAAGAAAGCCCATAGTGGTGATAAGGCCTACAGTAGCGTTGTTTCTAATTACCTTGAAAATGCGGACAGTCGTGAAGATATTTTCGGTCAACTAACCGAGCGTGAAATGCAAATTCTTCAAGAAGTCGCAAAGGGTTACCGAAACAAGCAAATTGCTGATCATTTGTTTATCTCAGAATCGACGGTTAAAGTTCACATGAAGAGCTTATTAAAAAAATTACAAGTTCCGTCGCGTACAGCTGCAACCGTTTTATACCTTGAGCGCTATGGTGAAATGAAATAGCGTTTCTCTATTGAGCAAATATTTATTCATTACTTAAATGCCGTGTAATCTACCGATAACACGGCATTTTTTGTATTTACCCATGCAAAAAGTGTGTGATTATACGTCTGATTATTATTAAGTTTTTATTTTATAAATCGTTTTATGCTGATCCTTGTGTCATGCTTACTTTACAAATTTTGTCAAAACTCAAGCAAATAATAAATTATTACTATGATGGACAATACCCGTTTTATTTTGATTTTGTCACTTAGTACACTGACAGGCTCGGATGCATTTGCACAAGAAGAACCTAATCCAAAAACCCATAAGCCTAGTGCATCTATGGCAAAACCGGGGACACAGGAAAGTAAGGTTATAAGGCTTGCGTCAGGTGATTGGTTTCCTTATACCTCCAGTAAAGAGGAAGGGGGTATTCTTGAGGATGTCATTGATCACGCATTCGAGACACAAGGATATACTATTCAAGTTGACTACTTTCCGTGGATACGAAGTGCCAAACTTGTCGAACATTCAAAATACGATGCTACTTTTCCTTGGTATCCGAATGCCGAAAGGGAAGAGTTGTTTACCATATCTTCTACACCACTTATCCATGTAGAAACAGTGATGTTTTATCACGAAAAAGTTGAGTTTGAATGGGACGAGATTGCGGATCTATCACAGTACGAAGTGGGTGGTGTACTAGGATATGCTTCAACTGAATTGCTTATTAAGCATGGTATCGACATCATTAGTGCAACAAGTATGGAAGAGAATGTCTACAAATTGTATCGACACCGTATTGATGCTTTACCTATGGAACGGCAGGTTGGCTTATCCATGATTAAAGAAATTACCCAAGATGATTCAGGCAGGATTCAAGTGAGTGATAAACCACTTATTAGTAAACCAATGTACATGTTTTTCCCCAAGACAGATAAAGGAGAGGAGCTATGCGAGATATTTGATAAAGGGTTGAATACTATTATTCAAAATGGCTGTTACGACCTATTACTTTCGAATAAGCCCTGTCACTAAGTCTGTTTTATAGCTATGTAGCTATGTATCTATATAGTTAAGTTAGTAAAGCCCGTTTTCCGTTATCCCCCCTCGACTCCTTGATTCCACAATTATTCAAACGCGCAGTTAATGATAATTCTTGAGCCCCATATCCTTAAAGGAACACCTGCCCATCAGTTAATGCTTAGTGTCTCATGAGCGATTATTCACTCTTTAAACAAGCTGCTTAAATTCTCAATGCTTCTTTTTTGTTCTTGATTAATTGCAAATCAAGGTCACATATTCGGCAAGTTAGGTCTATTCTTATTTATAAAACACTCACTAAGTCACGTTTCTGGTGATGATAGTTACGAATTAACAAAAGTGTAATATTCATTTGAGAGCTTTAAGTTAATCTTTTATTCAACATATCAATGACTTTTATTTTTATATTGGTAAGTAATAGTAATTAAGTATGAGTGGTGGAGTATAAGTAAAAGCTAATATTTTGAGTAAAACAGCTTGAATAGCAAGGACAGCTTTGTTTAGTGCTGGTGAATGCAGCAGTATTCGAGTCATCAATAAGAATAATAGGTAGACACGATTATGAAACAGTTTGGGTTTAAAAATTTACTCCTTATTTCAATCATCGCTTTGGTAGCGGTATCCGTTTCGGTTTCAAGTTATGTTTCATACATCAAGCAGGAGGAAACGTTAGTTGAAATTATTACTTCTGCAAATGAAGATTATGTGACTAAACAAGCTCAATTGATTGAAAATCAATTAGGTGAGAAAGTTTCTGGGCTAAGTAAATTAGCGGCAAAATTTCAAGTGGAAGAAGTGACAGGAACGCCAGAAGAGTTAATTGAACTGACCAAAATTATGGCAGGAGCGATGAACTTAAACAGTTCAGTCATTGGTTTTGAAAATGGTGATGGGTATTGGAATCAAACGGCAAAGAGTTGGCCAAACCATAAGCTTGACGGCGATATCACGGAGAGATCTTGGTATCAACTGGCGAGGAATAGCCAAGGGACAGCGATGACAGATCCATACTTGGGAGCAGGCTCAGACATTTATTGGATCAGCATCGTTGAAAAAATTAAAAATGGAATGATATCTGTCGACATGCAGTTGGATTTCTTAAATGAATTAGTAAAAAGTGCAACCGAAATTCCAGGTGCTGTCGCTATCATAATTAGCCAAGACACAACCATTCTTGCATCTTCTACCCCGTTATTTAAAGCAAGCGAGAAAGCGTCTAAGTATACATGGTTTAGGGATGTGGCAAATGAAGCTGTATCAAAAGTGAGTAGCGTAAAGCACTATGATCTAGATGGAAGTGACAAGCTGCTATTTTCACATCAAATCAAGATAGCAGGTAAAAATTGGTACTTTGCTATTGGGGTGGATAATGATGTGGCGTACGCGAGCTTAGCTGAGGCTAAATACTCTGCCATTATTAGTGCCGTTACCGCCACGCTGATTAGCGTTATTGTTGCTTTCTTTGTATTACAGGTCTTATATCGCCCTATTTTGGCATTAAGAACCACGATCGATGGCTTGTCGCAGGGTAACGGGGATTTAACACAACGCCTTGAAGTAAATACCAAAGATGACTTGGGCGAAATTGCCAATGGCGTGAATAAGTTCATTGAAAGCCTACAACAGATGATGTTGGAAATTAAAGGTGTCACAGGAGACCTAAACGAAAATGTTGATAAGCTCAAAGATCAATCACAGCGCAATTCAATTATCCTCCAAAATCATGTTTCAGAAACTGAGCAAGTGGTTACAGCAATAGAAGAGATGAATGCAACGGCTGAATCTATGGCTGTTGATGCAGCCAATACAGCTCAATTAACAAATAAGGCGAATGAAGCTGGTAATAGTTCAAAGCAAACGGCAACACAAGCACAGTCGAATGTTTCAGAGTTGGTGTCAGATGTTGAAGTTGCTGCTGAAAATGTGCAGAAGATGAGTAGTGAAACCGATGGTATTAATACAATTCTTGGAGTGATTGGAGCTATTGCAGAGCAAACGAATTTGTTAGCACTAAATGCGGCAATTGAGGCCGCACGAGCTGGTGAACAAGGTCGTGGCTTTGCTGTTGTAGCTGATGAAGTTCGTAACCTAGCCAGTCGAACTAAAACAAGTACCGAAGAGATTGAAGGCGCTTTGGGCAGTTTATTGAAAGGCAGCCAGTCAGTTGTTGAGTCTATGGATGTCACAAAAGATAGATGTGAACATACGGCAGAAGGCGCAGGAGAAGTGGTTGAAAGCCTTGAAACCATGACTCAATTTGTAATTGAAATTAATGACTTGAGTGCGCAAATTGCAACTGCTGCTGAAGAGCAAAGTAGCGTGACTCAAGAGCTAAGCCGAAATATGTCAGCGATTAATGACATTGTTGGAGAGCTCGATAGCAATGGTAAACAAGCATTAGATGGTGCTAGCAATATAGACAATGTGAATAGCCAATTGATAGAAATTGTAGGGCGATTCAAGTTGTAGAAGCCTATCGCTGGTAATTAATTATCAATGGCTACTAAAAAAGGGACTCTCGATGAGTCCCTTTTTAGTCTAGCTTAGGTAAGCTTCGTTTAGATTAGCTAGTTACTTTTCCAATATAACGTTTACGCGTACATTGGAACTAATACTAGAGTACCGAAAATCACAGTAATCAGACCACAAATAACAGGTACTGAAGTACGTTTTACAACTTCAAATGGGCTGATTTTACCCATACCAGAAGTGGCAACAATTACGCCCGATACTGGTGAAATAGTACGACCTAAGTTAGACGCTTGAAGCATTGGGATAATCAAGAATGCAGGGTTTAAACCCATTTTAGCTGCAAGTGAAGGTGCTAACTCTACGAATGCATAGAAAGGTGCATTACCAGAACCTGTTGCGATAGCAGCTGCAACCGTTAGACCTGTTAGAATCAGCATCAATGCGATACCACCAGCGCCAGCCGCTTCCGCTAAGCCGATTAGGTTATCAATTGCACCGATAGACATAAGACCTTGAGCAAATACACCAGCCGCAACCAATAGCATTACCACGCCTTTGAATGCTTCAGCCATACCTTGGTAGCAAGAGTCTAAATCTTCTAGTGTTTTCTCGCCGTCAAACTTTTTAACAACATAATCGATAACCGCACCCACGAAGATAGAGCCAACAACGATAGTGTAGATATCAAGTGAAAGCCCCGGAATCGTTCGGCCGTTGAATAGGAAAACACCGATGATAGGCAGGAATGGCAGTGCAGCATAAAAAGCGGGTGCTGTCGTTTCGATTTCTGAAACGTCTACTTTTTCCATTGGCGTATTTTCTTTCTTATCTAGATATTTGTTCCAGAAGAAAGCTGCGCCAGCCATTACGATGATTGCGCAGATAGAAACAGGTAATACCGTTTGAACGGCAAACACATCAAGAGACATTCCTGATTTTTCTGCTGCGATAACCACGTCACCAGACGTTGGCGAAAGAATGATAGCCGCCGGTGAAGCACATACCGCAACAGCTGCTGGGCGAGAAATGCCCATCGCAGTCATCATTGGGAACAAAGTCGCCATCAATAGCACACCAAGACCTGTTGCAGAGCTTACTGCTAAGGACATTAGACACGCTACGATGTAAGCTGCAACAAGAAGTACATATGGAGATTTGATAGCAGCAAGCGGTTTAGAGAATTGTTTTACTACTACGTTGTTTGCGCCAATGTGAGTCATGTATGAAGCAAAACCACATAACAGCATGATTTGCATACCTAAGCCTCCCCCACGGTATTGAAGCATGTATTTAACAAACTCTAAAGAGTCAGTAACCATGTTACCTGTAGAAGCTACTTTGGCAGGAAGAACAGTATGACCAATTAAGCCAGTGATAAGTAGTAACGCAATACCAGCAGTCAGTAAAACACCAGCAGCTTTATAGCCCTTCACAATGAAGTAACCTACCGCAATAGTAATAACTAATCCGATTAAGAGTTCTAACATAGAAATCTCCACTAAGTTTTAAAAAATATAAGAAACTGTTTCAAGATATGTCTATGAATGTACAGAAAAGTAGCCTGTGGCACGAGGGATAGTTGGGGTTGGTATGATCTAAAACAATGAATTTCTTCCATGTTAAAACTACTGATAAATCGTGTTTTCTCAGTGTTATATAGATGCTAATTCGAGTATTAGTTGTATTTTAAGAATATCGAACGGATCTCTTTTATGCGGTTTATAGGTGTGATAAACGTGAAAACGGGATTTATGAGGATGTGTCAGTTTGAGACCTAAATGTAGAGGTTAATACCATTAATGGCTCTCGGCTCCTGAAATTGAGCTTGGTTTTTAACACTAACCTTAGCTCATAATGAAGTAGCTTGAATGGATGGACGAGAGGGCTCGTCAATTTGTACTTGGTTACGTCCATTATTTTTTGCCACATAGAGCGCTATATCGGCTCGCTTCATCCAAGTGTCAATTTCTTCGTTTGCAACGAGTTCTGCAATACCAATACTAAGGTTTATTTGAAATGGAGCAGATCTGCGACCTGCAGAAATCAGGCTCGAGAAGTGTTTTACGATATCATTTGCTTCATCCTTTGAAGTTTCAACCAATAAGAGCAAAAACTCATCCCCACCAAGACGGAATAAGATGTCAGTTTTTCGAGTATTTACCTGGATGGTAGTAACGACCTCTTTGATTATTTGATCACCTACATCATGACCATACAAATCATTCACTTGCTTAAAATAATCTATATCTAGAATCGCGATAGAAGCGTTGATTGCTGATTGTTGATTTTGCATTTTTTCATCTGCTGCGTTTTGTAAAAATGTCTCGAGCTGATATCGGTTTAATGCACCGGTTAGAGAGTCCTTGGTAGAAAGGTTACGAAGTTCATGTTGTAACTTTCGAATAGATTCAATTGCGAAGTGTGAAATGAAAGCACAGCAAAGTAGAGCTAGAAAAAAGCGAAGGGTAATAGCGGGAATTTGATGCTGCATAGCAGCTACCGTAGTACCCAAAATAATAATACCATTAATCATAACGGCGAAGCGCTGAGGGATAATAAATACAACTGCTGTGATAATTGGGAATACCCAGTAGGTTGCCAGAGTACCAAATATATCCACACTTAAAATAATGGAAAATGAAATAAGAGCTAACGGGACTGAATAACCAAAGATCCTTTTGTGGAGATATAGAACGCCATAAACTTCAATAAGTAAGCTAGCTAAAAAAGAAGATAGAACGAAAGCAAGGAATGTTTCACCAATAAAAAAGTTTTTGATGATCAATGGCAAAAATGTGAGAAGCACGACTAGCACGATGAACTTCAATACTCTTCTACGATTATGTAAGTCGAAAAGGGTATCAGTGTTGTTGTCAAACATGAACTTACGTCTATTCATACCAGAACACCTTGCATTATTATTCGTTGGTATAGAAAGAGCTTGTATGCATGTAAAAGTGAACATGAAATTACAACAATCATTGTTTGAGCATTGATTGAACTCATTAGAGTAGCGTGCTTACTATGTCACTTTAGTTAAGCGTATTACGAGTCATATCACAATATTTAAGTTGTATTAGGTCGAAAGTTGAGAAGTTAAACAGAGTTGATTATGGGCTAACTTGTGAGAGGGGAATGGTACTTTCATTAGTGCAACAAAAGCCCAGCACGTTGCTGGGCTTTGATTGAAAATTTATCTAGTTATCTAGTTATCTAGTTATCTAGTTATCTAGTAGCAGCTAAATTAGTTAGCGATATCTGCTTTGATCCAAACCATGCGGTGGTCTGAAGAAATATCTTTACCATTACCGTAGTTACCTACACGCTCATCATTCATAAGAAGACGACCAGATTCAAATGTAGCTGGCCAGTAAACACCAGTTTCAGTAATAGTTAGGTTCGCAGAAGGAATAACATGGTCAAGACGCAAGCCACTTGTGCTTGTTACTTGATCTGGATTTGGAGTATCCCAGTTAGCTGATTTACATTCGCCTAGTGCTAGGCACTCAGGTGCCCCAAGGCTTGCTGGAGCTAAAGGACCAAACGTTGCTAAACGGTTTACTTTATCGTGATCCATCAGTGCGTTGATCGCAGTCAGGTCGCCATCGCCTTTAAGTGGATCAGCGTTCAGGTCACCCATAACAACGAATTTAGCGTCAGCTGCTAGTGCACCAGTTGTGCCTTGGTCATCAGTAAATACAGTACTTGAAGTGCCTTCGATGTATTGGATCCAGAAGTTAACTTCATCAGCATTTTGAGCTTTGTTTTTACCTGTATCAAAAATTGGTGGAGTAGGGTGAGACATCAATAAGTGAATAGTTTCAGTACTGCCATCTGATTGAGGTATCAGGATCGGTGCATCTACGTGGTTCTTAGAAGAAAGGCGCATATCAGCCCATTCAGCCGCTGTGTACCACTCGTCACCACAGCTCATGCCATCAGGAATTGGGTTCCAAGAATCATCACAGTTAGTAATGGTTGGAATTACCGCACCTTCAAGGTCTTTCCATTTGAATTCTTGGAAAGTACGCATGTTATCTTTATCAATTTCATACTGAGACATCAGTGCAAATGCGTATTGACCGTGGTAGTTACCAAAGCCCCACGCATCGCCTGGTAGTTGACCAGCAGTACCATCATTATCAAGATCGTGTGGGCTAACTAAACCTGTATTAGTTGCGAAGTTTGCAAAATATTGAAATGCAATTGGCTCAAGCACGGTACCATCTTGGTCGATGCTGTTTGAGTTTTGAGGAACAGCAAGGTAGTTCAAACGGAAAGCAATTAGCGCATCGTTATTTGTGCCTGTGCCATCATTGTTGAACTCAGACATCATGATAACAGCAGGTCTTTCAGTTTGAATGATAGCTGCAACGTTACGAATTTGAATTACTTTAAGAGCAGTTGCGGTATCTTCTTCAGACAAAGTACCTGCTTTCCAGCCATCAACAAGAGCGGTTTGCTCTACTGTTGTTAGTTTCATTTCAGCAACTAGATCTTCATAAGTATAGCGGTCAAAAGAAAGGTTAAATGCAGCAATACGACCTTCACTATCAACAGGAGCCGGTGCTGGGACCTCAGGCACTTCTGGTAGATAGTTGTTCGTTGTTGTCTCGTCATTACAACCCATTAACATAGTTGCAGAGATAGCTAGAGCAAGAGTACTTTTTAATATTTTCATAGTGTTACACTCAATAAGATGATGAAGAACAGAAGTTCGCGCATCTTACGGTATAGGATACACCAGATAAAGTGACTTCAGTCACGATAATGCAATGTAGGATTAATCGATTGCATTAAATTTTGTGATTTGGTGACGTCATGCGAATTACCACAAAATATCAAGTGTAACCTTATGCATATTGAGTGGTAAAAAATGCACTCATAAAAAGTGCATTTACTGTGTTACATAGCTGCTATTCGCTTCGCTGATTGCCTAGCCTTTAACATCTCTTGTGAGCTTTCGATTTCTAACATTTTATCTTCAGCATCTTCATCGCTCATTTTAAGAAGTGTTTTAGCTGCATGGTAGGGAGTTGTTTGTTCAAGTTGAGTGATATCGTAACCTAATTCATCAAGCAGCCATGTTGCAGCCCCTCCGGTGGAATAAAAGATCCCCCATCGGAAGAACATCTTTGCAGTTTTAGCGTCGAAGTTATCAACGTGTGGGTCAATGCCAGAAACAAAATTATCATCATTATTTTTATGGGCATATTTACCAATCATGGTCTCTACATACTGTGCTGTTCCTTCCCCCCTTTCTTGGCATAGCCCCATGTTTTTAGCCATTTTTTCAGGAGTATCATCAACACGCATTTCATCATATTTTAAAGCGACATAACGTTTTAGTAATTCAGTTGCTTCGGCTTTGGATAATTTTGTTGGTAAACCTTTAAAAAGATCTAATTGAGCAACTTGTCTAACCAATATATTTTCTTTGAAAGGGTATTTTGAGTTATATTCAGAATCTAGGTATTGAGCGCACCATGGTAAATTATTGAATTTATTTACTTGATAAGAATGAAATACTTCATGCACGGCAAGTTTACTAAAACTTAGTTGAGAATTAGTTACCATTGTATCTTGAATGCTATAAGTTTGAGCGTAATATTTATCACCATTAATTATATAATCAAAATAATATCCGACAGTTCCAATTTTATCATTTGCCGTATGCATTTGTGCTTCATATTTATAGATGTTCAAACCTAAGCTTTCGTTTAAACCTAGCTTTTGAGCACCATCAATTTTAGATTTTGGATTAATAATAAAGGCTGTTTCAGGGTTACCTTGTGAATCTACTCTGACCATATAATGAGGCTCTGACTTATAGTCAAAGCCTTTCCATATTTGGCTTTTTTCCAGATAATCCATAGATTTTTTGATATCAAGAATCATTCTTTCATCGACTTGATTAGCAAGTTCAGTATCCCCTACGTTAGGAGTGGTAGGAGTTTTTGAGTTGTCAGAGTTGCAACCTAAAATAACGGAACAAGCTAAAGTGACGGTGGTTATATATTTCATAGTAAACTCATTTTGATAATATTTAATTGGTCATTAAGTTTGAGAAGATATYATCAACAAAGTTCGATTAGCTACGTAAGTGAATGTAAGCTGTGTTATTAGTGATGTAAATAATTAAATTAATATATTCATAATATTATAGC
>NZ_JAKJSZ010000019.1:0-115427 GCF_050337535.1 Vibrio kagoshimensis
ACCAATATTTCTATATTCATGAAGATTTCCAATAAAAAATATTATGGTGATTTATTTATAGAACATTAATAAGTAACCAGTCACATATTGTTCTGCAATAAATATGGAGATAGCAGTGATGATTAGTAATAGAAATGTAGCTTTAGTGGTTGGCATTGAAAATCGAGATCAGAGAATTAAAAATTTGTGACTAAACAGACAAGAAATAAAGAGTAAAAAAGATTATTTTTTAGAAATGAGAAAGGTTGGTCTGAGTATTAATTCAAAGGGGAATGTATGAATAACAAAGAAATGGAACCTTACTCCGGCATTACGAATTAGATACATAATGCCATAGTAAGGTTCTGTATGATTACTTCTCTAGTTTTGTGAAGTAATCAAAAATTACTGGTACATCATTTTGACCAAGACCTGCGTCAACAGCTTCTTGTAAGCTTGTTGCAGTACCTTGAGCAATCAATGACTTAGTACCTAGGTCTTCACACATTGCAAGGAAGTAACCAAGGTCTTTGTTTGCGTTAGCAACAGAGAAACCTAGCTTTTCTTCACCATCTACAGCGTAGAACTTACAGAACTGCATGAATGGAGAGTTAGAAGGACCTGCAGACATGATGTCAAACAACTGCTGACCATCAACACCTGCAAGTTTTGCAACAGCAAACGCTTGAGACATAGTCGCAACTGTAGTCATACCCATGAAGTTATTTACAAGCTTAGTCACGTGACCTGAACCTAGAGTACCCAGGTGGAATACGTTCTCGCCTTGCTCTTCTAGAACAGGTTTAACTTTATTGAAAGTGTCCATGTCGCCAGCAGCCATGATGTTCAAAAGACCATCTTTAGCGTGTGCAGGTGTACGACCAAGAGGAGCATCGATCATGCCAGCGCCTTTTTCAGCAAGGGCTGCGCCGATTTTCTTAGTTGATGCAGGGATAGAAGTACCGAAGTCTACTAGTACTGCGCCTTCTTTAATACCTGCTAAAACACCATCTTCGCCGTAAACAATCTTTTCTACAACTTCTGAAGTTGTCAGACAAAATTGAACGATGTCACTCGCTGCTGCTAATTCTTTAGCTGAAGTGAATGCCGTAGCATTGCCACGATCTGTAACGCGAGCAACTGCTTCTGCGCTAAGATCCATTACGTTTACGTGGTAGCCGCGCTTTTGCAGGTTTTCTACCATGTTGCCGCCCATAAGACCCAGGCCAATGAAACCAATTACTGGTTTAGTCATGCTCAACTCCAAATATGTTATTGTATGATTATATGCTCATTATAATAACCACCAGCTTTCCGTTACGCAATACTTTTTGGTGGCTGAAATGGAATATTAATGGCGAGATGTGATGAAGGTTATATAAAAAAATAAAGATGTCTTAATCTTAAGTTCGTTTCTTCTTGTATCGTTTGAAATAACTACAATTCGTGAATTTTCCACGCTTAGTTTTACTAATAACAATCAACAATTAGCGCATTTAATTAACAAAACTTCACCAATCATTCCTACCATTCATCTATCGTATCGAACAAAAAGCGGCTACCCTTTCGAGTAACCGCTATTGATTTATTTCAATTAATTAACTTTCAGTTGCTGCTGTGGCTGTTTTTCCATTGTCATCTACTGCTTTAACCAGTAGTACACCAACACCGCCAACAATCACACCACAAAGGATGAAGACTAAACGCCCCCACATTGGGTTAGTCAATAGAGCCATTAGCATGATACCAACACCCGCTACTGCAATCAGTTTTCCAAGCATTTCACGTTGTTTGTTATCTAATACTTTCTGTTCTGCAGACTCTGCAACTAACGGAGTAGAAAGGTTACCGAAGAACTTATTAACGTCAGCTTGACGCTTCTCTGTAAGTGGTTTGTAGAACAGTGTAGATAGGATGAAGAAACCACCAGTAAATACAATGTGACCAATTAGACCAATCGCTACTTTAACATCAGACCATTCACGGCTAGTTAACTCTTCAAGACCAAATACTGATGAAACCATCTCTGCGTTTACAACGAAGCCTACATAGTAAGAAACAAGACCACCGACGACTAACGTGCCCCAACCAGCCCAATCCGGAGTTTTCTTAATAAAGAAGCCAAGGAATGCAGGAATTGTCATTGGGAAACCGATTAGAGCACCTACGTACATCATTGTATCGAACAAGCTCAAACCTTTGAGAGAGTTAATGAACTGTGCAATAAGGATGATAGCGATACCAAAAACAGCAGAAGTAATCTTAGATACAGTTACCAGCTCTTTTTCACTTGCTGTACCTTTACGAACGATTGGTTCATAGAAGTTCTTAACAAAAATACCTGAGTTACGGTTAAGACCTGAATCCATTGATGACATTGTTGCAGCAAACATCGCGGCAACTAGAAGACCAACCATACCTGCTGGCATGTATTCTTGTACGAAGTATAAGTATGCGAAGTCACCAGCTTTCTTACCTGCTTCTGGGTAAGCCGCTGCTAAATCAACGCCTTGACCTGCAATGTACCAAGAAGGCATAAACCAAATGAATACACCACAAAGCATTAATACACATGCAAGAAGTGCTGCTTTCTTAGCATTCTTAGAGTCTTTAGCTGCTAGGTAACGGTAAGAGTTAAGCATGTTGTTCGTGATAGAGAATTGCTTCACAAAGATGAAGAATGCCCAGATGCTGAAGATGCTTAAGTAGTTAATGTTGTTACCAGAAAGGAATGAACCGCCTTCTGCTACAGGGAAGTTACTAACGATTTCGCCAACACCACCACCTTGTACTACTGCAACAACCGCACATGTCACCGTGACTGCCATTATGATAACCATCTGCATAAAGTCAGATGCGATAACCGCCCATGAACCGCCCGTTACTGACATCGCCAATACCACGAGACCTGTAATCCAGATAGTCGCTGTCATGTCGAAACCGAAGATGCCAGAAGCAATAATTGCTAGTGCATTTAGCCATACACCTGCTGATACGACACTGTTAGGCATTGAAGACCAAGTAAATACTTGCTCATTCGTTGCACCAAAACGCATGCGAATCGCTTCAATTACCGTTACAACACGAAGTTGACGGAATTTAGGAGCAAAGTATGCAAAGTTCATGAAGTAACCGAACGCATTGGCAATGAAGATAACCGCTACTGCAAATCCATCGTTGTATGCTTTACCGGCTGCTCCTGTGAAAGTCCATGCACTAAACTGTGTCATAAAGGCAGTTGCACCAACCATCCACCAAAGCATGTTACCTCCCCCACGGAAGTAATCACTTGTAGTACTTGTAAATGTTCTAAACATCCAGCCTATTGCAATCAAGAATAGAAAGTAGATGCCTACGATAATAGTGTTGAGTTCCATCATATAACCTTATCTATAGTATTTTGTTACAAAACACTATAGATAAACGTCTCGCTCATTTGTAGTACAATAATCTAAATAAGTGATGGTGATCTTATTTTAATAAACAGTGCTAATCATATATGTGACACCAAATTGAATATAGTTAATTCATTAATATCAAATAATTCATATAAATTCAATTGCACAACGAATAAAAACCCCAAACAAAAGCCATTAATAACAACAAGTTAATGACAAATTAAGTTCATAACAGTCAGATTAACTATGATTGCTTACTAAAACTATTAAGTGCCCTATTTTGTTTATAATTTAATAAATTAAGTGTCCCAAGCCAGAATTAATAAGACAATAGGTTTATTATTAGTATTCAAACATTACCGTTTGTGAGCGATTCTTCACCGTCATCAGCAACGCATTCAAAAAAATCACCTTTTACATTCCATGTAATCTTTCATGGCAATTGTTACATGCGTACATAAATACGTAATCAAACTGAATCAAATTTGTCATAACCAATGTTTATATTGCTTTCCATACAAACAACTCAATTGGTTAGTCACAATGAACACAAGAAAAATAAACTTAACGCTAAAAAGTGCAATTACCGCTGCACTTCTTTTCTCTGGGTCTTCTCTTGCTATGGACTCTCGATATGAAGATCGCTCAGGCAACCTAGTTGCCGACGTACCAAGTGACCAATCTGAATGGATTAGTCCAAGCACGTTAATTTTTGCTTATACACCAGTTGAAGATCCTGCTGTTTATGCGGATGTTTGGAGTGAATTTTTATCCCATCTTGAGAAAACAACAGGTAAAAAAGTTCGCTTCTTCCCTGTTCAAAACAATGCAGCACAAATTGAAGCGATGCGATCTGGCCGTTTACATATTGCTGGCTTTAATACGGGCTCTACTCCTCTTGCGGTAAATTGTGCAGGGTTTGCACCTTTCACAATGATGGCAGCAGAAGACGGTTCATTCGGTTACGAAATGGAAATCATCACCCACCCAGGTTCTGGCATTGAAAAAGTGGAAGATCTTAAAGGTAAGAACTTAGCATTCACTTCACAAACGTCTAATTCAGGATTTAAAGCTCCTTCTGCAATTCTCAATGCTGAATATCAACTAAAGCCTGAACGAGATTTCACACCTGCGTTCTCTGGTGCGCATGACAACTCAATTCTTGGGGTTGCCCATAAAGATTATGATGCAGCAGCCATTGCTAATTCAGTATTGAATCGCATGCTTTCACGTGAAGTGGTTAAGGAAGACCAGATTAAAACCATCTACAAGTCTCAAACTTTCCCTACGACAGCTTATGGCACGGCTCATAACCTAAGCCCTGAATTACAAAGCAAAATTCGAAAAGCATTTTTTACTTTCGACTGGGAAGGTACAAAACTTCAGCAAGAGTTTGAACGTAATGGTGAAGCGAAGTTTGTTCCGATTACTTACCAAGAGCACTGGGAAGTGATCCGCACTATCGATACAGCAAATAACGTTTCATATACCTGCAGTTAATGATTGAACATCAGGCGGCTTGTTATGAATAAACCAAACGCAGGTTTATTCAAAAACAAGCCGTTTTTATAGGAAATTTATGTCTACTCTTATCCTCAAGGGACTCACCAAACATTACTCCAATTCTGATAAAGCACTGACTAATGTCAGCCTAGCGGTTAACGCAGGCGAAGTTGTTGGGCTTATTGGACCATCAGGAGCCGGAAAATCGACCCTTATCCGTTGTATTAATCGATTAACAGAGCCCACCAGCGGTGAAGTCATATTCTCAAATACTCACCTTGAAACGTTATCTAAACGCCAACTTCGTCAATCAAGACGTGAAATTGGAATGATCTTCCAAGAGTATGCCCTGATAGAACGTTTAACCGTTATGGAAAACGTGCTTTCAGGTCGCCTTGGTTATGTGAACTTTTTTCAAAGCTTCACCCGCCGCTTTCCTGAGTCGGATATTCAAGCAGCTTATGCCCTACTCGACCGTGTAGGTTTATTGGAGCATGCCAATAAAAGAGCGGATGCACTTTCTGGTGGTCAACGTCAGCGTGTCGGTATTGCACGTGCGCTTGCTCAAAAACCTAAGCTACTCTTGATAGATGAACCAACTGCCGCGCTTGATCCGAGAACGGCTCGTCAAATTATGCGATTAATCAGCGAAATTTGTTCCGAGCAACAGCTCCCTGCCATAATCAATATTCATGATGTTCAGTTAGCTAAGCAGTTTGTTGATCGGGTGGTCGGATTAAATGCAGGCTATGTGGTCTTTGATGATAAACCCAGCCACTTAACTGAGGATGTGCTGACAACCATTTATGGCGCTGAAGACTGGAGCCAGAAAACTGACGATGATGAAGATGAAATTGTCGCGGTTAGTCCTCTTGCCTCGGTTAATCCTCAATTGCCAGAGGCAACCGCATGATAGAGCATTCCCCTAATCAGGTTGAACACTATTCAAAGCCGGTTCAAGCACATCTCCAAAAAACTCAAACGTATCCGACCCAGTGGACAAAGCCGCCTCTGATTTCAAATGCTTGGCTGCGCTGGGGCTTGCTTGTTGCAATTGCAATCTACTTGTACCTTGCCACTCAATCAGTACACGTTAATTGGGCGCGTATTTATGAAGGAAGTGAGCGTGGTTGGCAGTTTATTCTGGCGTTCATGAACCCAGACTTCAGCGGCCGTTGGGAGAATATTCAACAAGGGTTGATCGAAAGTCTAACAATGACGCTAACTTCCACTGTGGCTGGTGTCCTTCTGTCTATTCCTTTTGGTTTAGGTGCGGCTAAAAACCTTGCGCCTACACCCGTTTATTTGTTTTGTCGTGGGTTTATTTCTATTGCTCGTAGCTTGCAAGAAATTATTGTCGCGATTTTATGCGTGGCTTTGTTTGGTTTTGGTACGTTTGCCGGTTTTGTCACTTTAACCTTTGCAACCATTGGCTTTCTTGCAAAATTATTCGCTGATGAAATTGAAGCTATCGACCCTGCACCACTGACTGCGATGCGTGCAACAGGGGCAAGTTGGCTGCAACAAGTAAACTACGCCATTCAAGCACAAGTAATGCCGCGCTTTATCGGGCTTTCTATGTACCGCCTCGACATTAACTTCCGTGAATCTGCCGTGATTGGCATTGTAGGTGCAGGTGGTATTGGCGCAACATTAAATACAGCGATGGACCGTTATGAATACAGCGCAGCAGCCGCTATTCTTTTGATTATTATCGTTATTGTTATGTTGTGTGAATATCTATCGACCATCATCCGTAAGCATGTGCAGTAAGGAACGACCAATGAGCACGCTAAATGATACACCTCACAGCGCCATCAGTCGTACCCAGTGGCAGCGTTACGACAGTAAACAGAGCTTATTACTTTGGCTTGGCTGGCTTAGCTTTGTTGCCTTAACTGTTTTTGCATGGCAAGTCATGAACAAAGATACTATTTGGTATTTTGTAACAGATTCCCCCAATCAACTCGCTGATATTTCGTCGCGTATGTGGCCACCAAGATGGAGTTATCTAGATTCACTTTGGAGCCCATTGTGGGACACCATAAACATCGCAACGTTAGGTACTTTACTAGGTATTGTTTTGGCATTTCCAGTCGCGTTTTTAGCGGCGCGAAACACGACTCCAAGCTCAACATTTATAAGGCCTATAGCTCTTTTCATTATTGCGGCAAGTCGTTCAATTAATTCATTAATTTGGGCTTTATTACTCGTGGCAATTATTGGTCCTGGCTTACTCGCGGGTATCATCGCTATCGCACTTCGCTCTATTGGATTTGTGGCTAAATTAATGTACGAGGCAATCGAAGAAGTAAATGTGACTCAAATGTCTGCCATTCAAGCGACTGGAGCCTCACCTCTGCAAGTTTTAAACTACGGAATTCTTCCGCAAGTGATGCCTAGTTTTATAGGAACAAGCCTATTTCGTTGGGATATCAATATCCGCGAATCAACCGTTTTAGGTTTGGTTGGCGCTGGCGGGATTGGTTTGAAACTTCAAGAGTCGATGGCAATGCTTGCATGGCCGCAAGTGACTGTGATTTTCTGTGCCATTCTGGTGACAGTTATCTTCTCTGAGTGGCTAGCCGCTAAAGCCCGAACCGCTTTAATTTGATAAATACTTCAGCAGAAATTAACAGAATCAACCTGAAGAAACTTAACCAGCCTAATTAGCTCAACTAACCTGGCTAAGCCAAACCGACCTGACTAAATAAAACCAGCCAACACACTATGTTGGCTGGTTTTCATATATAAAATATATAGTGAAAGTTCGATTAAGATTATCAGTTAAAATCTAATCTCATTAGTTACAGACCCTACCCCTTTAATTGACACTGTCACTCTATCTTTGTCTGATAATGCATGGGTTTTACCCGGCGTCCCCATAAACACAAGATCACCCGGTTTCAAGGTGAAATAATGGCTCAAATAACTGACGACTTTTCTTGGGCTATGAATCATAAGAGCGGTATTTTCTTGGTGCACAATGTCGCCATTAACCCGTGTGGTCAGTTGAACGTTGTTATAGTCAATACCTCTCGCAATTGTATGACCAATTGGTCCAAATCCATCAGATGCTTTTGCTCTTAACCATTGCAGATCGTTGTTTTGCCAAGTTCTTTCAGTGATATCATTTCCTACCGTGACACCAAAAATTGCATCTTCTGCTTCTTCTTGACTAACTTTACTCACTTCTTTACCGATAACGACCACGAGCTCTCCTTCAAAGTGCACATTTCTAGCATCAAAAGGCGCATGAATTTTTTCACCAGAAAGAATCAATGAAGATGGCAACTTTAAAAACAGCGGAGGTGGTAGGTCTGGGTGGGAAGCAGAATGGCTGACATAATTCATTCCCACTGCAAACACTTTTTCAGGAACGGTAGGCAATAAATAGGAAACATCCGCTTCATTGATGGGCTTGCTATCGCTTTCAAGCTTGTATTCATCAAATATGTTACCCGTTATCGGTGTGATTTTTTTATCGCTCAACAGCCCGTGCTGAATTTTTCCCTTATGTTCATAGCGAACAAAATGCTCAACGTCTGCGATTACTGTTACCGGCACAATAGAAGCTAAACAGCCAAGAATCCATTTCATATAGTTCATTCCATTATTTATTCAGACTAGTACATTACGAATACGACGATACAGAGATCAGTATAGACGCTAAAATCAAGAATGCTTGGTAAAACAGGAGGTTGGGAAATAGGAGTTGGAAATTACGAGGTAGCGAATTACAAATTTACCGCTTCAATATCTTCCATGAGTATTGGCGACAATAAAGGTGGGGGGATAGATAAAAATCAAGGTTACGGCTTTGTGTCGTATATAACATCACATTTTGTTGTAGTAGAGAACAATGCTGCCACCTTTCAAGTTAGAGCCGTAATTAAAATTAACGCCTAAACCTATGTTATCAACCCAATCCCATTTTGTTGGGTTGTTAAATAGCCAGCCGGCTGAAGCTTCATAATAGTAATTATCACCAAATTCACTGACTAGTTCATCAGACATATCAATGCGCTTCACGCCAACAAACAGTGTGCTCTTTTTATCCAACACATCGAAATATGCTGTTGCCTGATTAGTGACATAACCCCCTTTAGGATTCCCCGCATCTTCTGCTTCACCCCACGTATACCCATAAAAATAATTCCAATCAGAGCCAAAATGCCATTTTCCCCAACTTGTTGGTAATTCATAGTTCAATGTAAGTGATGGTTCAATAATATGTGTCCATGCTGATGTATTCAGTAACAGCCCATCAAAGGTTTGCTCAAACAATTCAGAAAACGGGCTTCGAGCATCGTAAGTGTTTTTGTAATAGATTAAGTGGGAAGTCACGCTAGGTGTGAATGTAAAACCGCCCGCAAAAGGCATCTCATAGCCATATCCGACAGAGCCACCAAGAGTAAGCTCCTTAATCGTATCTTTTGGCTGTGAATCATTAATTAATGAGACTTGCTCTTCTGTGTCTATAGTAAAAGCTTTTAACATTAATACTGAACGATTTTGGCTACCTTCAATATCAAAGTGGTAAGTAAGAGGTAAAGCATAAACTGATTTTTCTTTACGGTTTTCTAATGCTCTTTGATTACCAAGATCATCATTTTGTGTATGGAACACACCGTTAGGATCAAAGCTTTTTATGCCAAATTCGATCGCATCGCTATCAGTGAGAATAATGGAAGTGGCAAATCGACTTTCGAGGAGATCGCGCGCGGCTTTTTTTACGTTGAGGGCTGATTCAGCTTGCCCTGAAAATACCAGAATACTGAAAGAGTACATGCCAATAAACACTAGGCTTAAGTAGTTATTGTCTTCAAGCTTCACACTCATACATCAATATCTCTGAATAATTCATATAAATAAAATTATAGAAAACAAGAGCATAATGATAAATAAAAATAAAGCCAGAAGTTAGGCTTCTGGCTTTATAGTTTTCTCAGGTAATTGTTATTTCAGAGCATATCAACTCTGGCACGCTAACCAGAACCAACTAGGCTGCTATGGCATTACAACAATGAGAAGGCACCATTCCATGTGTATGTCTCTCCTGCAAACTCAACGGTATGAGTTGCTTGCTGTGTGTCTTCAGCTTGGTTTGAAATACCGTAGTGGTAAGTGTTGCCCGAAGTAGTCTGAATGCGAACAACAGTCCCGACACTGTTATGGCCCACAACAGATACTGATTTAACTAGACCACGAGCGCCTACAGAGGCTTCGATAGACTCGTTAAAGTAACCATGTGTTTCTAGTACGGAAGCAAACACGTGGTTTTGACCAGACTGACGTAAGATAAGCGCAGGCTCACTCTTAAGGTTGAAGTCTGGATCATTAGCACCAGTACGAGCAAAAATCACTTCACTGCCCGCATTCGCGCTTGTTATTAGGCTGTAGTAGCTGCTGTCATGTAGCCAGCTCACTAGAGAACCTTCTTCGTTTACTTTACCTGAAGCAACGTTCCATAAGTGCTGGTAACCATTGTCTTCACCTAGAGGCTTAAGCGTAGTTTCGATGTTGTAATCGAAATCAGTACGGATGATCTGACCTGAGTGGTGAACTGGCAGGTCGTACTGGTGCTCAGCGTCAGCTTCAATGCGGTATACATCGATCACTAGTGGCTTCTCGAACTCAGGAAGTTCAGCAAGAATCACACTACGTTGCATGTCTACGCCAGTGTAGTACTCAGAAATCGTCCCGCTCATACCTTGTAGAGACTGGTCATCTGCTACGAAGAAGTGCTTCTGACCAAATTTAGACTCAGCCAATGCCGTATCGAAGTTGTTCTGCGTTTTCTGATCAACCGTTACTGTGTTGTGAGCAACCGTCTGCTTACAGTAAGACTTGTTCTCTGGAATGTAACGACCGCCAAACTTAGGTTCAACGTTTACCCAGCGACCGAAGCCGTAATCGTGCAGCACTTCGTGGCCACGGTTGAATACACTTAAGTGCAGACCATCGTAGTGACCGTGGTCTAGCGCAGAGTGGTACTGGTGATCGCTGCCATGTTGACCAAACCAGATCAACGCCATTGTGTCGTCGTCTTGCTCGTCACGGTGACGAAGGATGCTTACGCCGCCTTTTTCGCCTTCAGGACCGTCAGTTACAAACAGGCTACCCCAGTTGAATGCTTTGATGTCGTCTGCTGCATCAACAGCGTCAGACAGTGTTTTACCAGAAGCGTGAACCCAAACATCTTGTTGATGATTAGCCATACCAAGTAACGTTTCAGTCTGCTCGTAACGGTGGTAACACACAGACGTTGCCATGATCACGCCTTCATCGTTAATAGAAATCGTCTTCGATGAATCGTTCAGAGCTGGCAATGTACCGTCTGGGAATGCCGTTTTGAATACCGCGTAAGACGTTGTCTTGATCACTGAATCGTTAAATTCGTAGATACCAAGATCAGGCTGACGACGTTCAATTGCTTCTGCGAATAGGTAGATTGGACGTAGAGAGAAACGGTGATAGTAAGGACCTTCCATGTAATAGCCGTCTGGCGAGAACAGTTGGTCAAGTTGCGCTAAGAAACCGCCGCTTACTTTGTCTAGTTTCAGACCGTAAAGCGCTTTGTCTACTGACTCTTGATCGTTGATCGCGTAACCACAGATACCTACTGCTGCCACAGCCCATAGGCCGTGGTTGTGTACGATATCGAAGTCGTGGGCGTAGGTCACAACGAACATTTCGATCATCTGCTTAAGAAGATCGTCTTCGATAAGACGTTTTTGTTCTTCAGAGATAGTGTGGTAAATGCAGCTATACGCGCATGAAGCGTAAAGCATCCACATGTTCTCGTTCAACGTTTGGTGGAACAGCTTACCCGGAGGGTTAGAGTCGCGGCTTACGTTGCTTTCCAATGTTGGGTATACCGTTGCGTACGCAGTTAGCATATCAACGATGTAATCACGGTACTTTGTTTCTTCTGTAATTAAGAACAAACGACCCGCTAGATCCATGTGGATATAGTTTTGCTTGTGACGGTTATGTTCGTAACCGCCGCCTTCACCGTGACCAGGTACTTCAATGCCAACTTCAACCATGTAAGCGTCAGTTTGTTTAATATCGCGAGTCAGTGCGTTACCTAATAGGCTATCCTTGCCAAGTTCTTTACGAAGCTCTGCTGCTTCCTCAAAGTTAAGTAAAAGTGGTTGATAGCTCATTATTATTTCCCCTGCTCTGCTGTGCTTGCTAATTCTGGGTTTAAAATTGTTTCTACTGAGTAGAAACCCGTCCAGCTGTATACTTTGCCGTTCAGTTCTACTTTGTGTTCAGTGCTTTCAGCCGCGCCAAGTTGGTTGCTGATCATCACTGTCACGTTTGATTTCTCTGTCGTAATCTCTACTACTGAACCGATATTCGTGTGAGCCACTACTTTGATGTCTTTCACAACACCACGGGCACTTACAGATTGCTCGAATTCTTCGTTGAAGTAACCGTGCGTTTCAAGAACTGAAGCAAACAGTGTTGTTTCACCTTTGCTACGTAGAATGAATGCCGGCTCTGAACGTAGGTTGAAGCTTGGATCGTTGCCGCCAGTGCGAGTAAAGATTACTTCAGCATTGTCGTTAGACGTAGCGCCCAGCCATGTGTAGTAAGTGTTGTTTTGTAGCCAGCTAACAAGTGCTGTGCCCTTCACTTCACCACTTGCGATATTCCAAAGGTGCTGATAACCAAAATCGCTACCTAGAGTATTCAACTCTTTATTAGCTTGGTATTCAAAGTTAGTGCGAACAATTTGACCTTCAAATTGATGTGAGTAGTCGTATTGGTGCTCGCCTTCGCCGCCTTTTGAAGAGTCTAAGCGATATAGGTCTAACAATAGCGGAGATTCTAACTCTTCAAGGTTTAGCATGAACACGCTGCGTTGCATGTCAAAGCCTTGGTAGTGATCGTTAGCAAACGCGCTCATGCCGTTGATCTGCTCGTCTTCTACTTTAAAGAAGTGAGGTAAACCGTGTACCGAGTCTGCACGCTCAACATCAAAGTTATTCTGACATTGTTCATCAATCGTTACTGCGTTGTGAGCAATCGTTTGACGAGCGTAAGATTTGTTTTCGTCTAGGTAACGACCTCCGAATTTAGGCTCAACGTTTACCCAGCGACAGAAGCCGTATTCACGTAGCACTTCTTGACCGCGGTTAAAGAAAGAAATACCGAGAGTATCAAAGTTTCCGTGCCCCATACCGTGTTGACCGTAGTTCATCACAAGTTGAGAAACATCACCTTTCTTATCCTGCATACGGATAAAACCTTGTGCACCGTTATGACCTTCAGGACCTTCATTCAGTTCGACACTTGGCCAGAAAGGCATACCGATTTCTTTTTCAGCAGATGCGGCTTCGTATGCTTTAGAAAGTTCAAGACCACATGGGTGCATCCAAACCGCGTCTTGAATCTTCGCCATACCAAGAATGTTTTGGTCAACACCTTCAGCTGAAGAGTAATGTTTGCTGTAAACACTGACTGCAACCTGAACACCCATATCGGTGATGCCCATAGTACGAGATGCATCGTTCAAAGCAGGGAATTCGCCGTTCGGGTACGCTGTCGCAAGCATTGCTTGTACTGTGTTACCAATCACACCGCCTTTATAGTTGTAGATATCCACTTCAGGCATATGACGATGAATCACTTCAGCAAATACACAGGTTGGGCGAATTGCGTAACGGTGGTAGTAAGGACCTTCCATGTAGTAACCAGAAGGTGCAAACAGTTGAGAAATTTGCGCTAGGAAGCCGCCCGTGTCATTGCGGTCAATACCATATACTGACATTTCAAGGTATTCAGGCTTACCTAGAGCAAGACCACAGATACCCACAGCGGCTACAGCCCAAATACCGTGATTGTGAATGCGATCGAAATCGTGTGCGTATTTAACTGTGAACATTTCTAGCATTGGCTCGAAAATTCGAGATTCAATGTTGTCACGTTGCGCTTGAGTAAGCGTAGATTTAACACACGAGTAAGCTAAGCTGCTGAACATTAACCAGCAGTGTTCATTCAGAA
Source organism: Vibrio kagoshimensis (assembly GCF_050337535.1). NCBI lineage: Bacteria > Pseudomonadati > Pseudomonadota > Gammaproteobacteria > Vibrionales > Vibrionaceae > Vibrio > Vibrio kagoshimensis. The sequence goes on from NZ_JAKJSZ010000019.1 coordinate 13,899, forward strand.
TTTGGTGAAACAAACGACCAGTCGGATTGGTGTTTTTCTGTACGTGGTAATCAAACGTTAGGTATTTATCTGCGTACACTTCTAGTAGTTCTGTTACAAAATCAGCGTACTTTTGCTCTTTAGTGATCAAGAACATACGACCGGCTAAGTTCATGTAAGTATAGTTTTGCTTATGTCGATTATGTTCGTAACCACCCGCCTCTCCATGACCAGGCACATCAATTGGTAAGCGCATAAATGCTGCTAAATCTTTTGCGTTCGCGGCAATGGTCTTACCCATTAAGCTAGAGCGACCGACTTCTAAATGAAGCGCTTCAATTTCTGCTTCTGTCAACAATACTGGTTGTGTAGTCATATTTTTTTTCACCCTCAATAAAGAGTTTGCTTAAACTTAGATTTGATTCATAAACTTCCAATAAAGTAATACAATATGAGCTTTAGTCATACATATTCATCTTAAAATGATGACCACAATCACATAAAACCTTATAAGTAATTGATAGCCAAAGTGAAACAAAAGTCCCAATTCAATCTTAAGTCATTGATATTATTAAAATCCAATAATTTACATTTGATCGTTATCACATAAATTTAGATATATTGTATTACAAATAAACGTATTGCACTATTATGTTCGTAACTTGAGTTTTATGAAAAAGAATTAAACAGTTTAGGAGAATCACAATGAATGCTTTCTTTATGTTGAACGAAAACCCTTGGGAAGAGTTAGGCGGTGGTATTAAGCGTAAAATCGTTGCTTACACTGATGATTTAATGGCTGTTCACCTATGTTTTGATAAAGGCGCTATTGGACATCCTCACACTCACGAAATTCATGACCAAATTGGTTACGTTGTACGTGGCAGTTTTGAGGCTGAGATTGAAGGAGAAAAACGAGTACTAAAAGAAGGCGATGCTTACTTTGCTCGTAAACACATGATGCACGGTGCCGTTGCATTAGAGCAAGACAGCATCCTTCTTGATATCTTTAACCCAGCTCGTGAAGATTTCCTTAAATAATCAATAGCGCAACCTCAGTTGCTAAGGTAAGCATATGAAATCATTAAACATCGCGGTCATTGGCGAGTGCATGGTTGAGCTACAAAAGAAACAAGATGGGCTTAAGCAAAGTTTTGGTGGTGATACATTAAATACTGCACTTTACCTATCACGCTTAACTAAAGAACAAAGCATTAAAACCAGCTATGTGACAGCGTTAGGTACTGATCCTTTCAGTATTGATATGCTGGAAAAGTGGCAAGCAGAAGGTATCGACACGAGCTTGGTAGCTCAGCTTGATCACAAACAACCAGGGCTTTACTACATCGAGACCGATGAAACTGGTGAACGCAGCTTCCATTACTGGCGTAGTGACGCTGCCGCGAAATTCATGTTTGATCAACCAGACACCCCTGCTCTACTTGATAAGCTATTCTCTTTTGATGCGGTTTATCTAAGTGGTATTACACTTGCTATTTTGACTGAAAATGGTCGAACTCAGCTATTTAAATTCTTAGACAAATTCAAAGCTCAAGGCGGTCAAGTATTCTTCGACAATAACTACCGACCGAAACTTTGGGAATGTCAGCAAGATGCTATTTCTTGGTACTTGAAAATGCTCAAGTTCACCGATACTGCTTTATTGACATTTGATGATGAGCAAGAGCTTTATGGCGATGAAAGCATTGAAGAATGTATTGCAAGAACATCTGAAGCAGGTGTTAAAGAGATCATCATTAAACGTGGTGCTAAAGACTGTTTAGTCGTTGAAGATCAAAACGCTCAATATGTTGCTCCAAACCCTGTAGATAATATTGTAGATACTACTGCTGCTGGTGATTCATTCAGCGCTGGTTTCTTAGCAAAACGTTTATCTGGTGGTAACGCACGTGATGCAGCATTCGCGGGGCATATTGTGGCCGGAACCGTGATCCAGCATCAAGGTGCTATCATTCCTCTAGAAGCGACGCCTGATCTATCCCTATAATTACGTACTTTATATATTAATCAAGGGTTTGCTTAGCTGAAAGCAAGCCCAAATTTAACGTGAGAAAGAATTCATGACTACATTAAATGAACAATTAGCAAACCTGAAAGTTATTCCTGTAATCGCGATTAACCGAGCTGAAGATGCAATCCCTCTGGGTAAAGCGTTAGTTGAAAATGGCATGCCATGTGCAGAAATCACTCTACGTACTGAATGTGCAATTGAAGCGATTCGTATCATGCGTAAAGAATTTCCAGACATGCTCATTGGTTCAGGGACTGTACTGACTAACGAGCAAGTTGACGCATCTATCGAAGCTGGTGTTGATTTCATCGTAAGCCCAGGTTTTAACCCGCGTACTGTTCAATACTGTATTGACAAAGGTGTTGCCATCGTACCGGGAGTTAACAACCCAAGCTTAGTTGAGCAAGCAATGGAAATGGGTCTTCGCACGTTGAAATTCTTCCCAGCTGAACCTTCTGGCGGTACAGGCATGCTTAAAGCGCTAACTGCGGTTTATCCTGTTAAATTTATGCCTACTGGCGGCGTGAGCTTGAAAAATGTAGATGAATATCTATCTATCCCTTCAGTACTTGCGTGTGGCGGCACTTGGATGGTTCCAACTAACCTGATTGATGAGGGTAAATGGGACGAGCTTGGCGCTCTAGTGAAAGATGCAGTTTCTCACGTTAATCGCTAATCATTAATACAGAGCTCTGCTTTCTAAGCCCTATGCTTGTAACAAGCTGGGGCTTTTTTATTTCTCCGATAAAGTTTTTCATCATTTTGTTCACTATTATTACCAGTTTCACCACTGGATTGATCCCTCACGAGCAAAACTAATCGATACCAAGCAATACTGAACCACTCAAAGTAATCAAAAGATGCTGTGACTATTTACTCATGACTGATGAGAAAACACAGCATAGTGCGATGAACCATTTACAAAAACCGCTCAGTGGCACCCTAGCCCCAAAATAGCACTATAATACCGCAAGCTGGTTATTCAGATGAGTGGCTATGAACAAGGGGATTATGGTGACAGTGACTCAATCGCTTACGTTTCCACTTTGTTACTATTAAGATATCTGTTCATTAGACAAGTTTTACACATACAAATTTTTAATTTCATTTGTATTACCATAACCATTAACCTTAATTACAAACACTAAACCACACACTTTCAGTAACAGCTTGTTTCATAAGGAACATTTAGAAATACAAACGATTACAATGTTTTAAAAGCCATATAAACATGAGAATCAGATCACGATAAAGACATATTGTAGTACAAATAAACCATAAGAAGGAGTATTCTTAGTGTCAGTTACTTATCAAACTTTAAAGGCTGAAAAAAATGACTATTGATACTTTCGTTGTTCTTGCCTACTTCTTCTTTTTAATCGCGATTGGTTGGATGTTCCGTAAGTTCACCACATCTACAAGTGATTACTTTAGAGGGGGAGGCAAAATGTTATGGTGGATGGTTGGTGCAACTGCCTTCATGACACAGTTTTCAGCATGGACGTTTACAGGAGCCGCAGGACGCGCATTCAATGACGGTTTCGTTATTGTAATCCTATTCTTAGCCAATGCATTTGGCTACTTCATGAACTATATGTACTTCGCTCCTAAGTTCCGCCAACTTCGTGTGGTAACGGCTATCGAAGCAATTCGTCAGCGCTTTGGTAAAACGTCTGAACAGTTCTTCACATGGGCAGGTATGCCTGACAGCCTTATCTCAGCGGGTATCTGGCTAAATGGTCTCGCTATCTTTGTAGCCGCAGTATTCAACATCCCAATGGAAGCAACCATTGTAGTAACGGGTATGGTTCTCGTGTTGATGGCAGTAACAGGTGGATCTTGGGCAGTTGTTGCTTCTGACTTCATGCAAATGCTTGTAATCATGGCGGTAACCATTACTTGTGCGGTTGCAGCTTACTTCCACGGTGGAGGCTTAACTAACATTGTTGCCAACTTCGACGGCGACTTCATGTTAGGTAACAACCTAAACTACATGAGCATCTTCATCCTTTGGGTGGTATTCATCTTCGTGAAGCAGTTCGGTGTAATGAACAACAGCATTAACGCTTACCGTTACCTATGTGCAAAAGACAGTGAAAATGCACGTAAAGCGGCAGGCCTAGCATGTATTCTTATGGTTGTTGGTCCACTAATTTGGTTCTTACCACCTTGGTACGTAAGTGCATTCATGCCTGAGTTCGCTGAGCAATACACATCAATGGGCGACAAAGCCGGTGATGCTGCTTACCTAGCATTCGTACAGAACGTAATGCCAGCAGGTATGGTTGGTCTTCTTATGTCAGCAATGTTCGCGGCAACGATGTCTTCTATGGATTCAGGCTTGAACCGTAACGCTGGTATCTTTGTAATGAACTTCTACAGCCCGATTCTACGTCAAAACGCGACTCAGAAAGAGCTGGTTATTGTAAGTAAACTAACGACTATCATGATGGGTGTTATCATCATCGCGATTGGTCTATTCATTAACTCTCTTCGTCACTTAAGTTTGTTCGATATAGTAATGAACGTAGGAGCGTTGATTGGCTTCCCAATGCTTATACCTGTGCTACTAGGTATGTGGATTCGTAAAACTCCAGACTGGGCTGGTTGGTCAACACTAGTCGTTGGTGGTGTGGTTTCTTACATCTTTGGTATCTCGCTTCAAGCAGAAGACATTGAAAACCTATTTGGTCTAGAAACAGCATTAACTGGACGTGAATGGAGTGACTTGAAAGTTGGTCTAAGCTTAGCAGCTCACGTAGTGTTCACTGGTGGTTACTTCATCCTGACATCTCGCTTCTACAAAGGCTTAACGCCAGAGCGTGAAAAAGAAGTTGATCAACTATTCACTAACTGGAACACGCCGCTTATAGCTGAAGGCGAAGAGCAACAGAACCTAGATACTAAACAGCGTTCAATGCTAGGTAAACTAATCAGCACAGCAGGTTTCGGTATCCTAGCAATGGCTCTGATTCCAAATGAACCAACAGGACGCTTATTGTTCCTATTGTGTGGTTCGATGGTGCTAACCGTAGGTATCTTGCTAGTAAATGCTGCAAAAGGTTCTTCAAAACAACCAAATAACCAAATAACCAAGCAACAGCTAAATAGCTAAGCAACTATTTAAGTAACCAAGTAACAGCTCAGTAAATTGACTGTATAAAGGTTAACTTAGATTTTCCAAAATAATAATTCGCCCATATTATCTTGCATAATATGGGCTTTTTTATACTACTCATAAGTTACAGCATCACTTGCATTCAAAGAGCGAATCTAATTAGACTATCCCTCGCATTTGAACTCTCAGATCAGTAAACTACCCGCACAATAATTCAATGTAGAAGGTTTAGGTTTGCAAACATTAGAACAGCTTCGTTCAGGTCAGCTCAAAGGAATTACTCGACTCGCACTGTCAGAAGAATTGACCGAGTTTCCGATGGAGATACTCGAATTATCAGATACTCTAGAAATTCTGGATTTGTCTAACAACCAGCTGAATGACTTACCCAACGAGCTTGCACAATTAACTCACCTTCGCATCCTTTTCGCTTCCAGTAATCAATTCACCCATTTGCCAGATGTTCTTGGTCAACTCCCAGTTCTTGAGATGGTTGGTTTCAAAAGTAATAAGATCAAATATGTTAGTGAGGCTTCTCTTCCTCAAAAATTACGCTGGTTGATTTTAACTGACAATGAAATTAAAATTTTACCGAACTCTCTTGGTCAAAGACCGCGTCTGCAGAAACTAGCATTAGCTGGAAACCAAATTCAAGAGCTGCCTAGCTCTATGAGTGCTCTTCATAATCTTGAGCTACTGCGTTTATCTGCAAACCAATTAACCGCTTTTCCAGAGTTATTACTTTCATTACCTAAATTGGCTTGGCTGGCATTCTCAGGCAACCCTTTCTGTCAACACGAAGTTGATGATGCCAGCATCCCAAAAGTACCTTCTAATAGTTACACTTTAAACCATGTATTAGGCCAAGGTGCGTCAGGGGTAATATCTCATGCTACTTGGGAGAATAACCAATATCCTTTTCCAAAAGAAGTTGCGGTTAAAGTATTTAAAGGTGAAGTCACAAGTGATGGTTATCCTCAAGATGAATTAGAAGCTTGCTTACAAGCTGGTCAACACCCTAGCCTAATCAAATCAATAGCTCAAGTTAGTGAAGACAACTATCTAGCTCTAGTGATGGAACTTATTCCTGATAACTATTTTAACCTTGGGCTACCACCAAGCCTTGCTAGTTGTACTAGAGATATCTTTAAAGATGGCTTTACCCTTACGATTGAACAAATTGATCTTATTGTTCAGCAAATGATTGACGTTTTTGAACATTTACATACAAACAAAGTCTGCCATGGTGACTTATACGCACACAATGTTTTAGTGAATAAACAAAATGATATGATCTTTGGGGATTTCGGAGCCGCTTCAATCTACGGATATTTAGAACAAGCTCAACAAGAAAAGATTAAGCAAATTGAAGCTCGTGCGTTGAAATACTTCATTGATGATTTACTTAGTATTTGTAGTATTGAAGATACAAAGAGTGCGAAATACGCTACGTTGAAAAAGCTTACGCACTAGCCAAGAAAGCTCGAACGTTCCAACTTATGGTAGAAACAAAAAGCTAACAATGATTTGTTAGCTTTTTTATATCGTTCATTGATAACCCAATTATGATTGCTCTATCTGCATCAATTTAAGGTATGAGTGAAGCTCGTCATTTTTATACTCTATAGCAGAATGGATGTTAAGTTCCAGATTCCCCACCACAGTAAAATTGTAGTGATTATTGCCTTTGAAAATCGTCACCTTTAATAACCCTTCAGCTAAACTCCAATGACCTTTAGTTTCAAAACGATCAAACAGCCTATTTTCAACTAAGCTTCCATCTTCAAAAAATGTTAATTCGGTAATATAACCACCAGTACAGGTTTTAACCCACGTTCTGCCTTCTATATTACTGAGAGTAAGTTTTCGTTTTGACTTAAGCCACAAGTCAAACTTCGCTAATTCAATAGAAGCGCTTTCTAAATCACTTAGCTCAATTAACGATTGTTCGCCCTGTTCTCGGAGATAAAGCTGCCTATGAGTTGTCAGTGATGTACTCATCATTTGACTACAACACCATCTCATATGACACGACATACAACTCACTAATGCCTGGATAAATATCTTGAATCACAGACTTTAGCTCCTCTAACGTCATGTTTTCTTGCTGTGCGTGAAAGTCATTCAACTCACTAAATAAGACAGGCTCAACACTTACAATCTTTAACGAACAAAATTCACGTCCACTTTCAAGTGTAGACACCTTCACTGTAGAGCCTGGTGCGTAGTTATTTTCAGATTCATCACGGATAGTGATTATTTTTACACCAGAAAGGATATCTTTTTCAAAACGTTCAAAGAACGTCATCGTAGTTGGAACTGTCATTAGTACTAACCATTCAGTAATTGTGTTTATTGAAGATTAACAGATATTTGAGAAGTAGAAAGATAATGTGACTACAAGTCATCATCAAAGCGGAAGGATAGGGAAAACAAAAAAGGAGAGCCGAAGCTCTCCTTTCACTTATACCTTGTAAGCATTGCTCTCAAAGAGAGTCTCTAATTAAAGAGAAGCTTTCGCTTTTTCAACTAGAACAGCAAATGCTGCTTTGTCGAATACTGCGATGTCAGCAAGAATCTTACGATCGATCTCGATAGATGCTTTCTTAAGACCGTTGATGAAACGGCTGTAAGATAGACCATTTTGACGAGATGCCGCGTTGATACGTGCAATCCAAAGTTGACGGAATTGACGTTTCTTGTTGCGACGGTCACGGTAAGCGTATTGACCAGCTTTGGTAACTGCTTGGAAAGCTACGCGGTAAACACGTGAACGTGCTCCGTAGTAACCTTTAGCTTGTTTTAGAACTTTCTTATGACGTGCACGAGCTTGTACACCACGTTTTACGCGAGGCATTATGCTTCTCCTAAACTAAACGAATTTATAAACTAAAAAGAATTAAGCGTATGGCATCATACGTAGAACTTGAGCAACTTCACATTTAGGAAGGATCGAGTTCGGACGTAGCTGACGCTTGTTCTTAGTAGTACGCTTAGTCAGGATGTGACGTTTACCAGCGTGCTTAAACTTAATACCACCAGCAGTTTTCTGGAAACGCTTAGCAGCACCTTTGTTGGTTTTCATCTTAGGCATGATGAATAACTCCGCATTGTTGAGTTGTTAATAACATAGTAATCAGGGCGAATAAAACGCCACCGCTGTAAAACAGCAGTGGCGCTATTATTACTTGTGAAGCCTTTAATTACTTCTTCTTCGGCGCCAATACCATGATCATCTGGCGACCTTCAATTCTCGTTGGGAAAGATTCGACTACTGCAAATTCTTCAGTATCCGCTTTCAAACGATTAAGAACGTCAACACCGATGCTCTGGTGGGCCATTTCGCGGCCACGGAAGCGAATTGTTACCTTCACTTTGTTGCCGTCTTCTAGGAAACCTGTCAGGTTGCGTAGTTTTACCTGATAGTCTCCAATATCAGTTCCAGGACGGAATTTTATTTCCTTAATCTGAACCTGTTTTTGCTTCTTTTTCTGCTCTTTCGCAGCTTTGCTCTTCTCGAAGAGGAACTTACCGTAGTCCATCACACGACAAACTGGCGGCTCGGCGTTAGGGCTGATCTCTACAAGATCCATACCAGCTTCATTAGCTGCTTCAAGTGCTTCCGCAATCGAAACCACACCAACAGCTTCGCCGTCAGCGCCAGTTAGACGTACTTCACGAACGCCACGAATGTCACCGTTTAAACGGTGCTGGTTTTGTTTGGCCGGTTGTTGGCCACGTCTTCCGCCTTTAATAGCTATTCCTCCAGATTGAGCTTACGGCTTGAAACCTCAGCTTGGATGTATGAAATAAAGTCATCCACTTTAAATTTGCCAAGGTCTTTACCTTTACGTGTACGTACTGCAATTTCGCCGGCTTCCATTTCTTGGTCACCACACACAAGCATGAACGGTACACGTTTCAAAGTATGTTCGCGGATTTTAAAGCCAATCTTCTCATTTCTCAAGTCTGCTTTGACTCTAAATCCACTTTTTTGCAGTTTTTTCGTAATTTCTTGTACATATTCAGACTGTTTGTCTGTAATGCCCATCACAACTGCTTGTTCTGGCGCCAACCACGTTGGGAAGAAGCCAGCATATTCTTCAATAAGAATACCGATGAAACGCTCTAGTGAACCTAAAATCGCGCGGTGAATCATAACTGGCGTATGACGCTCGTTATCTTCACCTACGTAAGTTGCACCTAAACGCTCTGGTAATGCAAAATCGAGCTGCACTGTACCACATTGCCATGCGCGGTCCAAACAATCATGCAAAGTAAATTCAATCTTAGGTCCGTAGAACGCACCCTCACCTTCTTGAATCTCGTATGCAATTTCCATCGCCTCAAGCGCTTGCTTAAGATCAGCCTCTGCACGGTCCCACATTTCGTCTGAACCTACACGTTGTTCTGGACGAGTAGATAGCTTAACAACAATATTTTCGAAGCCAAAAGTTGTGTAAGTATCGTAAACCATTTCAATACAAGCTTTCACTTCTTGTTGAACTTGGTCTTCAGTACAGAATACGTGAGCATCATCTTGAGTAAAGCCACGAACACGCATAATGCCGTGAAGTGCGCCAGACGGCTCGTTACGGTGACATGAGCCGAACTCAGCCATACGTAGCGGTAGATCACGGTACGATTTCAGACCTTGGTTAAAGATCTGAACGTGACCTGGGCAGTTCATCGGTTTGATTGCGTATTCACGGTTCTCTGAAGAAGTTGTGAACATTGCTTCCGCATACTTATCCCAGTGACCAGAGCGTTCCCAAAGAACACGGTCCATCATTAATGGGCCTTTTACTTCTTGGTAATCGTACTCAGTCAGTTTCTGACGGATAAATACTTCTAACTCACGGAAGATAGTCCAACCATTATGGTGCCAGAACACCATGCCCGGAGCTTCTTGTTGCATGTGGAATAAATCTAAGTGCTTACCGATTTTACGGTGATCACGCTTAGCTGCTTCTTCTAAACGCACTAAGTGAGCTTTAAGCGCTTTCTTATCGTGGAATGCAGTACCGTAGATACGTTGAAGCATCTTATTGTCACTGTTACCACGCCAGTAAGCACCCGCTACGTTAAGTAGAGTGAAGTGTTGGCAGAAACCCATATGTGGAACGTGTGGACCACGACACATATCGATGTATTCTTCATGATGGTACAAACCTGGACGGTCGTCTTTAGAAACGTTCTCATCCAAGATTTCGATTTTGTAAGTCTCGCCGCGAGCTTCGAATGCGTCACGCGCTTCCTGCCAGCTAACTTTCTTCTTAACAACCTGATACTTGGTCTTCGCTAGCTCTTTCATACGCTTTTCAATCTTTTCTAGATCTTCTTGCGTTAGAGAGTGCTCAAGATCGATATCGTAGTAGAAACCGTTATCGATGGTAGGACCGATCGCCATTTTCGCTTCTGGAAAAAGCTGCTTAATCGCGTGACCTAAAAGGTGAGCACAAGAGTGACGAACGATCTCAAGACCATCAACTTCATCTTTTGCTGTGATGATTTCAAGGCTTGCATCGTTTTCGATAAGATCACAAGCATCAACGCGCTCACCGTCTACACGACCAGCAATGGTTGCTTTCGCAAGGCCAGGACCGATTGATAGGGCAACATCTAGAGTTGATACAGGGTTGTCAAATTGACGCTGACTGCCGTCAGGAAGAGTAATAATTGGCATTATTTGTCCTTTACAGTGGTGTTGCACACCAAGCAACACATGAAAATTATTTAATATATTTAATTCAAAAGGTTAGATAACCTAATGGGGATATATGTAAGAATTGGTACAAATTCAGGTACAAATACAGATGCACCCTCATTTATTCCATGGGCATTGTAACGAATTAACATGAAATGACAATAATGTAATAAGCACTAGGCAGAGGAAGAGTGCCACCTTTCAGTAGCATGTATAAATGTAGGTTACAGATTCATCTACTCAATAAACTAGCATTAAAGAGGAAGCAGGTAAGCTATTTATGAGCACTAGAACATATTCTATGTGCTCAGTTTAAATCCAATAACAAAAATTCAGTAGTATTGGCGGTACACACCGTAAATCTTTGTAGTAATACTTATGGTGCTAAACACCTGTTTGAATTAAGGAATAAGACTGTCTCATCAAATATTTGAACTATAATAGTTTGATCACTTTTCTTATCAAGAGAGCTTGTGTCATAAGTAAGCCCGTCCACTATAATGGATTCTACAGGGTCAAACTCTCTTCCACTTAATATTCCCCCACACTTTTTAAGTGTTCTCTTTAAACTCTCTTTACTTTCATAATTAATAATTACTGTTTTTTCACTACTTGAACTATTTACAATGGATGGTCCATATCCACGATCATAGCAACCAAATAGATTACAAGTTAACAAAATTAAAATTAGTTTTTTCATTAAACCATCCTTAATATGGATTCCAAGAATCAGCTCCCGCCCCTGGGTGAGAAATCTCTAAACCCCCGTAATTTTGAGCTGCCTGTTCAAAAGTATTGTTAAGAGTTGCAAACTCTCCTGATGTTAAGTAACCAACGGCAAAAAATACACCATAAGACTCATATTGTAGAGTATGAGCTTCTTCACGCGCCCCAAAATTAACATCTAGATCACCATATGCCCCATATATTGAGGGTTGACTTTCGTTCCATAGATAAACAGATTTATTAGTGTTCGGTCATTAATTCTAAATGCCGTGTTATAAGCATTCATTAACAAAGAACGACAGCGAGCGTTTTCTTTACCAAATAAACGACTTAACATACGTTTCAGTTCAGTCTCAGCATCAAACAGTTCGTCGTCATCGCCAAAGGTTTCTTGTGCTGCTTAACAGTAGTCATCACCGACCAAAGCGGTAGCGCCCTAACCCACCAATGCTGAAGATTTAGCGTTAGGATTCTCGACAGATCCAGAAAGCCCAGCAGCTTGAAAAGTTACTTCAGAAAAGGATGTAACTGTTATTTAGGCCTTTAACAACGACAATTCGATTCTTATAATAGCCACTTCATATTTTTCATGACGACTCGACAAGGATTTTCAAAGCTTGAAATCATTTAAGTCTAACTGCTTTCATCTTCTATTAAGACTACGCTCAAAGGTGCGTGAGCTTTCTGTGATGTTTGGTATTTTGCTACTGACCATGGTTTTTACTATTACGGCTATTGATCTCTGGGTTTCTTGGCAGGCTAAAGGTCGCATTATCATGTCTATCGAGTCGGTTCCTGAGCGAGAAGTCGCGGTAGTATTAGGCACCAGTAAATACTTAGGCCGAACCCTCAATGAGTATTACTCCCACCGCATTGATGCCGCTATCGCTTTATTTGAACAAAATAAGATTCAACAATTTTTACTTAGTGGTGATAACGCCCACCGTTCATACAATGAACCATGGACAATGAAACGCGACTTATTAAAAGCCGGTGTACCGGAAGATCGTATAAACTTAGATTATGCTGGCTTCAGGACATTAGACTCTATTGTTAGAGCTAAAGAAATATTTGATACGGATAACTTTTTAATCATTACTCAAAAATTTCATTGTGAGCGTGCCCTCTTTATTGCTCACTCATTTGATATAAATGCACAATGTTTAGCTGTCTCGGGTCCAACAAAGCATTCAGGTATAACTATCCGTTTAAGAGAAGTGTTCGCACGAAGCAAAGCATTTTTGGACTTATACATCATTGGTACAATGCCTAAATTCTTAGGTCCTAAAGAACCAATTCAAGCTAAACCACACGCTTCTGAACTTTCTTTAAAAGTAGACGTGTAGATTTCTATACATTTTAAATTTGTCGCTTCACACTTTCTAATCTTCCATTTAAAACACACCAACACACACTCCTTAACCTAAGTAACATTCTTCCAACAAAGTTCACACCTTACACGAAGTTAACCATGGTCTACCTCGTCAATAATAAGCTGTAAAAGCAGAACGAGGTCCAGCAAAAGGAGCGTCTTATGACGGCATTGGTCACCACACTGAAGCACTGGCTGTTCACACGTAACAGCATGATTTTAATCGGCAATATACTTTTATTTACCATTCTTTTATCCACATTACCTTTTGAATCTAGCGTCAATACTGGGCTAAGCATTTTGGTTTTCGTTGCCGTTTTATGGTTAACAGAAGCTATACATGTCAGCATTACCGCTTTGCTTGTGCCATTACTGGCGGTGTTATTTGGCGTATTCAATACATCCACGGCACTATCAAACTTTTCGAACCCTATTATCTTTTTATTCTTGGGTGGTTTTGCTCTCGCTGCCGCGTTAAATAAACAAGAATTAGATAAAGCCATTGCCGATAAAGTTTTAATCATTGCTAAAGGTAAAATGTCTGTTGCAATCTTCATGCTATTTGGCGTAAGTGCTGGACTGTCTATGTGGATATCCAATACCGCGACTACCGCAATGATGTTACCTCTAGTACTTGGTGTGATGAACAAAGTCGATCAAAGAGAAGACAGAAATACCTATGTATTTGTTCTTTTAGGTATCGCTTATTGTGCTTCAATTGGTGGTATAGCAACTTTAGTCGGTAGCCCGCCTAATGCTATTGCAGCTGCGGAAGTAGGCTTAAGCTTTACAGAATGGATGGCGCTAGGTTTACCTATCTCTCTAGTATTAATGCCGATTGCGATGATCATCCTTTATGCCATGACGAAACCTCAACTAAACCATACATTTGAGTTAGACCATAAACCAGTTGAGTGGACAAACAGCAAAAAAATCACTCTTTCAATTTTCTTACTCACAGTAACACTCTGGATTTTCGGAAAACCAATAAATGCCATGATAGGCGGGTTCTCTAAGTTTGATAGCTTAGTTGCTATTGGTGCTATTGTTCTGCTTGGTGCATCCCGTGCTGTTGAATGGAAAGACATTGAAAAAACCACAGACTGGGGAGTACTAGTTCTGTTTGGTGGCGGTATCTGTTTAAGTAACATTTTAAAGGCTACTGGAACCAGCGTTTTCTTAGCACATTCATTAAGCGGATTCTTAGAACAAGCAGGTGTATTGCTGACTATTTTAGCCGTCGTGGCGTTTGTTGTATTCTTAACAGAATTTGCAAGTAATACCGCAAGTGCTGCATTGCTTGTCCCTGTATTTGCGACAATAGCAGAAGCGTTAGGTATGTCACCGGTGATCCTGTCAGCTCTTATTGCAGTGGCTGCATCATGCGCCTTTATGCTACCAGTCGCGACACCACCCAATGCCATTGTGTTTGCATCAGGTCATATCAAGCAAAGCGAAATGATGCGTGTTGGTATGGTTCTCAATGTGGTGTGTATCTTAGTACTTACTTTATTCGCGTGGATATTCTGGTAAGCCTTAGATAGATAGCAAGTCATCAACTCTGGTTGATGCATGAAACTAAATCAAAAAGCATTAAAACGCCGTTTAGCTAACGGCGTAAATGAGCACTACTCTGCAGGAAAAATCAAACCTTCTTCCCCGATGATTTGAACATACCTTTCCAGCAGTTTCCCTTTTGGTGGCTTTTGCCACCTTTTTTTATTTTCAGCAACGTTTGGGTGAATGAACCCGAACTTAATAACTGACGACAACCTTGTTTCGGCCTAAATGTTTAGCTTGGTATAAAGCCTCGTCCGCTCGCGCAATAGTCTCTGTTACTCGTTCATGCCTCATCGCCGCCACACCTACACTGCACGTCATGCCATCTCCATGAACCCATAAATGTTGCTCAACTAGGTGGCGAATTCTTTCTGCTTTATTTTGACCCTCACTTAAACTCGTTTCTGGACAAAATATAATAAACTCTTCCCCTCCCCAGCGAACCAACTTATCGGTTTGGTTAATTCCGCTACCCATCACCATACTAAACTCACGTAAAATATCATCGCCCATTTGGTGACCATATTTATCATTAATCTGCTTAAAGTAATCAATATCGAAATAAAGCATAACCAGCTGCCCTTGCTCAGATTTCACTTGTTGAGCTTGCAGTTTCAGCCAATCCCGCACCGCGTGTCTATTCAAAGTGCCAGTCAATTCATCGCGGTGTGCCATCTCTGAATATTCAAAGTTTTGTTCACGCAAGACTTGGTTAACATGCTTTAGGTGTAGATGTCGCCTTTCAGCTTTGGCTACAGCTTTACGGGAACGATTTAGCTCAACAATAATGAATATAACGCCAGTACTGACCCATACACCCAATAACAGTAGGAAAAAGTTGTCGGCGGCTATGTATGAACCTTCAAATTCAATACTCCGAATAATGATTTTATGTGTCCCAAGTTTTGCACCAGAACCAGTGGCAAACTCAACCTTATTCACATTGCTGTATTCAGGAGCAGAATATTCCATAGCGATATCATTATCCGCCAACCACCATGTCATGACTTGCAAATTGGCTATCGGGATTTCAAGTACGCCTTGGCTTACACCTGGAGAGAACTCCATGCCGTTGTATTTATGAGTATGTTCATCATCTAACGTGGAATAAGCAGGATTATAGTTTCGTAGATACGTTCGTAATCGCCCACTCGATTTTTCATCTGTAATGTAATCGATGTTAACGCGGAAAGTATGGTAACGAGAAAGATCCAAACCAATGGAAGGATCAGAGTTGATATGTATAGACAGCCCACAATATGGCCAGGGGTATTCCGATTCAACGAGCTCACAATTTAACGTATATAACCCATCTTCAATAGACAGCTGGGAAATACTTTTCCCACGATCAATTCTATCGGATGTTGCAAAAAATGCGTACTCTTCAGGGTCGATCGCAATTAAAACTGTGTTGCCATTAAGCCGATAGTACTGAACTGCTGCGAGTGTTGATACCACTAAAAATATGACTATTTTATGTGCCCATTTCACGGTTGTAGCTTCCTGAAGAGTATTAAGTTAATTGTTGTGCCACTGAATCGAACTAAGCCAATTGTCTTACTTTTATTCAGTCTATTATCATTAACTTTATATCACGAGTTTGTAATATGTCATACACTAAAATAAAAAAGCTTAATGGCTCATCAAATTAATGAAGAAAATGCACCAATGCTCTATCTCAGAACATATCTAAAGCCAAATTCATCAACTGTTTGATATACTCAAGAAACTAGCTCAGTGACTATTAAGCATCGAACGAATGTAGGGTTCTGAGCGTAAATATAATTATTTCGAGTAATGTCATGTCTTTATTAGCAACAGGGACACTCAAAAAAATGAGTGCTTCTCTTGATGGTACCGTATCTTATCGCCTACCTGTAGGAAATGAATTTGTGGAGCTAAATCCACTCATCGGTCAATCCATCACTCTCACCCATACCGGTAACATTTTTTGTAGTGCGTGTGGTAAGAAAACCAAGAAAAGTTATTCACAAGGTCACTGTTTCGTATGTATGCGTAAACTGGCGAGTTGCGATATGTGCATAATGAAGCCAGAAACTTGTCACTACGAAGAAGGCACATGCCGTGAACCTCAATGGGGTGAAGATAACTGCATGGTAGATCATTTTGTATACCTATCTAATACCTCCAGCTTAAAAGTGGGGATCACGCGTCATACTCAGATCCCAACGCGTTGGATAGATCAAGGTGCGACTCAAGGCTTACCGATCTTGAAAGTAAAAACTCGTCATATCTCTGGTTTAATTGAGATTGAGTTAGCGAAACATATCGCAGACAAAACCAACTGGAGAACATTGCTCAAAGGCGATGGGGACGATATTGAATTAGTAGAGCGAGCTAAAGAGCTTTTACCATTGGCAGAAAATACTATTTCAGAAATAAAGGCAAAATACGGGGATGATGCAGTAGAAGTGTTAAGCGAAAGCATCACACCTTTAAGCTACCCGGTAGAGCAGCATCCGGTTAAGATTACGTCTCACAATTTTGATAAGAACCCTGAAGTAACAGGGACTCTGCAAGGTATAAAAGGTCAATACCTAATCTTAGATACTGGAGTTATCAACATTCGTAAATTTAGCTCTTACGAAGTTGAGGTATCGGCTTAGTTATTGTTGCTTTAAGGATAAAATTAATTCAGCGTATTTACCTCATATGTCGATACGCTGAAGATCCTTAACTCTTTCCCACCCATATCACTTCTTTATTCGTGTAACGCCTAAGTAATTTTATCTTAGCAAATGAGACTTCATAGTAATTTTCAGCCATTCCAATTATGCATAAAAATGCTTATCTGATAACATTGATTAATCATTAAATACGATAAAAGAAGTCCTTATGAAGATCTTCACCTTTATATACTTATCTCTATTTTCATTATGCAGTTATGCCACAAGTGACTTCGAATTAGGAAAACAACTCTATTCAATGCAAGACAAAGGTGGTTGTGTAAACTGCCATGGCTCAACAGGATCAGAGCCCTTAATTTCTACTTACCCTAAAATTAATGGACAAAGTGAAGAATATTTAGTGAGTCAGTTACTCGCATTTTCTAATAAAACACGAAAGAGTGGCTTATACCCTTTGATGGAGCTGGTCATTGATGAGTATACCGTTGAAGAAATCAAGCTCATCGCTTTATATCTATCAAAAGTAGATTCAGAAAGTAGTGATAGTAATAAATAAAAATGACGACCCAAAGATCGTCATTAATTTAATCATTCTTGAAAAAGAGTTAACTTCTAGTTATCCCTTCTAGTACATTAAATAACAGATCAATTTCTTCTATTGAGTTATAGTGCATACAGCCAATTCTGACTACACCCTGCTCCTCAATATTAAGCTGACGTACAAGACCTAATGCATAAAAATGCCCATTCCAAACACATATATTATGCTCACCTAAAGCACGAGCTATGTACTCCGTTGAGTGTTTAGGAAATGTAATCGCGAAAGTTGGAGTTCGACAATCAGAATTATGCTCTGTACGACCATATAACGTCACACCATCAAGCTCAGTTAAGCGAGTCAAAAAGTATTCACTTAACTTAGATTCATGCTGATTATACAATTTATAGCTTTGCTCTAACCTTCTTCTCAGTGATGCATCTGCATCACCTAATTGCGCCAGGTACTCGATAGCAGCAATCAGCCCAGCAAGCGCTTCAAAACTTTGAGTGCCGGTTTCAAACCTGCCAGGTCCAACATTTGTTGCAGGTTCAACCTTGTATGGATTTAAAGTATGCAGCCATTGAGGAGCAATATACGCAATTCCAATATGGGGACCAAAAAACTTATACGCCGAACAAACTAAAAAATCACAATTTAGTTTCTGTACATCAACTAAATGGTGGGGAGCGTAATGAACAGCATCCACATACACTTGAGCACCAACATCGTGAGCCAACTTAACCACGTCCTCTACATCAACAATTGAGCCTGTTGTATTCGATGCAAACGTCACTGCGACCAATTTCGTTTTAGCATTCAATAAAGACTTAAAATGGTCCATATCTAAGCTGCAATCATGTTCATTCACACGAACTTGGTGAACGATAACACCTTTATCTTCTGCTGCTTGATTCCAACTCGATACATTCGAATAATGATCAAGAGCTGTCACAATCACTTCATCACCTTCCGACCAATCTCGACTGATGGTACGACTTAGCTGGAAAGTTAAAGACGTCATATTTGCGCCAAATACAATATTTCCCGAAGACTCAGCATTTAATAAAGCTTGTGCAGACTCTCTAGCTTGCTGCATGAGACTTGTTGTTTTTTGACTTGAGAAATAATGGCCACCTAAATTAGCATTAAAGTGCCCCAAATATTCAGTCATAGACGAAAGGACGGATTCAGGAACTTGAGAGCCACCCGGACCATCAAAAAACGTCACTGGTTTATCGTTGTGATACTGGCCTAAAGCACTAAACTGTTGGCGAATTTCATTAAGATTGAAGTGCATTGCGAGCATCCTTTGCCGTAAGTACAAATACATCCATATGGCCAGCTTGATCATATTCTATCGTTCGAATAGGTTGCGCGTTATGCCATAGTTTACTATCCGCTAGAATCGCCACTTCACCGTTATTCAGTATTTTTCTAAAAAACGGAGCTTCGTTATAATCTTGATACAGCATGATTTCTCCCCCAACAATGTTATGTCGAGAAATACCTACTAAAGCAATATGATCGAAACCATCTTGATGCACTCCTTCTGGTGCAACTTGAGTTTCTTCATAAATAGCAGAAATACGCATCTGGTGAATTTCAATTTCTTGCCCATCTTGCAGTTCGTTGCTTCGAGTAAATAGCGCACACATTTCTTGCATACCTACACCGTTTAGGATTTGCGGCTCAATAGCTTCAAATTGTCTAACAACGTTGCCTTGAAAATGGTTTATATCATCTGATTGGACGAAGTTATGTTTATCTTGCTCTACGACTTTACCTTCACAAAACCGCACAACAGAGTATCGACGTAAACGGTATTTACCATCAGCATGTTCAGTACTTGGAAGCTGAGAAAATGAAGGTGAAAGTTCCTCAATAGCATGATTACTTAGGTGCGTAATATGTAAAGTATTCTCGCGAGCATGTAACATCATCGACTCCTTAATGATTGTTATTTATTTACTTTTAACATTTAATTTACATCAAAAGGATACGCAATAATTCCGCTAAAACAAGTTTATGCAGCTCAAAGTTTCACTTTTTCACTTAAAACAAAGTTAATAACCATTAATAACCGAAAAACCAGTCACACTCTCCAGTTTAAAAGTTAGACAACATCAAAATCCAGAACACTTCACTAGTTCAATATAATCGGTTAAATTATTCGTAATTATTAGTGAATAATAGCTATAAATGATTTAAGTACCTTTTCGCCAATAAATAACAAAAGTCATGTCATTCTTGATTTTTTGGTTAAGCAAGGTGAGAAGGGGAATCTAATTTGTGGGCTTTTTATAGTGAAACATTGCTCGTAGTTTATACGAGCGATAAGTTAATAATACTCAATAAGAGCCAAGTTCGGGGGGAGCTCGACTCACTCTAACTTTTCAAATTCCTTTTTTGATACTAGTTCAATATATTTCCATGCGAATCATCACTCTTATGAGCAAACTCGACTGCTGCTATCTTTTCTTCCGCTTCTTGATCTGTGATGACATCCATCTCAGCTAACCATCTAAATTTACTTATTTCTTGATCTAAGCCGTTGTCTAAATTTATTTCACCGTACCATGCAGATAACTGTGCTTTTTTCCGACTCTTTATTTCATCAATAATCTGATCATGCTTTCTGTCATTCATGACAAAAATATTCCCATATTCTGTTTTAAAGACTGAGTATTTAATTTTTGTAAACGCAAACCAACCTAAGCAAAGTAGCCCAATTAAAAGCCAAAAACCACGACCTGTTAATGGTAAATCGTTATAAATAGCCGTCCCTAATTGATAACAACCCAGCAAACACCATAAACCACCAACATTTCTTAACCATTCATTTCGCTCAATGCTTACTGAAGATTTATCAGGAAAATTAGCATAGTGGAGGTCAAAATCGTCGGAACCTGTCTTATCTTTAAAAGCAAAGTTTAATGACTCATCACCAAATTTGAATACATGCTTATTAGAAAATTTCTTTTGTTTTATTTCCATATCTTTCTCATTTTTCTCTTATATATCCAAATAACGTTTGAGATGTAATATATATTATTTTTCAATGAGTTGAATTTTATAAAAGACTTAGAGATACAATCTGTTGCATTGATCACAAAGCTTTACCATACATACTAAAGTTGATCGGTAAGTAGTACATTTTCGCGACTACAGGCATGCTTCTTCAAGGTCAATTTCAAAATCTATGGGAGGCAGGTTTACCAAGTGCTTATTCATTCCATTGACCCGTTCTACCTTCGCGGCTTTTCCTACTCCGTAAGAATAAATTGAAGCAATATACAGCTCAGCAGCTTGGTGAAATGCGTCATGGAAACTCACTTGGTTGTTGAGCAAATTTGCTAACAAAGGCTTAGTGACGGGTATGTAAGCCCATTTAATACAGGAACCTTCATCATAATCCCCACTCCAGTACACCATATACCTTTGAGTGTGTTCATTTTTCACAGAGAAACACTTAGGTCCTAATAAATCATCATACATTTCAATTAGTTCTAACTTTCCTAGCTGCGTTCCTGTAGGGAGTAAGTTCATTGCTTGTTCCTCATGTTCATGACTTTGCTTATCAAACATTAGATTTAAGCTTACAATGAAATGCTGTATTTATATACAGTTATTTACTGAGCCTGTTAGAAACTTAACAGACATCAGACAAGTCATGAAACATGGAAGCCTGCTCAATCAGGCACTCAATAAATAGTGGCGACAAGATGGCGGCAGAGGTCCCCGAAATGAGCCTTTATATGTATATACAGCGAGCACCATTGGCTAACCTATTGATAATGCAGCAAACCCTTGATGTGCTTAGGTTCATAAAAATCACCTTATGTTCTAACCTATAACCATTAATTACAATCGAGGTCTTGTTTAAACTTTTATTGCCTCCATATTTTCCATACAATCCTAGGCTATAAAAAATAAAAACGTATTCAAGTTTGGAGTCCTAATGAGCGACGTAAAGCATTGTAATTTATTAATTCTTGGTTCTGGCCCTGCCGGCTATACTGCTGCTGTTTATGCAGCACGCGCTAATTTAAATCCAGTGCTTGTGACTGGTATGCAGCAAGGTGGTCAATTAACCACAACAACTGAAGTAGAAAACTGGCCAGGAGACGCAGAAGGCTTAACTGGTCCTGATTTAATGGAACGCATGAAAGAGCATGCTGAACGTTTTGAAACTGAAATTCTATTCGACCATATCAATGAGGTCGATTTATCTCAGCGTCCATTCAGACTAAAAGGCGATGCAGGTGAGTTCACTTGTGATGCACTGATTATTTCTACTGGTGCTTCTGCAAAATATCTAGGTTTAGAGTCAGAAGAAGCATTTAAAGGACGTGGCGTATCAGCATGTGCGACTTGCGATGGTTTCTTTTACCGCAATCAAAAAGTTGCAGTTGTAGGTGGTGGTAACACTGCTGTTGAAGAGGCTCTTTACCTTTCTAACATCGCATCTGAAGTTCATTTGATTCACCGCCGCGAAACGTTCCGTGCTGAAAAGATCCTAATCAAGCGTCTCATGGATAAAGTCGAGAATGGAAATATCATTCTTCATACTGATCGAACTTTAGATGAAGTGCTAGGTGACGACATGGGCGTTACAGCCGTGCGTATAAAGGATACTCAATCTGATAAAACTGAAGATATAGAAGTTATGGGTGCGTTTATTGCTATTGGCCACCAACCAAATACTGCTATCTTCAAAGGTCAGTTAGAGATGAAAGATGATTACATCATTGTTCAATCAGGCTTAGAAGGTAACGCAACACAGACTAGTGTTGAAGGTGTATTCGCTGCTGGTGATGTTATGGATCATAACTATCGCCAAGCCATTACTTCAGCTGGTACTGGCTGCATGGCTGCTCTTGATGCAGAACGATTTCTTGACGCACTGACGGATAAATAAAAATCGAATTCATGTTTATGTAACAATTATCCAAAATTGTCATAAATCCATACAGCCCAGTGGTATATCCACTGGGCTTTCTTTTGTATACTACCCGACTTCAAACCTAAGAATAATTATCATTAAGCCTTCATAATGGATAAGACAAAACAACGCACCTTGAATAAGTGGCTTAAACAGCAAAGTAAGTTAGCTAAGCGCTGGCTTATGATTGCTATTGGCCTTGGCGTACTTTCAAGCATATTTTTGCTGGTACAAGCTGCCCTACTTGCCTCTATTCTTCATCAACTCATTATTGAAAATGTCGATAAGTCCGAACTTGTCATGCATTTTATTGGTTTAGCACTTTCAGTTGTTGGACGAGCGGGCTGTACTTGGGGACGAGAAATTGCTGGTTACCGATGTGGTGAGCAAATTCGAATCTATATAAGACAGCTGATCTTGGACAAACTCAGAGAGTTGGGGCCTGCCTACATCAAAGGCAAACCCGCTGGTAGCTGGGCAACTTTGCTTTTAGAACAAGTTGAAGACATGCAAGATTTCTTCTCTCGTTATCTCCCTCAAATGTCCCTCTCGGTTTTTATCCCGTTCATCATTTTGGTTGTGGTCTTCCCCATTAACTGGGCTGCTGGTTTAATTTTCCTTTTGACTGCTCCTCTTGTTCCAATGTTTATGGCACTTGTTGGAATGAAAGCGGCTGATGCTAACCGTAAAAACTTCAAAGCATTACAGCGTTTATCCGGTCACTTTTACGATCGATTGCAGTCAATGACGACCATTCGTCTGTTCAACCGAGCAGATGCAGAAACTGAAGTCCTACGTGGTGCATCTGAAGTATTCAGAACCCGTACAATGGATGTTTTGAAAATAGCTTTCTTATCATCTGCTGTTCTTGAGTTCTTCACTTCGCTTTCAATTGCAATGACCGCGGTTTATTTCGGTTTTAGCTATATTGGTGAACTTAACTTTGGTCACTATGGTGTGGGTGTCACTCTATTCGCTGGCTTGTTTATTTTAATTTTAGCTCCCGAGTTTTATCAGCCTCTGAGAGATTTGGGTACGTTTTACCATGCTAAACAGCAAGCAGTAGGTGCAGCAGAAAGCATTGTGGAGTTTTTGGATACTGATATTACTAAAGTTAAGTCGGGCAATATTGATTTGGCATCCCCTAGCAGTATCTCAGTTGAAGCCAGCGATCTAAAAGTAATCAGCCCGGAAGGTGTTGAGCTTGTCGGTCCAATTTCATTTATTTTAGACCCACAACAATCAACTGCATTAGTTGGTCCAAGTGGTGCCGGTAAAACCAGCTTGATCAACGCTATTTTAGGTTTCATGCCCTATGAAGGTAGTTTGAAGATCAATGGTATAGAGTTACGAGAACTTGATTTGGCTTCATGGAGAAAACAAATCAGCTGGGTTGGTCAAAACCCGTTACTGCTTCATGGAACTATTCGAGACAATGTCACGCTAGGTAAACAAGAAATTTCCGAATCTGATATCCATCAAGCACTGTCGCAATCTCACGCTGATGAATTCGTCAACCAACACGGTCTTGAATACATGATTTCAGATCGTTCAGGTGGTTTGTCAGTCGGTCAATCTCAACGTCTAGCACTCGCTCGTGCAATGATTCAAAACGGACAGTTTTGGCTATTGGATGAACCGACAGCAAGTTTAGACGCTCGCAGTGAGCAACTGGTTATGCAAGGCATCAATTCTAATATTGATGACAAAACAGCATTACTGGTGACCCATCAACTCGAACCTCTTAAAGCCGTCGACAAAATCCTTGTCATGCAAAACGGAAAGCTGCTTGAACAAGGCAATTATCAGCAACTGTCTCAAGCTGGTGGTTTATTTGAAGAAATGCTCAGCGCGAATTTAGCTCAACATAACAATGAGGGTAATTTAGATGCGTGATTTACTGCCTTACCTTAAACTCTACAAAAAACACTGGTTTGGCTTATCGCTAGGCATGCTACTGGCATTTGCTACGCTTTCGGCCTCAATCGGTTTGCTGACTTTATCTGGTTGGTTTATTTCCGCATCAGCAGTAGCTGGTCTCACCATTGCACGTGAAACATTCAACTACATGTTACCTGGAGGCGGTGTCCGCGGGCTTGCTATGAGCCGAACTGCTGGTCGCTGGGGTGAACGTGTTGTTAGCCACAATGCTACATTTAAGCTGTTAACCGATCTTCGAATTTTCTTCTTCCAGAAGCTGACTCCGTTAATCCCTGGACGCATATCCAATCTGCGTGATGCCGATTTATTAAATCGCTTAGTCGCGGATGTCGATGCAATGGATCATGTCTACCTAAGACTTGTTAGCCCTGTCACCGTTGGTGTTCTTGGTATTCTTTGCTTAACGTCATTCCTAATGTGGTTTGACAGTTCATTAGGCTTGCTTCTTGGTGGGATTTTAGTCGTTCTCCTTGCAGTATGGCCTGTACTTTTTTACAAGCTAGGACAGCGTAACGGTGGGCAACTCACCCAAAACAAAGCGAATTTGCGAATCACGACACTAGATTGGATTGAAGGGTACAGTGAGCTTACCCTATTCGGTGCAGAAGAGCGCTACCGTAACGCAATCTTAGTTTCTCAGCAGAAGTTGATGAATAACCAATATGTTAACGCCAACTTAACCGGGCTCGCTTCTGCGCTGTTGATGCTGCTTAACGGTTGGACACTGGTACTTATTCTGTGGTTATCCGCTGATGGTGTTGGCGGAAATGCGCCAGACCCGTTTATCGCTTTGATGGCGTTTGCAACTATGGCAAGTTTCGAATTATTAATGCCAATCGCCGGCGCTTTCCAATACCTAGGTCAAACACTGTCTTCAGCTAAGCGACTTAATGAAGTTATTCTGACAAAACCAGACGTTGAATTTCCAGAACAAGCGGCTTCATTATCATCTGAACTAGATATCCAATTTTCTGATGTGACGTTTAATTACCCAGATTCTGAACACAATGTTCTTTCGAACGTTGAATTGTCCATTCCAGCAAAAAGTAAAATGGCGATTGTAGGACAAACTGGCTCAGGTAAATCAACATTAATCCAGTTACTGACTCGTTACTGGGATCCGAAAAATGGCGACATTTCTATTGCAGGCACTTCATTAAAACAATGGAGTGAAAAGCAGTTAAGAGATTCAATCAGTGTTGTAAGTCAACGTGTTGATATTCTTAACGGCTCACTGCGTGATAACTTATTAATTGCGAAGCCTGATGCCTCAGATACAGAATTGAGTGAACTACTTACTAAAGTTGGGCTTGTGAAATTGCTGGATGATACTGCATTAGATGCATGGCTAGGTGATGGCGGTAGACAGCTTTCTGGTGGTGAAAAGCGCCGAATTGGTATTGCCCGCGCAATTTTGCATAATGCCCCAATTCTACTGTTAGATGAACCAACAGAAGGGTTAGATAAGCAGACTGAAAGCAGTATCATGTCACTCTTTGATGAACACTTCGAAGGTAAAACGGTTATATTTATTACACACCGTTTGGTTGGACTCTCAAAAATGGATTCAATTGTTCTAATAGAACAAGGTGCAATTATTGAGAAGGGATCACACACTCAGTTGCTAGCTGATAAAGGGCGATACCACCAGTTGCACCAAGCTTTGTAGGCGACACAAAACATAGTTTCAGTGTGTTTTAGACAAATAAAAAAAGCTCCAATTTAGGAGCTTTTTTATTGTTTATCGCGCTGAATATGTAACGCTTAAAGTAGCATTAAACCAAGACGATTATTATGCGTTGTCTTTTTCAAATGCTTTCATGAAATCAACAAGGGCTTGAACACCTTCAAGTGACATCGCGTTATAAATAGACGCTCGCATCCCGCCAACAGCTCGGTGCCCTTTTAAAGACTTCAAACCAGCTTTATCAGCGAGCTCTAAAAATTGAGCATCAAGCTCAGGCTTAGCGAGTTGGAATGGTACATTCATACGAGAACGGTTGTTGGTATGAACATCATTTTTATAGAAATCAGATTCATCAATGTAGTTATAAAGTAACTCAGCTTTTTCACGATTGATATGCTCAATCGCTTCTACGCCACCTTGTTCCTTCAACCACTTAAATACCAAACCAGATAAGTACCATGCGTATGTTGGCGGTGTGTTGAACATTGAATCTTTTTCAGCCAGCACTTTGTAGCTCAATACACTTGGTAACGCCTCGCTTGCTAGTTCCAATAAATCGTCACGTACAATAACGATACAGATACCAGCAGGTCCAATGTTCTTTTGCGCACCCGCGTAGATCACACCATATTTAGACACGTCAATTTGGCGAGATAGAATCGTAGAAGATAAATCAGCGACAATAGGCTTATCGGTTTGAGGAAGTTCGTTAATCGCGATTCCGTCGATGGTTTCGTTCGGGCAGAAATGTACATAAGCTGAATCAGCTGCAACTTTCCACTCACTTGCAGGGATAACCGCAGCTTTGCCATCAATGGTTGTCTTAGCATCAAACGCATCAACTTCGCAGTATTTTTCTGCTTCATTTACAGCACTTTCAGCCCAGTAACCCGCATCGATATATGTCGCTTTTTTGGATTGACCAAGTAGGTTCATTGGAACAGCTGCAAATTGAGCACGTGCACCACCATGGCAGAAAAGCACTTTATAGTTATCAGGAATGCTTAGCAGATCGCGTAAATCTTGCTCTGCTTCGTCAGCAACCTTAATGAACTCCTTACTGCGGTGGCTGATTTCCATCACTGAAGTGCCCAGACCATTCCAATCAATAAAGTCGGCTTGGGCTTGCTTCATTACTGGCTTTGGTAATGCAGCGGGGCCAGCACTAAAGTTATATATATTCTCTACTTTCGGTTCCATTGGGGACATTGCTCCTGCTAAATAATAACTGTGCAAGTAATATCATGTTTTACGTCACATAAAAAGCAACAAAAGAGGTCTTAATACCTCTTTTGTTGTGTATGGATAGAAATACTAAGCTTAGCTGCCAAAACAGCAGAAAGTCAGCCAAGCACTTCTTTTGATTACTGCAGTAATACTGGCATAAGCAGCGTTATCAATGGGATTTCTTGTCCGTTTTCAAAGACTAGATTTCCTTTTGATAATTCCGCTTTAATTTCATAGCCATTTCCCGTTTCTTTAATCATTTCCATAACGATAAGCTCATCAATACCTTCACGTATAAATGGGTATTCTTGAACTAATTCATTTGAGAAATAAGTACTTAAATTACCAGTTAATGCAGGAACAATGGTAGCAGGGTTGCTACTCACATTTTCAGTACCCTCAGGAACACTCACTAACCATTTTGACTCAAATTCACCCTGCCCTAGGTTCAGCGACATTTTGTTCATCGATAAGTCAAAACCTTTTGCGAATAAGATATCAATGTAAGGCACAATGCTCTCGATATCCTCTTGCGTCATGACAGGGCTACTTTGATAGATCTCAAATACCTTTTCAAAAGACTCGCTGTCTAAATTCGAAAGTTCAAAATCAACATCAAGGTTATTTACCTCGCCATCGCTGGTTTTGATTGCTTCAACGCCTAATTTCACATTGCTCTGTAAACGTTTTGTCACTTCATCAAGGTGTGAACCAAATTTATAAGTAGAGCCATCAATTGCTAAGTAAGGTTGCATGCTCGCGTCTGAAACAGAAAATGATTCAATCGAAAAGTCTTGATTGCCAAGCCAATAGCCTTTTGCCTGCTTGCCTTCACCTGTACCCGTTAGATTGGATAGAATAATCTCTTCACCGGTAGGGAAGTCAATCTGAACGGAAGGAATGGAAAGCTCGTAGTTGATTTGTCCTAGTACCGTAGCATGTCCAGACAAGGTAGACTTAGTGATAGAAACTGACGTGCTGTTTTCACCAGAACTTTGGTGATTTAATTGGCTCAACACAAAGTTAAAATCTGTATTTCCGTTTAGTTCTGTCTTCGTAGTAAGCGTCAGAGGTAATTTTTCTGCATCTACAAGCGTCGAAACAGCGCTTAAACTCAGTAAACCATGGTTAATGTCACTATTAACGACAAATTCAGTCGGTAAACCATCAATTTCTAATTGTTCTTTTAGGCTTTCATCTACAACAGTAAATCGAGTCTGAACGGTTGATGATAAGTAACCGCGATCATAATTTAGTAATTCAGCTTCTACACTCGCATTATTGAGGCTAGCAACGCCATCAGTCACAACATTCTGACCAATTTGTCCCACTGCCAAAGGCCAACACAGTGACAATGCAATAGCACCACCAATAGCACCCATCTTTCTTAACTGTTCCATGAACTCTCTTTATATGCTGACTAATATTGTGACAGTCTAGCCTATCAGCAAGAAACAAGAAACATTGAGTTAAATCAGCCTATTGGTTGATTTACATTTTTAGACAATAATTTTAAAGCTAGCTCTCATCACTCCTATCTTTAAGTTGGTAATCTCAGGGTAGTATCATTATGAGAGCCTAATTGTGAATCAATACGCTGTTATTTGCTTAGACAACAACCCAGTAAGCATTGAACAAATTAGACAAGAGCTAGCACCATTAGCCCCAATGTTTGATATCTACACGGTTGATGATTTAGAAGATGCTCATCAAGCGTTAGAGTATGTGCAAAGCCGCGATCAAACCGTTGCTTTGGTCGTCACTCATCATCACTCTGGTTTTAGCGGCGTTCAATTTTTAGTAGAGCTAGAACAATTACCGCATACCAAAACTGCCCATACAATTTTGGTCAGCAGCTCTACAGACATTCAAGCCATTCTTACCGCGGTTAATGAAGGTAGGTTGAATCACTGCTTAACGAAACCTTTGCAAGACAACTTACTTTTTAAAACAGCCCAAAAAGAGCTCACTTCTTTTGTTATAAAGCATGCGCAAGATGACCTTTTGTCTTATAGCCAAGTTCTTGATCACCAGAGATTATTAAGGTCACATATTGAAAATAAAATACGGACTTATCAATCTGGCTTTATTCATGACTTTCATGATCTGACCGATTCAGAGTTAGCTGAAAAAGTGGTCTCAGCCCTACACGAATTTTTCTCTAAAACAGACGAAACTAAAGCACTTCGCCACTATTCTTCAGACCATTTGTTAACCAAAGAAGGTGAAGACAATCGGTTTTTATGGCTAATTACTAATGGTGAAGTCGCCCTCTACAAAAAAGATCAATTGAGTCAGCAAAGAGAAGTGGTAAGACACACCAAAGGTAACCTCGTTGGGGGAATGTCTTTTGTCACCGGAGAGCCTTCATTTTCAACCGCCATAACGCTCACTCCAACCGATGTCATTAAACTTGATAAAGATGTGTTTAGCCAAGTTATGCATTCAAATAGCAGCTTATTGCCATTGTTCACTAATTTGCTTTTACGTCATTTTAACCGCCGGTTACAGCGTAGTATCAACACCAAGATAACGTTACAAGAAACACTTGAGTCACTTGAGTCAGCCCACGAGCAACTGCTTGATAAAGAGAAAATGGCGATGTTAGGTCAACTTATCGCAGGTGTAGCTCATGAGCTAAACAATCCTATAGCCGCGATATTACGCAGTATCGAAACTTTATCAGTCAACATTGAAAGCATCTTGGAAAATGCAGGTCATGAAAACTATTCAAAACAAATGAACACCTTCGCCTCTGCAAAAAATATTCAGCCTTTATCCACCAGCCAAGAACGTGAACAAGTAAATTCTGTCATTGAGATAATCGGTAACCGTTCTTTAGCTAAAAAGGTCGTTAAGCTGCAACTGACAAATGATAAAACGATCCTTGAAACCTTAAAAAACTCACCAAAAGCTGGCAAAGAGTTACTTACCGATTTAGAGCGGTATCATTTAGTTGGAAACTCAATTCGTTCGATTCAAGTATGCAGTGCTCGTATTGCAGATATGGTTAAAAGCTTAAAAAGTTATGCGCGAGAAGATGATGAAAAGCTCAACCTTGTAGATATACATGAAGGGATTGAAGACACTTTAGTCATTTTTGAAAACCGATTAAAACGCCACCATATAGAAAAATATTACGACCACACGATCCCAACAATGTACTGCCAATCATTAGCACTACAGCAAGTCTGGACAAATTTAATTTCGAATACTCTAGATGCCTTGTCTGAAAGTGGTCGAGTTGTCATTTCAACCTCCCAAACTCAATTTGATGATACACCGTTTGTCGTTATTGAAATTGAAGATAATGGGCATGGAATACAAGCTGGAAATTTGGCAATGATATTTGAACCCAATTTTACAACCAAAAAAGAAGGTAATTTCGGGCTTGGTATTGGGTTATCTATATCTCAGCAAATTGTAGCGGCACACCAAGGGTTCATCAAAGCTGAATCCACACCTGCAACACCAGAAAATGAACAAGACGGCTATACAAAAATCCAAGTTTGGCTCCCTTTACACCCTCAAGGAACTTCTTATGAATAAGTATTTAATACTCTGTGTTGATGATGAACCCGAAGTACTCAATAGCGTACTACAAGATTTATCCCCATTTGAAGAGCACTTTGTCGTTGAAGGGGCCGAATCTGTAGATGAAGCAATGGACGTGATCCAAGATATGGAAGACGAAAACACGCCGCTTGCATTAATTCTATGCGACCACATCATGCCAAGTAAGACGGGGATTGATTTCTTAATCGAACTCAATCAACGCCCCTCAACAGTGGCAACTCGAAAACTACTATTAACAGGTCAAGCTGGGCTCGAAGATACCGTTAATGCCATTAATCACGCAGCTTTGGATTTTTATATTTCTAAACCTTGGCGTGGTAACGAGCTCAGAGAGACGCTTATCCAGCAACTGACCGATTATGTCATCGAGAACGATAAACAATTACTCAATTGGACATCTATCTTGGATACAGAGCGTATTTTAAGCGCAATGTCCGATCGAAGAGGTAAGTTTGGAGAGTAATTTCTATTTAGTATGTAAACCTTTATGAATATGGCATTCAATTTGCTTATATTTTGACTAAGCGACAAAGTAATGACATTAAAATGGATTACTTTTTCTCTAGTTATATTAAACTGTCTAAAGTTTATGGTTTGCCATCATGTTCAAACCAAAGGAATTAACATCAATTAAGGTTTACTGTCATTATGCGTAAAATACTACTTACAACTGCTATTTTATTGGCATCTAGCCAAACTCTAGCAGCTACAGACCCGAATCAACCAGAAGTGATGAGCAACTTCAGCTATGACTATTTTGAAGCTCGTATTGGTGCAAGCCCAGTAACGTTCGGTGGTGCTATGAGTAAGTCTATTCACCCTAACGCTCATGCAGTAGCTCGTATCGATTCTGAATTTGAAGGTGACTACGATTCAGCAGTTGGTCTTGGTTTCCATTCTCCAATTAATAACTGGGCAGACCTTACCGGTGAAATGCTAATGCGCATTGTTGATGGGCAAGGTTCAAGTACTTCAACTGAAATTGGTATGGAACTGAATGTAGGTGTGCGTCAATGGTTAGGTCCACAACTAGAGGTTGGTGGTAAAGGCGGATTCGTATCTATTGATGATAATGAGGAATGGATTGGTTCTGTTTATGCTCGTTTCCATTCAACTGAGCTGTTTTCTTTAGGTGCTGAAGCGCGCATTAATGACTTCTACGGTGATCAAGTTATGTTCACTACTCGCTTTAAATTCTAATTAACTGCAACGTATACAAACAAAGCATTTGTTAGAAATATCAAATACAAAAAAACCGAGGATATCCTCGGTTTTTTAATGAATATTTTTTAGTTTTACTGACAACTTTCAAGTAGCTGTTGTTTGCGAGGCTCTTGAAGTAGTTTCCAATGAATTCCGTCGATTGCCCCTGCAAATTTCCAAAGCAGTTTAACATCAACATCATTACCATACGCTTTGCGAACTTTTACAAAGACTTCTGAAGCCCCCAACTGCATAAAAGTAGATACATCATCAACACCCGCTTTTTTAACCATACGCTCCAACGTTAATTGCATATTCGGTAAATCACGTAAGCGTCTGCTTGCCGTTGATTTTTGAAAGCTGCGTTGCTGAATAGAGTTATCAATAGACATTCTGATGATTTCATCTAAGCCAGGATGATCATTAGAAAATAATTGAGTAATATCGTAATAGTTAACTGTTGCTGTCGTTTGCTTCTTAACGTGTCTGTACTTTTCGCAATTTAAATCCGTCAATTTTTTATCTAGAGTATTACCACCTCGAATATATAAACAACCTTCACTGACAAGTGCAAACATGGCTTCGTTTTGAAATAAACCTATACCGCCAAACATAGAACGATTTTGGTATTCTCCG
Source organism: Vibrio kagoshimensis (assembly GCF_050337535.1). Taxonomy (NCBI): domain Bacteria; kingdom Pseudomonadati; phylum Pseudomonadota; class Gammaproteobacteria; order Vibrionales; family Vibrionaceae; genus Vibrio; species Vibrio kagoshimensis. The sequence continues at coordinate 46,794 of NZ_JAKJSZ010000019.1, forward strand.
AATGTACCCATGTAGTTATAAAATGCTTGATCCGTCATATCCATTGATCCTTAATCTTATTACCCCGATTAGTATGATCACCAGATAAGCAGCTATATTTACGCGAAAAATGAAACTTTAATTATTTAAGTCGGTGAATATTATTTGTGTGTCTCACCGTTAAATAAATCATACTTTGAAAAGAAAAATAAGTCTGGATTTACCTCACATCAATTGATGAATTAATAAACGTTTTAATGATGAGGTTCACATTATTTCCTAATTTCGGTATTTTTTTGACGTCAATAAGCTTGCAAAAATATGCAACAAGTTACTTTATTCGTGCAGTATAAGGTTTTACATAAAGTATATTGCCTCTCAATACCCCTACTAGTAAAATGCTAAGACTTGCATACTCTCTAGTATTTATATGAATCATTTATCTTTTTTTTGGTTACCACAGAACAAAGCTCTCCTTCTTCAAGGTATTGAAACCGAATTTTCGCAGTTAGTCGGTAACTCTATTGCGACAGGAAAAATCAGCCTTCCCCCAATTCCAGATGTCGTATTAAGAATTCAGCAGCTGTGTACTCAAGATTCAACAGGCATTGTCGATGTCGCAGATTGTCTATTAGAAGACCCCGGTTTAACCGCGATTGTCATAAGAGTCGCAAACTCTGTTGTCTTTAACCGACGTAATATTACCTGTATGGACATTGTCACAGCTGTATCACGCCTGGGGATATTACGAGTTCGGGATATTGTCACCGCTCAAGCTATCGAACAGCTCAAGCATTCCGTAAATTTGAATAAAGTATGTAATGATATTTTAGTTCAAAGTGCCGCAGTCTCTAGAGAATTAGGTGCAGCAATGGTACTAGTGACGAATGAGTTTAAACACTTACGTCCTGATGAATATAAGTACCTTGAACATGAAAAGTCGTTACTTGTGGGTTTATTAGCGGATATAGGGTTATTTTGCTTGGTAAGCGAGTACCACCTTTATCTAGAAAAAGGGAATTACCTCGACCAAGATATCGCCCTACAAATATTCCAAGGTCAGTGCTCTGCAACCAGCAAACTCGTTCTTGGGCATTGGGGCTTTGATGATGACTTCCTTGAAGTTTGCAGCAATGAAGCAAAACCCTCAGATGAAGACGTACTAAGTTATTTAGCCATTGCACGCATTGCTAACCATCTATTAATGTTCAGAAATCAGGATGAAAGAATTGACGAGCATGAGGTGGAATTTAATGCAACTGGGGCTGAAGTATTGTATAAACTCAGCAACTTAAGTGATGTGGAATTTCAATCGCAGATTAATGACGTAATCAATACCAGCGGTTTATAAAGGAATAATGAGGGATTCATGTTTACAGGGATGATTTTTATTTTTGCTCCACTAATTGTGGGGTATTTGTTTTCTATATCTAACGCTAAAGTTCTTGAGACTGTTAACCGCGCTACATCTCAACTTATCTATGTCATCTTAGGTTTAATGGGTCTTAGCCTTGCTGCGTTAGATAATTTAGGAAGCAACCTTCAAACGATCCTTCTTTACACTTTTACATTTTTTATTTGCCTAAGTACTTGCAACTTATTGGCTTTACCTCTGATTGACAAAGCCATGCCTTTAAAAACAGATGGCAGTCAAAATAAACTGCCTTTGTCTTCCATGGCGTTAGAATCCGCGAAATTGATCTTAGTAGTCGGCTCAGGTCTTATCATCGGCTTATTACTACCTTTCGAATTACATTGGGTCGATTCAGCAAGTGAATGGATTTTATTCATCTTATTGTTTTTTATCGGTATCCAATTAAGAAATAGTGGGTTAACACTTAAGCAAATTCTTCTGAATAAGCACGGCATGGTGATCGCGACAACAATCATCATAACGTCCTTAATTGGAGGGGTGATCGCCTCTTTCATTCTTGATATCCCACTATTCAATGCATTGGCAATGTCATCTGGATTTGGTTGGTATTCCTTGGCAGGGATATTGATGGGCGATGCTTTTGGACCCGTTTACGGTGGCGCTTCATTTATGTTGGAGTTATTACGTGAACTCGTCGCACTTGTTGTGATCCCACTATTAATTAGAACCCACCCCGCTACTTCTATTGGCTATGCAGGAGCAACTGCAATGGATTTCACCTTGCCTGTCATTCAGACTACAGGCGGGGTACGTTGTGTCCCCGTAGCAATCGTAAGTGGCTTTATTTTGAGCATCTTAGTTCCCGTGTTAATGCTTTTCTTTGTATCACTCACCAATTAACACTTGGGTATATTAGATTTCATTAAATTAGCTAGCTAGATCGCAGGATTAGTAAATCACATAGTCTAGAATGCATGCCCATACAATTACCGTATTAAAAATAGATTATCTGTTATTGCTCAATAAACAGAAACCACGGTAAGCTTCTAAAAAGAGAAGTGCTCTAACAAGAATAATATCTAAAAGGAACCTTTATGAAACGCCTTTGTGTCGCTTTACTGCTAGCTTCTACGTCGACCGTGTCTCTAGCTGCTGACAACCAATGTTTATCAGGGAAATATGATGCGTATGTTGACGCTTCATTAACTTGGTATTCAGACTTAGCAGCCTTAACTTCTGAACAATACCCAGACCTGACTGAAGTAAGTGCTTGGTTTCTTGAAGGTCGTAAGCACCACTTTGAGCTTAACCGTGCTGCTGTTCATTACTATTTAGAGAATGATTCAAGCAAAGTTGCGACTTCCCAGCCTGTAGAAGCCTGGTTGCAGTTAGAGCAGCATGACGTTAAAGACCTATCAACCCGTGATGACGAACTAGGATTAGCCGCAAGAACAACATTTGAAGATCGTCAATCAACGCCTCATAAACAGAACTATGAATTACGTTCGGCTTTAGCTGAACTGCTTAGTCATCCAAAAGAAATCGACACCGCACTTCAGCGATATAACCAATCAATTTCCCAACTTGAGACTATTAAATGCAAATAACCCTGTTATTTGTGCCCTTTTTGCAAAGTTGGATTTCATAATTAAGACGGGACTTTGTGCCCGTTTTCATTTAAATTATCCCGCTCGCGTTAATATTAGAAAAACAACTCGCTTGCTATGGTTACGGAACAAAAAACAGTAGATGTCAGCTTTGAAAGCCTACTACGTATCTTTACGGTACCTGAAGGTCCAGATTCAACCCTGACTCAAATCGAAGACAAACTCTCTCAGAACTTAAATCAATTCTTGCGCGAACATATTGTGGCTGAAGAAAAGCCGCTTCGTGAGATTGAAAAAGACTTCTCTAATGCTCAAATTCCCGAGCAACCAGAGTTTGTATCTGAACATACAGAGCATCTACTTGATTCTCTGGTATCACACTCAGTGCATACATCATCACCAAGTTTCATTGGTCATATGACGTCGGCCCTACCTTACTTTCTAATGCCTCTTTCTAAGATTATGATTGCTCTCAATCAAAACTTAGTGAAAATTGAAACTTCAAAAGCTTTTACGCCTCTTGAACGCCAAGTATTAGGTATGCTTCATCGTCTTATCTATCAAGATGATAGCCAGTTTTATTCTCGCTGGATGCACAGTGCTAATCACTCTTTGGGCGCTTTTTGCTCTGGTGGAACCATTGCCAATATTACAGCGCTTTGGGTTGCTAGGAATAACGCTCTTAAAGCGCAAGGTTCATTCAAGGGTGTAGAGAAAGAAGGGCTGTTCAAAGCCATGAAGCATTATGGCTACGAAGGTTTAGCGATTCTTGTTTCTGAACGTGGTCACTACTCTTTGAAAAAAGCCGCTGATGTACTTGGAATTGGTCAAGAAAGCCTTGTCGCAGTAAAAACCGACAACAATAACCGCATATGTACTGATGACCTCATATTAAAGATTGAGCAACTTAAGCAAGCAAACATTAAACCTTTTGCAGTAATTGGTGTTGCCGGCACAACTGAGACGGGCAATATTGATCCATTGAGAGAAATTGCCGAAGTGTGCCAGAAAACAGATTGTCACTTCCATGTCGATGCGGCTTGGGGTGGTGCAACTTTAATGTCGAATAATCATCGCCACCTTCTAGATGGTATTGAGCTTGCCGACTCTGTCACTATTGATGCACATAAACAACTCTACGTGCCAATGGGTGCTGGTATGGTGCTTTTCAAAAACCCAGATGCCATGACTGCCATTGAACACCATGCTCAATACATATTGCGCAAAGGCTCTAAAGATTTAGGTAGCCACACTTTAGAAGGCTCTCGTTCTGGTATGGCTATGTTAGTGTATGCAAGTATGCATATCATTAGCAGACCAGGCTATGAATTATTGATCGATCAAAGCATTAATAAAGCACGTTATTTCGCTGATTTGATCACCGAGCAAAATGATTTTGAGTTGGTGTCTGAACCTGAGCTTTGTTTACTGACTTATCGCTATATACCAGAGCATGTTCAAGAAGCTCTCAAACAAGCAAACTCAAGTGATAAAGTAAAATTAAACGAGTTACTCAACGAGCTCACTAAGTTCATTCAGAAAAAACAACGTGAGACTGGTAAGTCTTTTGTATCCAGAACTCAGCTTACACCTGAGAAATGGAACCACCAGCCAGTTATCGTATTTAGAGTTGTACTAGCGAACCCTCTTACAGGGCATGATATACTCAGCGCTATTATTGATGAGCAACGTGAAATCTCTAAACTTGCTCCAAATTTAATGCGAGCAATAAACACGTTAGCAGATTCAATCACCTCATGAATGAATAAAAATCGCACCAAAATGAAAATTAATTTCGTTTTGGTGTAATTCCCCTATCAATTTTTCTTCAATATTGGCTATTTCCGCCTCTAAACACTTCCATTTTTGTAGTTTTCTAAAAATTTGTTGAGGCTTGTCAAATTCTTAAGCATTCATCCCTGCTTTTAGTGTAAGCATAGCGTCCGATGGGTTTATACTAAGTCTATGGTGCTAGTTAGCTTATATCTATTTAGAGCTGCAGTATTTATTTGAGTATCCTAATCAAATAGGAACTTAAATTTATCTGTTTTTGTTCTTTCAGACATTCCCCCGAAGTCATTAGATATTGATTAGCAAGTTGTTCTCTATACCCTTGTGAACACTATGAATACATTAGAAAAAATACAAAAAAATCTAGAAAATTTCAGCAAGTCTGAGCGTAAAGTTGCCGAAGTCATTATGGCATCCCCTCAAACAGCTATTCACTCTAGCATTGCTACATTAGCTAAAATGGCCGATGTAAGTGAGCCTACTGTTAACCGCTTTTGCCGCCGTTTAGATACGAAAGGCTTTCCGGATTTTAAACTTCACCTTGCACAAAGCTTGGCAAACGGAACACCTTATGTGAACCGTAATGTTGAAGAGGATGATGGACCAGACGCTTACACTCATAAGATTTTCGAATCCACTATGGCGTGTTTAGATGTAGCGAAAAACAGCTTAGATGCAATGCAAGTTAATCGTGCTGTCGATCTACTTACCCAAGCTAAACGAATTTCATTCTTTGGCTTAGGCGCTTCATCAGCCGTTGCTAAAGATGCACAAAACAAGTTCATTCGCTTTAACATACCAATTACTTGTTTTGAAGATATTGTGATGCAACGAATGAGCTGCATTAACTGTAGTGATAACGACGTAATCGTTTTGATTTCTCATACTGGTAGAACAAAAAGCCAAGTTGAGATTGCTAACTTAGCTCGTGAAAATGGCGCGACCGTTATTGCGATTACAGCGAAAGATTCACCACTGGATAAAGCAAGTTCTCTGTCTATTTCTTTGGATGTTCCAGAAGATACCGACGTTTATATGCCAATGGCGAGCCGTGTTGTTCAAATGACGGTTATCGATGTTTTAGCAACAGGTTTTACCCTGCGCCGCGGTACTGGTTTCAGAGAGAATTTGAAGCGAGTGAAAGAATCGATTAAAGATTCAAGGTATGAAAAGTATTCTCAGTTTTAGTTATTCGTAATCGTTAACTATAAGTGAGTACACTAACTAGAAACGGAGCCTAAGCGCTCCGTTTTTTGTATAAGGAATGCAGACACCCAAAGCCAATGCATCCAAAGTGACTCTATTCCAAGAGATCATTTTCAACCTCACTATAATCCAATGTCACTCTATTCAAAGTAGCCATATTTGAAATTGCTACATTCAAGTGACTACAGTCAAAGTTAGATTGTCCAACTGTTCCCTTTTTCAGACACACTATTCTCCGACGCATAAGAATTGATAATGGATAAACAAGGCTCTACCGCTTCATCTTGAGTGCGTGGTTCGTGCAAATCGTCTCCTACTTGAGAAAGAATATGGAAGAGTCTTTCTTCATTTAATGGGAGTGGATTACCTTTTATCGCAACAGATTTCAGAGCATCACTCACAACTTCTTGCTGATTCACTTCATTGAATTTAAACGCACATAATGAAGGTATTGATAAGTTATCTAAAATCTGGAGTAGCCATACAACCCCGTCTTCATGCTTGGCATCCATATTACCAGTGACAATTTGCGCGATTTTTTCGTACCGAGCTAATATATCGGTTCTATTGGATTCCGTAGCGACATCCATGTTTTCCTGCATAACAAGAGGCGCTAACCTTGCGGTAATAACGCTATGGGGAGCATTAAGCTTCCCTCCTAATGCAGAAGCCAAGCCATGGGCGGCTCCTAGTTTTGCATTGGTAATCGCCATCCCACCAAGCATTGCAGCAAAAGATATATCTGAGCGCGCTATTTTGTCGTCATCTAAACAAGCAGCTAATACAGAGCTACTCAAACGCCTAAGCCCTTCTTCACAAATCATATCAGTTAAAGGGTTAGGTTCACCGCAAACATAAGCTTCCATTAAGTGTGTAAAGGCATCCATTGCCCCTCTACCTGATGTATATAGATCGGTTTTATACGTCAATGTTGGATCTACAATCGCAACATCAGCTAGCATCTCAGGACTGCGTAAACTGATTTTTACTTGATCTTGACCGGATTTAAGCACTGCATTTTTTGTCACCTCCGCGCCTGTACTTGCCGTTGTTGGAATTGCAATGAAAGGAAGTGGTTTAGTTTTTAAAGGTACATTCCGCCCCACCACTTCAACATAATCATAAAGGTCACCTTGATTTGGAATAACCGCAGCAAGTGCCTTGCCTAAATCAATAGCGCTGCCTCCTCCAATGGCGATAACCATATCAGGTTTAAAACGCCTAGCAGATAATGCGGCTTCTTCGACCATTTTTATATTAGGTTCCCCTGTTACAGCCATATGCTGATAACGCATGCTCTGAGATTCAAGGTGATTAATAATAGGTAAAGCTCGAGTATATGTACTGCCAGTTACAAGCAAAACACTGTAACCATATTGATTAATTACGGAAAGCGAGGATGCAAGTGCACCCTCACCAAATATAATCCTTGTTGATGTCATGAATTGAAACATTGGAGCCTCTCCCTTACCCTACAGAACAAACGATACTACTGACCCTACCGATACAGCTTAAAATCGAGGATGCGAGCCTCAAATTCATACTACATTCAAACATGGCACCAACTTCCATTTGATGTTTTGACTCGGTGCAACTTGTGACATAAAAGTATGCACTTCTTACAAAATCTTAGTGTTACCTCACAATGCTCTGTTAAGTACTGAAAGATATAACTCTCTCGATCTTCTTAATCTTCTTAATCTTCTTAATCTTCTTAATCTTCTTAATCTTCTTAATCTTCTTAGGCAATTTTAATTGATTAATCCAAGCTATGGTTACAAATTAATCTGATAGGTTTTACCTATTACATTAAGAGGCAATTCCACCTTTATTTCCCGAATACATTAAGGCATAGTTAGTTTCAAGAATTATTAGGCCGTATTCATGAAGAATATTTATTGGCGCCTCATTCCGTATTTAGGAGAAATTAAATGTTTGTAGTTATCTTTGGTCGTCCTGCTTGCCCATTCTGTGTTCGTGCGAAAGAGCATGCTGAAACTCTTAAAGCTAAGCGTGATGATTTCAACTACCGCTATGTAGATATTCACGCAGAAGGTATCAGCAAAGCTGACCTAGAAAAAACCGTTGGTAAACCAGTTGAAACGGTTCCACAAATTTTCATCGATCAAGACCACATAGGTGGTTGTGATGAATTTGAAGCATACGCAAAAGAAAACCTCGGTCTTTTTGATTAAGCCCGATTAGGCTTATTTGATTAAGCCCGATTAGGCTTATTTGATTGAGCTAGATTTAAATGTATTTCTTACAGCCTGCATTAGTAAATGCGGGCTGTTTTTTTAAGTAAAAATACTAAAAGTTAATTCAAAGTAAAATATCGAAATAACACTTATCTTTTCGAAATATTCCGATACAATTCACCACTCATCCTTTCTACCTTCTCAGATTAAATTGAGCCACAGTTGTGAATATCGACGTCGTTTATTTGCTTGAACAAAACCCCATTCTTCTTATTTTTGTTGTCTTAGCGATAGGGCTTGCCATTGGTAAAATCCGCTTTGGCAGTTTACAGCTTGGTAACTCAATTGGTGTCCTCATTACATCACTCGTTATGGGGCACTTAGGCTTTTCTTTTAACGCCGATGCTTTAACCATTGGTTTTATGCTCTTTATCTATTGTGTGGGGATTGAAGCCGGCCCTAACTTCTTTGGTATCTTCTTTAGAGATGGTAAGCACTACCTCATTTTAAGCTTAGTGGTACTTTCCACTGCATTGGCTCTTACCTACTTCAGCAGCCACTACCTTGGTTTAGATTTTGGTCTTTCAGCAGGAATGATGGCTGGTGCCTTAACCGCGACACCTATTCTGGTGGGTGCTCAAGACGCCTTGAATTCTGGTTTAGCCGAAGTGCCTAGAAATATGGATTTAGGACTGGTGATTGAGAACCTTTCCGTTGGTTACGCCATGGCTTACTTAGTCGGCTTAATTAGCATGATTCTATTTGCTCGTCTTATACCTAAACTGCAGAAAGTAAACCTTCACGATTCAGCAGAGCAAATCGCGCAAGAACGTGGGCTGGGAACTTCGGGGCAGCGTAAAGTTTATTTACCTATCATTCGAGCTTATCGAGTAGGACAAGAACTGATTTCGTGGACTGATGGTAAGAACCTTCGTGAGCTAGGTATTTATCGTCAGACAGGTTGCTACATTGAGCGAATTCGCAGAAATGGCATTTTAGCCCACCCAGATGGTGATGCTATTTTGCAAGAAGGTGATGAAATTGCACTGGTTGGCTTCCCTGATAGCCACGCACGCTTAGACCCGAGTTTTAGAAACGGAAAGGAAGTATTTGACCGTAATCTACTTGATTTACGCATTGTCGAGGAAGAAATTGTCGTTAAAAGTGACAACATTGCAGGCAAGCGTTTATCAGACCTAAACATGTCGGAATATGGCTGTTTCTTAAACCGAGTAGTCCGTGCTCAAATTGAAATGCCAATGGACCTGAATATCGTTCTAGCCAAAGGTGACGTTCTACAAGTTAGTGGCGAAAAAAGCCGAGTTCATGGCTTAGCCGAAAAAATTGGTTTCATTTCGATCCATAGCCAAATGGCTGACCTTATGGCGTTTTGTAGCTTTTTCATTCTAGGTATTTTATTTGGTCTGATCACTATGACATTTGGTCAAGTTTCTTTTGGGCTTGGTAACGCTGTCGGGTTACTACTTTCAGGGATCACTTTAGGCTTCCTCAGAGCAAACCACCCTACTTTCGGTTATGTGCCTCAGGGCGCCTTGAATATGGTGAAAGATCTTGGCTTGATGTTCTTTATGGTCGGAATTGGATTGAGCGCTGGTGGGAAAATTTTTGAGCACCTGACTCAGGTTGGTCCCCAAGTACTAGGAATTGCTCTAGTGGTCAGTGTTGTACCAGTAATCTTCGCTTATCTAGTTGGTGCCTATATTCTAAAAATGAACCGCGCACTCTTATTTGGGGCAATTATTGGTGCAAGAACCTGTGCCCCTGCAATGGACATTGTAAACGACTACGCTAAGTCAACGATTCCAGCACTAGGTTATGCCGGTACTTATGCCATAGCCAATATTTTGATGACCCTTGCTGGTACGTTTATCATAATCATTAACTGATTGCTGATTGCTGATTAATTAAGGTCAGTTCAGTTTGGAAAAACAAAAAAGGCACTCAATGAGCGCCTTTTTTAATACATTTCAGATGAACTGATTTAGATATCCGCTACATCAAACTCAACTAGAGTTTCAACATCCGCTTCATAATCAACACCTTCAACACCGAAACCAAACAGTTTCAAGAACTCTTCTTTATACTCAACATAATCCGTTAGGTCTTTCAGGTTTTCAGTCGTGATTTGAGGCCACAAGTTACGGCAATGATCTTGAATGTCATCACGTAGCTCTAGGTCATCTAGGCGTAAACGATTTACTTCATCTACTTCTGCTGCGCTGCCATCTTCTTTGTACAAGCGTTGGCTGAACATACGGAAGATTTGTTCCATACAACCTTCGTGGATGCCTTCTTCACGCATTTTTTTGAATACCATTGCGATGTAAAGAGGCATAACAGGAATTGCCGAGCTTGCTTGAGTCACAACTGACTTAAGAACGGCAACATTCGCTGAACCACCAGTTTGGCTTAGCTGGTCATTTAGAGCTGTTGCAGCACGGTCTAAATCCATTTTAGCTTTACCTAGAGCGCCATCCCAGTAGATAGGCCATGTTAGCTCAGTACCAATGTAGCTGTATGCAACCGTCTTACAGCCGTCAGCTAAAACGCCTGCTTCAGAAAGCGCATTGATCCAAAGTTCCCAATCTTCACCGCCCATTACTGTAACAGTGTCATTGATCTCTTCTTGAGTAGCAGGTTCTACACTAGCTTCAATGATGGCGTCTTTATTAGTATCAACGGCTGTTGATGTGTAAGTATCACCAATTGGCTTAAGAGAAGAACGAATCACTTCGCCGCTTTCTGGCATTTTACGAACTGGAGATGCCAGTGAGTAAACAACCATATCAATTTGACCAAGATCTTCTTTAATCAGGTCAATGGTTTTTTGCTTAGCTTCATTTGAGAAGGCATCACCATTCAAGCTCTTTGAATACAGGCCTTCTTCTTTAGCTAGCTTATCGAAAGCTGCTGAATTGTAAAAACCAGCTGTGCCCGGTTTTTTCTCAGTACCAGCCTTTTCAAAGAAAACACCGATAGTCGAAGCACCGCCACCAAATGCAGCCGCAATACGAGAAGACAAGCCGTAGCCACTTGAAGAACCAACAACAAGCACGCGCTTAGGTGCGTTAACAATTGGACCTTGAGCTTTAGTGTAAGCAATTTGTTCTTTTACGTTCGCTTCACAACCAACAGGGTGTGTTGTAGTACAGATGAATCCGCGAATTCGAGGTTTGATGATCATATTCAACTTCCTTAAAAAATCTTCCGTAGGATAAAAGTTTCGTAAGCGAAAGGCATCTAATTTCTTTAAATTTGTCGTGAAAATGCAAGTGGTTGGAGCACTATCAGATAATTTATCGTTAAAAAAGAGAATTACTCTCAATTAAAAATGAAAAGGCTCCTTGTTAGGAGCCTTTAATGTATTTGTCATTTCAACGGCGAACATATGAGAGCCAAGTATTTACCTTTCTCTAGTTAAGCCGTTTATAAGTGCCTAAGCCACACTATTTAGCTTTGGTTTAAGCTCTTTTCTCGTCAGTGTTTCACTAAAGTCATGACTAAAGTGATCCACTTGGATAGCGGTATATCTCAACTTATCAGCTGCAACTATTTGGTCAACTTCAGCCTGAGTTAACACATCGGCTTCCAATGCTTGAGCAAGTTTATCAGCAAGTAGCCCTTTTCTCGCCACTTTACCTTCTTTCGCCGCTCGTACTAGCTTTCTTTCAAGTCCTTTCACGTTATACATTGCGTTAAAGGCATCTTCCATCAGACCTACGCTATCATCTTCTTCTTTACCAATGTAACAAAGGTGAGTTAGACGTTCACGGTGTGCTCCCGGAGTCATCAAACTTTCCGCTAGAGCAACCGTAAGATCATCATTTGGTTGTTCAAACTTATTCCCTAATGGGAAGATAAGCGCTTTTAATGTACGACCAACCAACTTGCTTGGAAAATTTCTGTACGCTTCTTGCAAAGATTTAGCTGCATGATAGAAACAGTGTTGAACCGCATAATGCACATAGTTTAAATCAGACTGCTGACGACCTTCATCTTCGTATTTTTTAAGCGCTGCCGAAGCCATGTATAGATAGCTAAGACCATCACCTAAACGAGCAGAGATAAGTTCTTTACGTTTAAGTTCACCACCAAGGCTCAACATTGCGAAATCGGCACTCACAGCCAAAGCTCGGCTCAATCGAGTTAGATCTTGGTAATAGTGCTTAGTTGGTCCACTCATATCAGCTTTAATAAAGCGAGAGCCTGTTATTGCAGCACCAAATGCGCCAAATGTATTTTTCGTTGCATGACCAATATGTTTAAACAAAAGTTCATCAAACTCTTTCGCGCCTTGCTTCTCATCTGGATTAGCTGCCGCTTCCATTTCTTTTAAAACATATGGATGACAGCGAGTTGCACCCTGACCGAAGATCATCAAGTTACGAGTTAGGATATTCGCACCTTCTACTGTAATCGCAACTGGAATGCCAAGGTATGGCGCAACAAGGTAGTTCATCGGGCCGTCTTGAATTGCACGACCTGAGTGGATATCCATTGAATCATTAAGAATTGTTCGTGCCATTTCTGTCATATGATATTTAGCGATAGCCGTTACAATTCCTGGCTTCTCTTTCATATCTAATGATGTAGTCGTTAAAGTTCGAGTGGCTTCCAATAAATACGTCAGACCACCAATTCGACCTAGGCTTTCGGCTACGCCTTCAAATTTACCAATCGACATACCAAACTGTTTACGTACATACGCATAAGCACCGGTTGTACGGGCTGTTAAATGCCCCATAGCTGTACCTAATGCAGGTAATGAGATGCCACGTCCCGCAGAAAGACACTCAACCAACATGCGCCAGCCTTTACCCGCATAGTCTGCACCACCAATTAGCCACTCCATCGGAATGAACACATCATGACCTCGGGTTGGACCGTTCATGAATGCAAGACCCAGTGGGTCATGTCTTTCACCAATCACGACACCTTCGTGATCAGCTGGGATAAGTGCACAGGTAATACCGACATCTTCCTTATCACCCAGTAGCTTTTCCGGATCATGAAGTTTAAATGCTAGACCCAGTACTGTAGCGACAGGAGCCAAAGTAATGTATCGCTTGTTCCAATTCAGTTTGATACCAAGTACTTCTTCACCTTCATGCATGCCCATACATACTGTTCCAACATCTGGAATACCACCAGCATCAGAACCAGCCTCAGGACCAGTTAAAGCAAAACAAGGGATTTCTGTACCATCCGCTAAACGCGGCAACCAGTAATCTTTTTGTTCTTGTGTACCATAGTGAGAAAGTAATTCACCAGGACCCAGCGAGTTTGGCACCATTACACTCACCGCCGTACTTATACTGCGAGTCGCAATTTTAGTTACGATGGTTGAGTTAGCTAAAGAAGAAAAGTTTCGACCGCCAAATTCTTTAGAAATAATCAGTGAGAAAAACCGCTCTTTACGCAAAAATGACCAAACCTCTTCAGGAAGATCGCGATCTTCTTTTACGATCTTATGGTCATCTAGCATAGCCAGAAGAGTTTCAAGTTCGTTATCGATGAAGGATTGCTCTTCACTAGTTAGTTGTGGTTTAGGGTACTGATGAAGCTTTTTAAAATCAGGCTTACCTGAAAACAGCTCTCCATCCCACCATACGCTGCCAGCTTCCATTGCTTCTTTTTCAGTACTTGAAAGTGGTGGTAGTACTTTTTTGAAGAATTTAAAAGCTGGGTCACTTACATATTTTTGTCTTAGAGAGCTCATATTTCAGATCCTTTTGTTCACTATTTGGGTGTGATTATTTTTATTTATTCTAATTATTCGGTTTTTTTTAATTACTAATTTTATTCACCTGCCGACATACCAGCCGACAAATATGGGATAAGTAGATCGACCACAGCTTTCGCGTCCACTTGCTTCCCGTGATCATTTTCTGCAATTTCAGCCAAAGCTTGACTTGAAGCCATGGTGAAAACACAAGTACCTAACGTAAAGTGCAGCCTCCAAAATAAAAGCTCAGGCGTTAAATTTGGGTTTGCCTTTAACGTTGAATCCGTAAAAAGAGTGAGTACTTCACTGTAGCGAGTCGTAATGAACCAACGTAAATGACCTTGAACATCGGTATAACCACGCCCTATTAGCAGCATAAAGCGGCTTGTTCCATTTGGTCTTACGTCATTTAACGATCTTAAAGGCATGCGTAAAGACTCAAACACATCTTCCATTTTGTAAGTTTCATTCAAATTCAAAGTAATCAATGCGTCATGTAATGCAGGCATGAAAGCCTCTAAATACCGATCTAATACCGCACGGACCAGCGTTTTCTTGTCACCAAAGTGATAATTCACTGACGCTAAATTTACGTTCGCTTTACTCGTGATTGTTCTTAGCGAGGTGTCGTTGAAACCATGTTCTGCGAACAAAGCCTCGGCGACATCTAAGATTTTTTCTTTAGTATTATTTCTTGGTGCCATTCTAATCACTCGTATTAAACAACTGTTTGAAATATACGCACGAAACATTTAATTAACAAGCAAGCAACATCACACTTTAAGAAATTGGTCGTACCAGTTGAAATAGAGAATTCTCAACCTTATGAATTAGAAGGTATTGTTGAAAAGTTTGAAAAAATAATCTTTTTGATGGAACTGAATACTGATTGGAGGGTCATACTTACTATAGAAAACAGAGTATTTAGAAGTTTTACAGGTCGTTAAACTTGTTTCTATCTGTTTTTTGTTTACTGCTTTTTCCTTATTAACTCCTATATTTGTATCCGCCCAAACCGTTTTGGTTTGGGCTTTTTTTTGCGTCAAATGAATAGCAAGAATTCCAGAAGATCTCACGCCTACCGCTCATATGCCCCCACCTCTTTAGTCGTTGAAGTGCATTTTAGAAATGTTTGAACCACACCCCTGAACTAGTCTCACTTTTGAGACAGCAACGCAATATCAATTCCTGAAGAACACCTATTTCAAATCCATATTCTCATAATCATTCCTCTTCAATTTTTTCAATTAATGCGCTTATGGTTAGAATGAAAAATTAGTTATTTCTATAAAAAACAGCAGGTAATACGCTAATTTGTTCACTCCATCTCCCAAAGTATTGGGCCAAAATAGAAGCTCTCACCTATTCGATTTATCTCTGCAGTGGTCTCCCCAATCAGTATTTAGACTCTTTAATTTCATTCTCACTTTTTGTTTAATGACCTACTCTTCTTACTAACTAAACCATCATTAAGAATGGCATCACAAACAGCAGTGGAGCTAAGTACGCTTGTAAAATAAACGGAAAGGAGTACTGCTATGAGGTTATTTAACGTATCTATCATTAGCTATGTCATTGCAGCTAGCACGACGGTCATGTCTCAAACACTTGAGCAATCTGTTGCATCTACACTTTCCTCAAACCCTGAAATCAAAAGTATTTTCAATGAGTTCATGAGCGAAAAGAATCAACATGAGGCTTCCGGGGGGGCTTACAAGCCCAGTATCGACCTTGATGCTGGGATCGGGTACGAAGGGATTAACCCAGCACCTGGCAATGGTTCAAATACCGAGCTGACTCGAAAAGAAGCCACAGTATCTATAACTCAATTACTTTGGGATGGTTCTTCTACTCTCTACGATATAGACCGAACTGCAGCCGAAGCTGAGTCTGTTCGGCTTCAATTAATTGCTGATGCAGAAGATAAAGCGTTAGAAGTGACTGAAGTATACTTAAATGCTGTCAAAGCCAATGAAATTCTTGCTCTTTCAGAAAGCAATTTATCCGTACATAAGAAAATCTTTAAAGATATCAAACGTAAAGCTGAATCAGGTATCGGTTCAATAGCAGATCTTTCACAAGTAGAGGCTAGGATAGCAAAAGCGCACGGTAACCTTCTTGCGGCGCAAAACAACCTGTTTGACACACACATTCAATTTAAGCGCCTAGTAGGTCAGTCACCTCTAGGGCTTGTATATCCAAGAGCCGATATAACCAAAATCCCACTGACCGTTGACGACGCAGTGCTGTATGCATTCAATAATCACCCGGTGATAAAAATATCTATCGCTGATGTAGATTCAGCTCACTTTCAATATAAACAATCCAAAGGCGTTAATTATCCCACCATCTCAATTGAGGCTTCTCAAACTTGGCGAGAAGACGCCGCAGGAAATGAAGGCTCTAGCCAAGAAACATTAGCTATGCTTCGCCTGAAGTACAACCTTTACAACGGTGGTGCTGACAACGCTCGATCTGACAGCGCAGTTTACCAATTAAACAAGTCGAAAGATCTACGTGACCGTGCTTATAGACAAGTAGAAGAAGGGCTCAGATTATCTTGGAATGCTTTAGATCTTACACTGCAACAGAAACAATTCTTATCTGATCACGTTGATTCCGCTTCAGAAACAGTCATTGCTTATGCAAAGCAATATAGGATTGGTCAACGGACATTACTCGATTTATTAAATACTGAAAATGAGCTATTTGAAGCTCGGAAAGATTATTTAGATGCCCATTATTCTGAGCAATACGCTAAGTATCGAGTCCTCAACGCAACTGGCTCTTTACTTAATGCCCTACTTGTCGAGATCCCTGAAGAATGGACTCAAGAAATGGAGTATTAATGATGAAAAAGCTATTTTTATTAATATCAATGTTCACTCTTTTCCTTAACCAAACTTTTGCTTACTCAGAACAACCTTATATAGCAACACCAGAATCCAAACAAACTTTTGATCTCCAAGACGAGGATTTGGATGGCGTAATTAACGCGAGAGATGCCTGCCCGAATACACCAAGATCATCCAAAGTTGACAACGATGGATGTGGGGAAATTTTAAAGTCAGAAGAAATTAGGCAATTGAATGTTTTATTTTCAAATAATTCGGCTGAAATTAATCCGATATTCGTAGAACAAATAAAAACAATGGCAAACTTTCTGAACACCTACCAAGCAGCATCAATTGAAATTCAAGGGTATGCAAGTAAGACGGGGTCTTCTCGACATAACTTAACACTATCGAAGGAAAGAGCTTTTAACGTCCAAGATCGCCTAGTTTATTATGGTATTAACCCTAAAAGAGTGCGAGTCGTTGGTTATGGTGATACTAAGCAGACCGATTCAGACAACAGTTCAATAACACAAGCATTAAACCGAAAAGTCACCGCTACAGTAATTGGTCTTAGTCAAGAAGTCGCTGAAGAGTGGACAATTTTTACAACATTAGAGAAATAACTGGATACAAAAAACCGTGACAAGAATAAATCTCGTCACGGTTTTTAAACATTGTAGTAATTAACTAAAGCTTAATCTACGACGTTGTTTTCGCAGTTGATGCGGCGCCAGTTTTCGGTAATGACACACTCAATAGCGCGTAACCAATTATTGCGGCTGTTGTAGAGCCCATTAAGATACCTAATCGTGCAAGCGTGTCGTACTCAACATTGGCAGAACCGAATGCAAGTGACGAGATGAAGATAGACATCGTAAAGCCGATACCACATAGCACTGAAACAGCGAAGATATGAATAAAATTCACCCCTTCAGGTAGTTTAGCCCAACCTAATTTCACTGCAGCCCAGCTAAATGTAAAGATTCCTAGAGGCTTACCAACAAGCAGACCTAACGCAATACCAAGCGGTAACATACCCGTTAAACTTGCAATAGAGATACCTTCAAGTGAAATACCTGCATTAGCAAACGCAAATATTGGAAGTATCGCAAACGCAACATATGGATGCAGAGCATGTTCAAGATGTTTCAGAGGTGAACGCTCGCCTTTGTTCCCTTTCAATGGGATAGCAAAACCGATAACAACACCCGCTAGAGTTGCGTGAACGCCTGATTTTAATACGGCAAACCAAAGGATCGCACCAACAAATAAGAACACGCTCAACTTAGTCACATGCTTAGCATTAAGCATGAACAGCACACCAGTTGCAATAAAGCCAACAGTAAGAGCTAGAGTCGATAAGTCACCTGAATAGAACAACGCAATAATGACAACAACACCTAGATCATCAATGATCGCTAGAGCAAGTAAGAATACTTTCAAGCTCACTGGAACACGATTACCAAGTAACGCCATAATACCAAGTGCGAAGGCAATATCGGTTGCAGCTGGAATAGCCCAACCTTGAATTGCTGCTGGATCACCTAAGTTAAATAAAACGTAAATGAGAGCAGGCGCTAACATACCACCAACAGCTGCAATCGCAGGGAAAATTGCTGTTTCTTTTGATTTAAGTGCGCCTTCTAAAAGCTCACGTTTCACCTCAAGACCAATCAACAAAAAGAAGACTGCCATGAGGCCGTCATTAATCCAATGGGAAACTGACATACCAAATACGTATGTATGAAGAAATTCCTGATACATACCATTCATCGGAGAGTTTGCAACAAACATCGCAACTGCTGCTGCTATAACGAGTAAAATACCGCCTGCAGATTCCATTTTAAAGAAGTCACGAATGACATCGCTCATGATTTCGCCCTTATATTTATTATTTAAATAAACGAATAACAAAGAATAGCCTAGAGTTTATAGCTAACTCAAACTAAGAAATAATCATTTCTTCAGAGGTTTAACTTCGGTTTTTCCTACAAATACTAAACAATACAACGTTTTTACCAATGCTTTGTTCAACTGATAAACTAAGTATAGAAGAGAAATGTTGCAGTGAGATCCAGAAGACTGTAAGTATCCGTTTCAAATAGATACAAAAAAGGCCTTTAATTAAGGCCTTTAAAAATCAGTAACCAGTAAGTTGCATGAAACCCACCGCTTCATGACTACCACTAGCCATTATCGGTCCTTCCCAATATGGAATAACAAAAGGCAACCACATATCTCGCCGCTGTATTCGAGTCGTCAGGTTAATTTGATGCTCTGGTACATTGATTATCCACTGTAACGGTAAGCGTCGCCCATTAAGAAGAGTAGTATTGTTCAGCGGAGTGATCTCAATATCCGCTTCCGTTAACTGGAAGACTCTGCCGGAACGTGTCGCTAAGGTACCAAATACATAAGGTAGTTGTTGATTGTGGCGGTAACGATTGATACTCAAAGAAGATCCATCTTCTAGGTTAAAGACAAACCAATCCCAGCCTTGCTGCCCTTCTCCCAGTAAGCCACTGCCCCACTCCTTTTGCAACCAAGCCGTGCCAGATACAACTTTAGTTTCACCTTCTAATGTGAGTGAACCATTCAACGATAAAAATGGCGCACTGAAGCTATAAGAAGCAACAGGCAACAAGTCATGCTTTTCTTGGTATCCGTTCTCTCCGTTCAGTACATAGGGACCTTTAGTTATGCTGTTTAGCTCTATTCCAAAAGTATCTGTGCTAATACTCAAGCGACCAGGAAAAGGAGTTGTGCCTAATGAACGCCAATTCCAATTATCAATCCAAATTCTAAACGGTCGATTGTTCATTCCCGCTTGCCCAATACCACCGCGAGCTAGCCTTTGCTCTTTCCACACTTGAGATTTAGATGTAATAACAACGTTCGATATAAATAGCTGAGGACTTTGCCAACCGGTTGTTTCCCTTTCATCGGTTGCTATACGAAAGAAGCTCCATTGTATAGAAAACTTTTCTCCACTTTCATCTTCAACGTTAGCGAAGTAATGCCACCATTCGTGCTGAAAATCAGGATGAAATTGGAAGTCTTGCGGTAACGATATGTTGCGGTCTGGCAGCACTGGTTCAAATACTTTTTTATTCTCACTCATTAAGACAGCATTGACTTCATTAACGCCTCTCTCTCCAACCTGAGCATAATATGAGTAATAAGTGCCAACACTTAGAATTATGCCGAAGAAAGCAATAACAAGTAGGTACGATAAAATACGAAGTTTTGGTCGTTGAGGCTTAGATCGTTGAGACATAATTAAAGTGCATCCCTCAATGATTTCATTGGCGTATTTCTTACCATCTTAATAACGGGTAAAGCCCCTGCCAGCATTAAAGCGGCCATCGCCCACGCGAAAGTCACAAAATAGTCCCAAGGAATCACTTGAATACCCAACGACCAACCAAAAGATTGCTTAATAACAATATCAACAATCAAGGTCGCTAAAGCCAAGCCTAACGGCACAGCAATTAATGATGCAATGAGTCCAAACACAAGTAGCTGTAGACTGCCGACTAAGACAAGCTCTTTACCAGACATGCCTAGACAGCGTAACAGTGAAATATGGCGCTGCCTCGAAACCTCACCTGCAACTGTCGCAAAGAAAATGCCAAAAACAGCGATAATCAGTGTAATGTTACCTAGAGTATCTGCAATAGCGAAGGTTCTATCGAACACTCTCATAGCTTGATTATGAATATTGTTGTTATCGAAAACACGTTCAGAACTCAGCCTAAATACATTTTCAAGACGATCTCGTAAACCTTGAGGGTTTATTCCATCTTTAATAACAACACCAAGACCTACATTCCCTCGCCCGGCAAAACCATACAACCAATTTCGGTGGGACATCATGACTTGATGGTAAGGGTTACCATAATCATAATAAACACCAACTACTTGCCAGCCATTCCCTAAATTGTCATACAGATCGATATAGTCACCGGGGCGAATATTCAACTTAAGGGACATAGATTCACTGATTAAAACACCTTTAGAGTGGTGTAAGTGATACCAGTAATTAGGAATACCAAGTTTAATCGTAAGAGCGTCAAGTTCGCCTTCTGAAGGACCAGTGCTTACAATTTGAACACTGCCTTTAGGAGTTGCTATGTCTTTCTCCCAACGCCACCATACCGAATCGACTTCAGGTTGATCTGATAACCAATTACTCATTCGAGCGGCAGCATTGTTCGTTGGATAAATATACAAGTCTGCCGCTAATCGCTGCGTAAGCCACTTATCAGTCGTATCGCGGAAGCTCCCAACCATCGTTTCCACACCTATATTTGCCGTAAGAGCAAGCATGAAGGCCATCGTTGCCACACCGCGGTAGCTCATGCTGGCTGCAGCATCAGCAAAGAACCAGCGAGCGCGAACCCAGCGTAGTGAATAGGAAAGGCTATTAAATAATTTCCACATGATAAATGGAGTAAATAACGCCACACTTACAAGCATAAGTGCAATTATTGCAAAACCCGACTCTTGGGTTTGAGGAGCTTGATATACCGCAACGGCAGCTACACAAAATGCACAACCGATAAGCGCTTGCCAGATGAATTCTGATCCAGCAAAACGTAGTATTGATAACCGAGAAGACAAACGGATAGGCTGTGATTGCAGAAGGCGAATTAACGGCCATACACATGCTAAGAAAGCGCCACTTAAAGCCATAAGTAAGCTATAGCCACTCCAAACCCAACTCCACTCAATCGATAAACCTACGTTCGCGTCATATAAGTCACCTAAACTTGCCGACACGGCAGGCAACAGTTGATTGGCTAGCATCAGACCGAAGACATTACCGAAAATCCAGCTCATGAGAACTAAAAGCAGAAGTTCAAAGCATAATGCTTTCGCTAATTGCCAACCAGACACGCCAGTTTGACGTAGTATTCCAACTAGCGGCTGCCTTTGAATGAATGATAGAGACATGGCCTGATAGAAAATAAACAGACCGACCACAAATGAAAGCATTCCCATCGCGGTCAAATTCATATGGAATGCGCTAGTCAATGATTCAAGTTCAGCTTTAGAGTTTCGCGTAATCGTAAGCCCATTAGGCAGCATGTTTTTCAACAATTCATACTTTTCTGCAGACATATGCCCGCACGCGATAACAGATAAGCCAGAACTTCTCTGCAACATTCTTAATAAAGAAATATCAGCAATTAAGCGAGTGCCATTAATTAAATTTTTCTGATCGACGACGAGTGGACCAAGTTGAGAACCGTCAGCTAAATCGATATAGCTCCCATCGCTCCAATCCATATATTCTGCAAGGTCACCACTTACAAGAATTGGATAAGGTGGGCGCATTAAACGTAAAGTCGTCAGTTCTTTGAGTGCAATGCCAGGTTGAAGTTGAAGCATGGCTACCGGGTCTAACCCAACAAGCATCAAATTTGTTCCATTTTCAGCAGTAACACGGTGGTTATCAAATGGTGCGCACTGTTGGAAGCCTTCTCTTCTTAACTGAATATAAAAGCCTTGAGGGATCTTATTTGCATTGTGTTTAGGGCGAATTCGATAAGGAAGAGGGTTTGAAAAGAGTTTTTCGCCATGGGTATAACTTTGCTTAGCGTGGTGGTTTATAGCCGTTACACCAACAAGTAAAGAAACACCTAGAGTAAGACCAAGCCACACAAGGATAATTTGTAAAGGGTGACGGCGGTAATGACCTAATAGCGCTTTAACTACGGGCCATAACATGCAGTTGCCCTCCTTGAAGACGAATTTTACCATCCATGTGTTGAGCCACTTTTTCACTATGAGTCACTAAAAAAAGTGTACATTCTAGCTCTCGAGCCAGCGAAGTAAGTAAACGCATTACCGCTTCAGCGTTACGTTCATCCAAGCTACCTGTCGGTTCATCCGCAAGTAATAACTTAGGCTCCATGTAAAGCGCTCTAGCTATAGCAGCTCGTTGTTGTTGCCCACCCGACACTTCTTCAGGATAACGCCCTAATAATGGCATTAAATCTAAAGCCGACAATATTTGGCGCCATAGTCCCTTGTCTTCAGGTAAACCTTTTAACTGACGACAAAAACGAATGTTATCTGCGACATTGAGAGTTGGTAGCAAGTTAAATTGCTGAAAGATATGACCAATGTTGTTTCTTCGATAAGCCGTACGCTTTGTTTCAGATGAACTATGCATCTCAAAACGAGGAAAAGAGATTTCACCCGAATCTGGCATGTCTAACCCAGCAATAAGGTTCAATAGCGTACTCTTACCAGAGCCGCTCTCACCCATTAATGCAATTTGATCACCTTGGTTTAATGTCAGTTCAGCACCTTGTAAAACTGGGTGGAATTCTCCCCCATCTACATAGCCTTTACATAGGTCTGACAGCTTTAACATTAAACAGCTCACATTAGTTAGAATTTGGAGTGAGAATCTACACTAATTCACTGTTAGTAGGAAGTAATTTGGCATATAGATCACACCATAAGCATAATGTTGCATCATTTATACGCTTTCCTTCTAATTTTCAATTAAGTTTTTAATCCATCGCTTACTTTTCATACGGTACAAAGAGCCAAACCATTTGATCACTTCTTCAGTTAAAAACAACAAGTAAATCCATTCAGGCTTGAAACCAAAGTACATAGCTGCAACTGCTGCTAATGGGATACCGATGAGCCACTGCGCGACCAAATCTTGGTACAAGCAAAATTTCACATCCCCACCGGCTCTTAGTACACCAACAATCACCGTCATTGGTATAGAACGGATAACAATACCGATACTAAGTACAACAATAAATTTTTCTGAAAGCGCTCTCGTTTCTGCTGTTAATGCACTGAACGCATTCAAAATTGGAATTTGAATAAAATACAGAGCGACTGCAACCATAATAGCGGTTAAGAAACTAATAATACTGATGCCTAAGGCTTGATAATAGACCGCTTCGTTTTGTTTAGCACCAAGTTGGTTCCCGATTAGCACCGCTCCAGCATTAGACATTCCGATCAATAAGCTTAAAGAAATAGATTCAACCGGTGTCATCACTGACAAAGCTGCCAAACCTTGGACACCTGACTGACCCATTATTGCGTGGTAAGCAAACAAACCACCAGCCCATGCCAAAAAGTTAAATGTTGTTGGCAGCGATAACTTTAAAAACCTCGTCACCTTTTCTATCGTTGCAGCAGCGTTAATATCACACAAACGAAAAGCGAGTAAGTGCTTCTTAAAGTATAAATAGCCGAATAAACTTGCAACTTCGATTGCCCCACTTAGTACAGTAGCAATCGCAGCCCCTTTTATTCCAAGCGCAGGCGCACCTAAGTTACCGAAAATGAGTATCCAGTTAAGTAGAACATTAGAAAGAATCCCTATTCCACTGAAGAAGGTGCTTAAGCCAGGTCTGTGCATCGCTCGTAAGCCAACAGCCATACTGCTCACACAGGCAACGGCAAACATACTTAAAGACGTAATCACCATGTATTCAACACCTAAACTGATCACTTCAGTAGAATCGGTTGTTAAAGACATGACTTGTTCAGGAAAAGAAACAAAAAACGCGACCGTTAATGCTGCAAAAAACATAGCAACGATCCAAGTTAGTGCCGTACTTTCTCTCACGCCTTGCTTATCTCCTGCCCCCCAATACTGAGCGGTAAGTAAAGCGCCACCAGTGGTCACTCCAACGAGCATAATAGTTGTAACAAACATCGCTCGGCTTGCCACGCCAACAGCCGCAATATCGGCTTCACCTAACTGACCAAGCATTAATACGTCAACCAAACCTCGGCTGGAAAACATGATACTTTGAAGGGTAATAGGCAACGCGATCGCGATAAGACGACGCAGGAAATCGCCTCTGGTATGATAAAGAATATTGGAAAGCAGCATGAGCGCATCACCCTAACGGAACACATTGATGATAAAAGGAAATTTTCAAGCTATTATATCAACGAATGCTTTTTAACCACATGACTAAATGGGGCAAATATGAAGAAAGTTCTTGTTTTAGGGGCTTCAGGTTATGTCGGCTCACAGCTGCTCCCATTGCTACTTGAGCAAGGTTATCAAGTAACAGCAGCAGCTAGGCATATCGACTATCTAAAAGCTCGCACCACTCCACATAAAAATCTAGAGCTTATCTATCTTGATCTGGAAAACAAAGCTGCAACAAATGATTTAGTCCCAGATTTTGATCTTATCTTTTTCCTTGTTCACGGCATGGCTGAAGGGCATGATTTTATTGATTACGAACTGACATTAGCCAATAACTTCGCTGATGCGCTGGGTTCCAAAAACAAACATGTCATTTATTTAAGTTCTCTCCAACCACAAACGGGCCAATCTGAACATTTACAAGCTCGCTTAAAAACAGGTGAAGTACTGAGGTCTAAAGACGTTCCAATCACAGAGTTAAGAGCAGGGGTCATCATTGGACCAGGTTCTGCCGCTTTTGAAATAATGCGAGATTTTGTCTACAACTTGCCAATAATGATCGCACCTAAGTGGGTAGATTCCAAAGCCAACCCTATTGCACTTGCAAATCTAAACCATTATTTACTGTGCTTGGCTGAAGATCCGCCTTCGAAACACCAAACTTTTGAAGTCGGAGGACCCAATATTGTCTCATACCGAAATCAATTCAAACATATCGCTAAAATAGCCAAGCGCCCCCTTCGCTTGTGGTCAACTTCCCTACTCACACCTAAAATGGCGTCTTACTGGTTAGGCGTAGTAACTTCTGTACCTTCAAGTATAGGTAGAGCTTTATTAGCAGGCTTAGAGCACGATTTCATTGCCAATTCCACAGCAATACAAGAAAAATATCCTCAACCATTAGTCAGCTTTGAAAGTATGGTGGAAAAAGCCATCAACGCCGAAGGGACTTTCATTAAAAGTAATGTATGGGGGTTCGACACGACCGCTTTCTCTCGTTGGCAGGCTGGATTTGGCTATTATCCCAAAAAAACAGGGGCGACAATCAAAACTTCAGTCTCCCAAGAAAACTTATGGAAGATCGCTCAGCAAATTGGTAGTCCAAAACAAGGCTACTTTTTTGCTAACGCTTTATGGCGGACTAGAGAATGGTTAGATATATTTTTTGGTGGCGGACGTCCGATAAGACAAATCCCTGAAGGACCTAATCTAAAGGTTGGAGATTATATTGATTCTTGGAAAGTCATTCGTTGTGAAGACAACGCTTTTCTTTCTCTTTTTTTTGGAATGAAAGGTCCAGGGCTCGGTCGATTAGAGCTTGCCATTACGGATCTAGGAGAACACCGAGAGTTAACGATTACCGCTTGGTGGCACCCTAAAGGTTTCATGGGTTTAATGTATTGGTTCGCAATGATGCCAGCCCATCTATTCATTTTCAAAGGCATGGTAAAGGCTATAGAAAAGCAAGCCAAAGCCGTTCAGAAACAGATTTAAGCTTGAAAGTGCCGTTCAAACGAACGGCACTTTCATATTTAATTTCCAGTTAAACTGAGAGGCATTTCTGCCAATTGACTACCGCGATTTTCAGGGTAAACAATATATTCACCATGGTATTTAACTGCTGATTTATAATCCGTTACTTTGTGAAGCATAAAACCAGCTTCCATAGCTGATTCAATAAACTCTTGGTGGTTTCCTCGCACAAACCAATTCATTGGTCTTGCCATGATTTCGCCATCAAATGAATCGTCACATTGCTTTGCGCATAAGGCGAAAGAATGGTCACCATCAGTGAAAAACTGTATTTTTCCACCTGTTGTTAATTCATCTTCACTTGAAACGCTCCAGCCTTTTTCATACATCTTATCCATGAAGGCTTCAACATCACTGTCTTTCAACGCTTTTGGTTCTTCACCTACTGGGAAAAAGTGCGCATAAAACGCAGAAATACGTTTAAAAGTGAACATTAAATCAGCTTTGTTCCCTTTAGATCGCCCTTGTTTTTGCCAGCGAGTTAAATCAGCTACGATGCTGCGATCAAAGCTTTGAGACTTCATGGCTTTAGTTACCCAACGCACCAAATAATGGTTGTTTGCAATGGGTGCGTCGACCGCTTTTTTAGATTTGTGTAGTGCCGCTAGTTCACCTAGAGCAGAGTTCACGAGTCTTTGAATTTCAATATAATAGTTCGACATTATGCCTTCTTTCCTAATGTCCAATATAACAATGCTGACAATATAGAACATATCGCCATCACAATAGCCATGGGACCTGCGCTATCACTTGGCAGCATAGCAACCACCGCACCAATAACAGAACCCGTACCAAACCTTAATGTACCCGCCAAAGATGATGCCGTTCCTGCCATATTTGGGTAACCACTTAATAGTAGCCCCATTGAGTTACTGCCTATAGTCGAAAGAGTACCTATGAATAACATGACGAAAGGTACAATTCCCCATAAGCCTAAATCTAAATACCAGCCAGCAAATAGACCTAAACCCGCGAGCAGTTGAATCGTCAAGCTCGCCTTAAGCATGACATGTGAGCCTACTTTTTTAACGATACGCCCGTTGATGCTTGTCATCAGAATCATTGCAACGATATTTAAGCCAAATAGGTAACCGAAAAGATCCGGTCTGACTCCATAGACATCAATATAAACAAACGAGCCGGCCGTTAAGAATGCAAACATACCAGCAAACGAAAAGGCGCCTGAAAAAATCAGCCCCATTGCCACAGGGTTACGACACAAACGGAAATAATTACGCATGGTCGTTTTAAAACGCAACGGCTGTCTATTTTCAACAGGTAATGTTTCTGGAATCTTCCAAACAACCGCAGCAATAACGACTACTGCAAAAATAGCTAACACCCAGAAAATCGAACGCCAGCCAAACCATAGAGCAAGGTAACCACCAATCATTGGAGCAATCAAAGGGGCAACCGTCATGACTAGCGTCACGAATGACATGGTTCGCGCAAAATCTTCACGGTCGAACATATCTCGTACAACAGCTTGGATGATTACCGCCGCAGCAGCACCTGCAAAACCTTGAGCAGCGCGTACATAGGTTAAAGCATCGATGCCTTGAGTTGTCGCACTGACCACTGATGCAATACCAAACAACACAACACCGATGACTAATACAGGTTTACGACCATAACTATCGGCTAGAGGTCCGTGCAGCAATTGCCCAAGAGCAAAACCAGCAGTATAAGCAGTTAACGTTATTTGCACTTCGCCTGCTGTTACACCGAGATCTTTTGCAATCGTTGGCATTGCAGGCAAGTACATGTCAATGGCGAGTGGAGTCAGTGCGCCAATGGCACCTAAGATCAAGAATAGCAACAAACCTAATTGGGGCTGCTGAGGCTGGGAAGCAACGTTTTGATTCGATGTTTGCATATAGCTCCGACTAAATACTAGAACCCAATGGAGTATCGGGTATTCATAATGGCTGAGACTTTCCTAGTACCAGTCAAATAACACGAGCCGACGCGATCCTTGGTCGGCTTGATAAGGCGAAGAGGTATCTTTAATAAAACAAGATTCTTTCAGTTAAAGCTTTGATAGAAAAGTTGGGGAGTCACTGTTATCTAACTTGTAACTGCATCAAACCGACAATTATATCCAACTTAAAATGACATATAACTGACGATCGCATCTAACTTACAATTGCTCACCCAACTAATCATTGGGTTAAAGGTTTAGACTTAAACCATTTACTTCCAGATAGAATCGACTTCTTCTTGAGTAAGGTAGCGATATTCACCCAACTCTAATTCTTCATCCATTTCAATCTCACCAATCTTCTCACGGTGTAATGCTTCCACTTTGTTACCTAGTGCAGCAAACATGCGTTTTACTTGATGGTATTTACCTTCATGGATAGTCAGCAAGACTTCTTTCTCAGCCCTAACATCTAAATGAGCTGGCAATGTTAAACCTGTTTCACTTTTAAGTTGAATGCCTTCTTTGAACTTTTCAACATAATCATCTTCAACGGGTTCAACCAACCATACGCGATATGTCTTCTGACATTTATGCTTAGGCGAAGTTATACGATGCGACCACTGACCATCATCTGTAATTAAAACTAAACCGGTGGTATCTACATCAAGTCGACCAGCAAAATGTAATTTGTCCATTTTGATTTCATCGAGCAACTCAAATGCAGTTTGGTTTGAACCATCTTCATGTGAACACACAAAACCTTCTGGCTTATAAAGCATAATGTAACGCGGTCCATGGACTCGTAGCTCGTTACCCTGCCACTCTACTACACACTCTTCAGTGATCTTAGTTGCACCACTTTTCACCATGACGCCGTTAACCGTTACTGTCTTGGTGTGTAATGTTTTTGTTGCTTCTCTTCGGGTTGCACCTAGTGCATCACACAAAAATTTATCTAAACGCATGAATACCTCATCTGATTTAAGTCAGGTATTATAGTCACCTTTATCGAAATAGTTGAGCGATTTCACATTATTTGTTTATCGCCTTGCCAATAACATTACAAGATACTGTATGTACACTCTTCGACCTTACCAAGCTGACTCTGTTAAATCGGTTATTCACTACTTCAGAAAACACCAAACTCCTGCTGTTTTAGTCTTACCAACAGGTGCAGGAAAAAGCTTGGTAATCGCTGAACTTGCCCGCCTAGCCAAAGGGCGAGTATTAGTTCTTGCTCACGTAAAAGAATTGGTTGAACAAAATCACGCAAAGTATGAAGGGTATGATTTAAAAGGCTCTATTTTTTCAGCCGGTCTTGGTAGGAAAGAAACTGACCAACAAGTTGTCTTTGCCTCTGTTCAATCTGTTGTTCGAAATTTAGATTCCTTTTCAAACCAGTTTTCACTACTTGTTATTGATGAATGTCACCGCGTGCCAGATGAAAAAAACAGTAGCTACCAAAAAGTCATTAGTCATTTAAGAGAAAATAATTCTGGAATCAAAGTGCTTGGGTTAACCGCAACCCCTTACAGGCTTGGAATGGGTTGGATTTATCAGTACCACACTCGTGGGCAAGTGCGCAGTGAAGAACCTCGTTTTTTCAAAGACTGCATTTTTGAACTACCCATTCGTTACCTTCTAGATGAAGGGTTTCTTACTCCTGCACGTATGATTGATGCACCAGTTTTAAGCTATGACTTCTCTCAGTTAAAACCTGCCAGTACTGGGCGATACAAAGAAGCTGAACTGGATATGGTGATTGAGCAGTCTAAACGAGCTACCCCTCAAATCGTCGATCAAATCGTTCATCTTGCTCAAGACAAACTCGGCATTATGGTATTTGCAGCCACAGTCCGACATGCACAAGAAATCCTGAGTTTATTGCCTGAAGGTGAAGCATCAATTGTTATAGGCGATACACCGACGCTGGAACGCGACCAAATCATTAACGATTTTAAGCAACGTAAAGTCAAGTTTTTAGTGAACGTATCCGTATTGACGACCGGCTTTGATGCCCCGCACGTTGACCTTATCGCCATTTTAAGACCAACTGAATCAATAAGTTTATACCAGCAGATTGTTGGTCGGGGCTTAAGACTTTCTGAAGGTAAAAAAGAGTGCTTGGTGCTCGATTATGCTGGTAACAGTTACGACTTATATCAGCCAGAAGTTGGGGATCCAAAACCAGACTCAGACAGCGAGATAATCACCATTCCCTGCCCGGCATGCGGATTCAACAATAATTTCTGGGGAAAACTAGACAACAATGGCTTTTTGTTAGAACACTTTGGACGTAAGTGCCAAGGCTATTTCACTGATGAAGAAACAGGCGAACGAGAGCACTGCGGCTATCGATTTCGAGCTAAATACTGTAATGAGTGTGGTGCCGATAACGACATTGCCGCAAGAATATGTCACGAGTGCGATGCAACTTTAGTAGATCCTGATAAAAAGCTGAAAGAAGCCTTAAATCTAAAAGACGCATTAGTTTTCGAATGTTTAGAGATGGATTTAAATGTCTTCAAAGATGATAAAGGAAAGTCACAACTTAAAGTGACCTACCGTGGCGAGAACCAAGCTCAAGTTCATGAGTTTTGGTCACTCACAACCAAAAAACAAAAACAGAACTTCAAAGATCAATTCGTTCGACCACATTTAGCTGACAGGCATCGATCTTTTGAAGAGGCTTCTCCAAGTAAAGTGGTAGCAAACCAACACAGGTTCCGCCCACCTCAGTTTGTGATTGCACGAAAAGCAGGACGCTTTTGGAAAATGCGCGACAAAATTTTTGAAGACGAGCTTCAAGATCGCTAAGCTGACTAGATTCACTTTCTATTCATCTTCGCTCTTTTATACTAATGAATATCGACCTAACCTTGGATCAGCTATGTTAAGTAAACTAATGATTGCAACCTTACCTTTGCTTTGTGCCTTGCTGTTGCCTAACCTAGCAATGGCTAAAGACCATAATAATGGTCATGAACTCGTCCAGGATGTTTATAAAGAAGGCACACGAATTGAGTTCGATGAGGATCAAGATGAAGTCTATGACGCAGTCAAAGATGGCTTAATCAAACCTTTTTCTGAGCTTTATGAAACGATTGAATCTCAATTGAACGGGCGAGTGATCAGAGTTGAACTGGAAGAAGATGACGATGAATGGGTATATGAACTCAAATTAGTCCATGACAACAACGTGATTAAAGTCGAATACAACGCGACAACGTTAGAAATGCTCGAAATCAAAGGTCGAAATTTACAAGACGTAATTAAAAAATAACGTAACCATCAGTGATAACAATAAAGCTAAAGCTGCAGTAACAATAACCTCAAGAACAATAAGCTCAAGCAGCAATAATTAATGGTAAGAATATGAAAATATTAGTGGTTGAAGACGATCCAAGTTTAGGTCAACAAATTTTAAAAACGCTGGAAGGTGCTGACTGGGTACCTGAACTGTCTCAAGATGGGATTGATGCACTTTATCGTGCGACTTCTGAAGAGTGGGACGCGATTGTTCTTGATCTCGGTCTCCCAAAACTTGACGGTCTTACTGTACTAAAAGGCATTCGAGACGAAAACATCAATACCCCGGTTGTCATTTTAAGTGCTCGTGACACTTTGACTCAACGTGTTGAAGGTCTCAATGCTGGTGCTGATGACTACCTAACTAAGCCTTTCGAAATGGTCGAGCTAATCGCTCGTATCCGAGCTCAATTACGCCGAGCTTCAGGTAACGCTTCCCCTATACTACAAATGGGTGACTTAAGCTTAGATACAAGAAGTTCAAAAGTATTATGGCAAGGTCAAGCAGTAAGCTTAACGGCTTTAGAATATAAAGTAGTTGCGTACTTTATGCATAATGCTGACAAAGTCATTTCTAGAACCGAATTAGTCGAGCATATCTATAAACAAGATTTTGATCGCGATTCTAATACCGTCGAAGTTTTTATTGGTCGTATCCGTAAAAAAATCGCCCCGAAGGTGATTAAAACCGTTCGTGGTCTTGGTTATCAACTTAACGTTGATTAATACCGAGTAAAGTCAACGAGTACAGTTTTGATAATACCAATGAGGGTAGTAATAAATACGCTCATTGCCCTAAACAACCACTATTTTCCTGCGCTGATTAAAAGGATTCACCGTGCCGAAAGCCGCGCTCAGTAAACCAAACTTAAAAAATATCAGCTTAAAAAGCCGCTTGCTTCTCGCAGCGGCTTTTTGGCTTGGGGCAATGATCTTAGCGGCAGGTATTGGAATACCTAAACTCGTTAATGATTATCTTATTGATGATGTGAAACAGCAGCTGAATCTTACCCTAGATGAATTAACCGCAAATATTGAAGTTGATAAAAACAATCAGCTTGTCATGCTTGAACGTCTTTCAGACCCAAGATTTTACCAACCTTATAGCGGCGTGTACTGGCGAGCAGCCACACAAGATCAAACACTCAGATCTCGATCCTTATGGGATAAGAATCTCTCTATCACTGACAAACCTATTCGCAAAGTGATCAAAGGGGCAAAGGGTGAGTCGTTAATCTACGTAGAACAAAACATTTACCTTCCCGAACTAGGTGACCCTGTCACTATAATTGTCGGTTTAGATGAAGACCCTCTAGAGTCAACACTGCATAAACTCACCGGTCAGGTTTGGATAATCTTAGGCTTGCTCTTTATTGGCGTACTGCTTTTAATCGGAATACAGGTGAGTTGGTCCTTACTACCTTTAAATAAAATGCAGCGCGAACTTGCGATGCTCCGAAAAGGAGAGCAGCAAGTTTTAAGCAACAATTACCCTAGGGAAGTTTCGCCATTAGTTTCTGACCTAAACGCCCTTCTCTTTCATTATCAAGAGTTACTAGAACGAGCACGAAACCATGCTGGCAACTTATCACATGCGTTAAAAACACCTCTTTCTGTTTTAAAAAATGAAATTGCATCGCTACCACAAGAGCAGCAAGAAAAACTCGCTCAGCCCGCTAATCAATTACAAGATCATATCGACTATCATTTAGGTCGAGCGCGCATGGCTGGTGCTATGAATATCCTATCGGTAAAGTCTTCACCTTCTGAGCGTATAGACGCTATTTCTATGGCATTTGATAAAGTATACGCAGCCAATGAGATCACATTAATCAATGAGCTTGATTCTGAACTGGAAGTCACGGTTGATCAGACCGATCTCGACGAAATGGTCGGTAATTTATTAGAGAATGCCTATAAATGGGCAAGCAGCATTATAAGAGTTCATTCAACTGAGCTTGAAAATGGCAACATTGAACTCATTATTGAAGATGACGGAACAGGCATACCTCCAGAGCAGCTTGAACAAGTCATTAAGCGAGGTGTTAGACTCGATGAGACCACTCCTGGAACTGGTTTAGGCTTGAATATCGTGAATGAAATGGCACACAGTTATCGCGGTAGCCTCGAATTGGCTGAAAGCTCGATGGGCGGCTTAAAAGCAACGTTGATACTGAATCAATTTAAAGGCTAAGCTTTTGCTTTTCTTGTTTGGCAAAGTAAATCTCAAAACGTAGACCAACTATATGAGCTTACAATTCAGAGCTCACAAGCATAAAGCCTACAAAATAGATTCCAGCAAAACATAATCCAAAGAAGCATTTACTAAAAAATGGCAGCGAATAATCGCTGCCATTTTTACAATCACTGATTAAAGTTGTTTACTACGGACCGGTCATTCATCCACTTATTATCAGGATGTTGCCATCTGTATAGTAGTCATGCTCTTCATCCATCACCTCTTGCTGTACTAGCTGCTGCTTCTCGATGCGGATGTCTGGACGTTGTTGCTTAATTTGTTCTTCTAGCTTATCTCGTTCTTTATCTACGTTAGGATCGATACTATGCAGAATCGTCATAATTCCAGAATATGACGTAAGTTTTAATCCATCATCATAGCTAATTGCACCTAACCACAGTGGTTGTTTAGTTTCGGGTTGCACACCCACTTTCCACCAGCGAATATGGCTTCTTTTCATTAAAGTTCCAGGCAGCTGGAAAGCCATATCTTGCGGTTTTTTCTGCCAATATAAATCCGAAACAGGTGGAGTTTGACTGCGCAATAATGAAACATAGCCAGCAAATTCAATTTCATTTCTAGAGAATGTTTTATTTTCTATCCAGCCAAGAGTATTCATTAAAGGTCTTGGGGTTTCGCCGATATACTGAATATTAATAGCTTGAGCATCATAATATGCTGACTTCCCAGGGAACGCTTTATAGCTTAATTCTGAGCTACTTTCAGATGATTTAACCTTATTATTTACTTCGGTATTAAAGTCATCCGAGTACCAAAAAAAATGAGCATAATTGCAGTAAACAAGTAACGTCACTAACAAGACACTTACCTTTGCAAATAGATAGCGCCAACGATATCTATAGCCAATAATGCCCATCAACGTCACAAGCATTAATGCGAGTAAAGTAGTTTGATGCTCGACAACAAAGATCTTTGCTTCATTCAATAGAGGAAAATGTTCAACACCATGCGCTAGAATTAAACCCCATATTATAAATTGCCCACCGCCAAGTATTAAACCCACAATGGATAACACACTAAAACTTCGCCACTTCACTTTATGCGAACCCGCGATAAAAGGCACAATCCAAGCAATCGGACCTAATAATCTGGCAAACATGATGATGTAGCTGCCTCGTTTTGCCATTAAGTAACGGCAGCGAGCAATAAGACGCTTTGTTTTCGGCTGAACTAAGATAATTTTACGTTGAACTCTTTGCCCGCAATGTAAGCCGATAAAATAACTTAATTGATCACCGACTAAACCACCTATCATGACAAATAGCACAGCAGACCAAGCACCTTGATACAACTGATAGCCTGCGGCTATAAAAAATGGCTCACCAGGAACAAACAGGTTGGGTCCAATCAGCGCATCTGCCAACGCCCCCAGAAATAAACTGAACCCCTCAAACATAGTTCGCCCTATTGTTGCTGTTCGTTGTAATGACCGAACTTGTAGTCCATTTCGTTATTACGCATTTCACCAAAAAACATGCGTCTCACATTCGCTTTTAAATAGGTGCTACCCGTTTTAAGCACGCCATCTTGATCAAGCCTTCGTGGGTCAAAACCGAACGTCATATTTAAGAAACGGAAACGCCAGGTTTTGCTTGCTCGTTTTACATAGTCACAGTCTTCACATAAAACGATTTCTTCATCAAAGCCACCAATTTCATCATGTACACGTTTCGTTGAAAAAATGCAGGCACCTATTGCGGTTGGAAATACAAATTGTGTAGTGAACAGACCAATATTAAATAGCCCGTATCCCATTTTATGAACCAAAGGTAAGCCTTTAGAGCTCATATACACGCCTGCTACTTCTAACTTTCTCTCTTCTAGCTCGCCCAAAGCTCTCGCTAAGAAATTCTTATTTAAGCTAACATCTGCATCAAGAAACAAAATTCTTGAGTACTTAGCTAGTGACGCCCCGGTGTTACGACCTAAACTGACACCACGCGTTTCCATTTTGTGTACCGTCAAAGATGGCAGAGCATTTTCATAAGCCAGCGCGACTTCCCTAGTATTATCTTCGCTGTTTGAATCGACCACTATCACTTCAAAGTCTTGGTGTGTTTGTTGGCTAAGCTCTTCCATCAATCGACCAATCCGTTTTTCTTCATTTAATGTAATGACTACAACGCTTACCGGTTCCATAACTTCACCTATTTTTCTGTTCATTTAATGTAGGTGTAGATTAGCGGCACTAGCCTTAATGAATGCTTAGCGGAATGTTCATATTCCATTCACCGAACAGGCGAATAATGAATTTTGATAAATAGCTTGAATCGGTAAAGAGCCTAAATTGGTCTAATGTTGGATAAAATGACAGCAGGTAAACTTTAATAATGTGTACTTAGTGATTAAACGCCCTCTCACTCTTGCTCCATTTATCTGAGAGTGTTAGTATCCGCGCTCGCTCAGACAGGAACTTCTTGTGTGAGTTTTACTACACTGACAAGGTCGCATTGTCGTGTGAAATTAAAATTTTACTAATTTGAGAGTAAAACTATGAAATTTGAAGCAGTAGTACGTACTGAACTAGGTAAAGGTGCGAGCCGCCGCCTACGTCACGCTGGTAAATTCCCAGCTGTAATCTACGGTGGTGAAGAAGCAGCAGTATCTATCGAACTTGTTCACACTGACGTGATCAACCAAATGGATAAGCCTGAGTTCTACGAAGTAATCACTCTTGTGATTGACGGCGCTGAAGTTAAGGTTAAGCCGCAAGACGTTCAACGTCACGCGTTCAAGCCTAAAGTTGAGCACATGGACTTCATCCGTATCTAATTCCCTACCAAGGAATAAAGATTGGATTAATCCAGCCTTCTGCATAGAAAAGATAAACGATCTTACCAGTCGTGAAATCTAAGAAATTCGAAACCCCGATGCTACCAACATCGGGGTTTCACCGTTTTTGAGCCCTCAAAAACGTCCACAACTTCTCGCAATACAATTGGTCTACACTCACCAGAGTGATCCGCTCAATCATTATTTGACTCTGAATGACAAGGTTCTACCCTACTTAGGTCGATTGCTGCATGACTATACTTTGAATGCAAGTCACTTCACGGCGCAAGATTCAAGTGTTGTCATTAATTCGAGTTCAAGGGAAGCAGAGCGGTGAAATATTTCATTGTACTTTCGAACCGTTTGTAATGCCCTTATCACTTAAGAAGAGCTGAAACGACCGAACCATCGTACATAATTATTATCACGGTAAGGCAAGTAGCGGTTGTCTAGGTGCGGGGGTTAACAGAAGAGTCTTTAACCACCACTTTCCCAGGCTTGGTAATTTTGATGCTTAGTGGAAGCTAATAAGGGCTATGCTACTCTGGTTAAAAAGCTGCCGCTGGTTCTATTTACGGCAGAGTAAACCGACTCTTACAACGAATCAGAGTCGGCTATCATAAACACTCATTCTATAGTACTGAATAGTTTAATAAGAAATGAGCTGGCGGCATGTTACCACTGCATTTCACCTTTTATTACTTTTGCACTGAGCTCTAAATCACTTATATTTTTGAATTTAGGGTACGCTTTTTTCATTGATTCAGCTAACTCTGCAGAATTAGCCGCTTTAATAGCTGCATCTTCAAACTCACGAATATAAGATTGAGTGAACTTAACAGAACTCATATCTTGAGTGCTTTTTCCAATATAATGACCCGGAATAATCTGTTTTGGATTGAGTGAAGCTAAGCCGTCTAGTGTAGTTAACCATTTGTCGCGAGAAGATGCAGTTTGATTATCCGCCATCCAAACGTGAACATTTTCATAGAGAATAACCCCACCAGCAACAGTCTTAAGCGATGGTATCCAAACAAAAGTATGTTTAGGGTCTATACCATCAAGCCCTATTATTTTTATGCTTTCCCCATCAAGAGTAAGAGTATCTCCAGAAAGGATGTCCGGCATAATGGTTTCTTGAGGAGCATTCTCACCAAGAATTGGTCCCCAATATCCTAGCTTCCCTTCAATAGTTTCTTCAATATGCTTATACGACAAAGGAGAAGTAACAACCTTAGCCTTGGGATATGCGGCAGTAATGACGTCTAAACCGAAGTAGAAATCGGGATCTCCATGACTTATATAAATAGTTTTAAGCTCTTTGCCGCTGTCTTTGATCATTCTCAATACGCTTTGTGCATCATCTCTCTGAAATTGTGCATCAATTAATACCGCTTCTTTGGGACCAGTAACGAGTGTCGAGGAAACCGGGAATAGACTTTTCTCTCCGGGGTTGAACACTTGAACTTTTAACTCTGCGGCTTGTGCTGTGTTAACCGAAAGTACCGTGGACGCGACTAACGCTATGACCTTAGTAAGTTGCTTAAATGAAATAGACATTGAATTGTTCTCCAAAAAGTGAATTCGTAAAAAGTATATGTTTACTATTCACCCCAATAAACACAGAAAACTGAACAACATTGTTTCACTATTCGAACAAATCATGTCTTTAAATACAGACCATTCGTGCTTTATATGCCTAATCAAGCCATAAGCTCCATAGAAATTTACAGAGCAAATAACTTTTAGTGAATTGGTCTTTAGCTTTATATGTACGGCTTAATACTCATTGAGGTAACAAATTAGCTCGGTGTAAGTAGAGCCCGTCGGTATCATTGATTTACAAAAGAGAAGCAAAATAGTTAAAGGAAAGTTCCGAGAAGCTATACAATACTTGAGTTGCGAGATCGCAGCATAGAATACTCATTCACAGAAAAACTTAAAGCAGTCACATATGTCCAAAGATTTCGATTTCACTACAGAATACACCCTCGATAAGCCCTTTTTTGCAGAGTGTTATGATCAAACGAGCCTTCCAGCTAAATTTCCAAAAGCCTATTTAAAAGGCATCCTTTTCCTTGTGTTTGGTGTGGTTCTATTAGAATTTGAGCTATTACCCAATGGCTACGTTGGCTGGTTCTTTATTGTTTTAAGTGTGGTTGAGGCGTTCAGTGTTTACTGCAAAAGAACCTGGTGGTTATGGCGACAAACCATCAGTTCGAGTTCAGGAAGCAAAGTAGTTTTTCAGGTTGATTCTGACGGTGTGAGTTATAAAAACGGGAAAAATACCCGTAACATCACCTGGAGTGAAATCGACCAACTTCAACAAACCGATTTAGGGCTTATCCTTCACATGGGTAAGCAGCGCCAGTATGTCAGTAAATCTTGTTTAAATGATGAAGTAATTGAATTCATTGTCGCTCAGCACGCAGCATCGAAAACGAACTAACATTGCTGCTTTCAATGTCGTGACTAAGTGAAATTAGTCATGACTTGTCAGGAGATTAGAAGGTTTCATACAAACACAGTTTAAGTATCCCTAAACAAAAGAGGATTGATATTTCTACCAATCCTCTTTAGGGGGTGTTTCAGTTTTTCTACCTTACGTTAGGTAGGTAAACGCTATTACTCGTAATCAGTCGCGTATGTTTCTTCGTATGTGTGCGAGTAAAGTTCGAATAGGTTGCCAAACGGGTCTTCTAAATAAACCATTTTCGCTTGCTTACTGTCGTCTTCTGGATGGTAGCGCATTACGTCCATGCGTACTTTTCCGCCGAATTTTTCTACTTTCTCCATCACGCCTTCAAAGTCATCTGTTTGTAGACAGAAGTGGAAGATGCCTAAGCGAGAAAAATCGACTTCGTGGCGTTCTTGGCGTTCTTTCATTTCAAACAGCTCAACACCAATACCATCAGAAGTCACTAAGTGGGCAATGTTAAAGCCTTTGAAACCTTCACCGAATACGGCAATACACATTCGACCAATTGCTGATTCGCGCTCTTCGATTACTTTCGTGTTGTTCATTACGATTTTTAGACCAAGTGCCTGAGTGTAGAACTCTACCGCTTTATCCATATCGCCAACCATGATGCCTACGTGATTCATTTTCATAACTTACTCCAAATTCGTTTTTAATTCTGTATATGTTTCGTTTCGATGGAGAGAGTATATGGACACAAGTAAATCAAATAAAATTATCATATTTTATATTAATGATAATTTTACGTTATTTAAGTAATGTAATTTGAGAAGAACGTAGTCTGCAAAAATGCTAATACGGTGTGGAAGGTGTCGGAAAAAAATCTACTCGATTCTGACGATTCTCAGTGCGGAGACTCAGAAACAAATAGACACTACGGTTCGCTGCTTCGTATCTTAACCACCTAATTCTTGTGGCTAAGTATGAAGCGAGCACATAAACCCAACCGCCTTAACTTGCGGGATAGTCATGTAGTTAAAAGGAACTATAAGAAGATGGCTCTGCTTTTTCTTCGTTCCAGCCTAATAGCTCTATGTTTACCAATTTTTTCCGCTTTTCATTACACAAAGAAGCAATATTGATAACTGGTAGCTGACTCCGAAACTGGGCGGTAAGGATTACTTTTTTGCTTTCGCTAAGATTTAAGCTGCAGGCTTCCAAAATCATCGTTGTATCCAGCTTATGCGCATCTTCTATGACTCGAATATTCGCGCAGTTTTTATATGGTTCGAGCAACCAAGTTACAGCGGTTTCTTCAGGAGTACTAAGCACAATGACATCTTTTGAATCAATAAGTTGTTCCAACTCAACCAACATAGATTAGTCCCTTTGACTTAATTAACTGTCCTCTACTTTGCTATAAATAGCCTTACTATTCTAGCCTCGACAACCTCTGTTTTTACAAAAAAGCCGTTAGATGGGAGATCTAACAGCTTTATTTATAATCCTACGACAGATTTAATCATCGCTAAGATGCGGGCTATTTAGCTGAATGGCTTGCTCTATCAATTATGCTTTTGGGTAGTTTGAAGGGAAAAATGCACGTCGCGCTTCTTCATCAAATTCACTCTTAAATTCAACATCTTTTGCGATATCACGAGCACGTAGTGCTGCTGGTCGGCTATTCACTGCATCAAACCAACGATTTAGATTCGGATAAGGTGCTAACCCTTCTTCGCCCAGTACCACAGTAGCTTTATCTAGCCATCCCCAAGCCGCCACATCAACCAAAGTAAATTCATTGCCCACGATAAACTCGCGTCCTTCCATATGAGTTTCAAGCACTTCATAGTGGCGCTCGGCTTCACGTAAGTAACGGTTTACTGCGTAATCTTGACCTTTAGGTGCCGCGTGGCGAAAGTGAACAGATTGACCAGAAAATGGACCAAGACCCGAAGCTATAAACATTAACCAAGAAAGTAATTCTGCACGGTCTTCTGCTTGCCCTCCTAATTTTCCTGTTTTTTCTGAAAGATAAAGGAGGATGGCATTTGAATCAAAAACACGCTGACCGCCATCTTCAATCGCTGGTGTTTTTCCATTTGGGTTAATCAGCCGATATTCTGCGGTATGTTGGTCACCTTTAAGTGTATCAACAGGAACAAGTTGGAAATCCAAACCTGTCTCTTCTAGAAATAAAGCAACTTTCATTGGGTTGGGTGTCTGGTGGAAATAGAAGTTAAGCATAATGTGACCCTTTTTTAGGACTGTCATTCAGTTTTATATAGAACTCATTTGAGGCAACACTGCCCTTTGATAAAAGAAACACTACACCAACAAGAACGACCGTTCAATAATTAAATTGAACATATGTTCATGTTGTTAAATTTTAAGCTTAAGACAATTAGTTTTCGCCTAATCCTCCCAATAACTAACGCGTCAATGACGGCAGTAAAGTAACAGCGATGAAAAATCATTAATTAATACCGCTACAAACAAAAACTTTGGGGAAACTAAAAAGTGCTTTCCTTGGTAGTTAATTAGTGACAGTATTATTAGAATTATGAACAGTCGTTCAATTTATTTATCAAAATACATGTGGTGTGTTATGAACAATAAGATAAAGCTAGAAATCATCTCTGATGTTGTCTGCCCTTGGTGCATCATTGGCTATAACAATCTCCAAGCCGCAATCCAAGAGCTCAACATTGCAGATAAAATTGACATTGAATGGCTACCCTTCGAACTTAACCCCAACATGCCTGTTGAAGGGGAAAACTTACGAGCTCATATACAAAGAAAATACGGTTCTAGCCCAGAAGAAAGTGCACAAGCGCGTATTCGCATTGCACAAGCTGGCGCAGAACACGGGTTCAAGTTTACTTACTTCGACGACATGAAAATGGTCAATACGTTAGAGGCTCACGTCCTGCTTGATTATGCGAAAACTGAGGGTAAACAAACCGAACTTAAGCTTAGATTGTTCACTGCATTTTTCAGCGAACAAAAAGACGTGTCGAACCATGAAACATTGAGAAATGAATTAACCGCAGTTGGGTTAGATGCTGATGAAGGTATGTCTTGGTTAGACAAACCTAAGCTTAAAGAAAAGATCCGCATGCAAGAAGCCCAGTG
The DNA here is from genome assembly GCF_050337535.1 of Vibrio kagoshimensis. NCBI lineage: Bacteria > Pseudomonadati > Pseudomonadota > Gammaproteobacteria > Vibrionales > Vibrionaceae > Vibrio > Vibrio kagoshimensis. Next base: position 88,812 of record NZ_JAKJSZ010000019.1, read on the forward strand.
GCAACAACATGGAGTGTCTGGCGTTCCAACTGTTGTTTTTAACCGTGAATCCGCTGTCACTGGTGCTCATCCAGTTGCGAACTACAAACAGTTCTTAACTGAGTTAATGAACAAGCAGGACTAACTGCTAACAATAATTTGCTTAGCTGATGTTTCAACCCTATCGGCTAAGCAGTTAAGCAGTTAAGCAGTTAAGCAGTTAAAGAATATGGATTAGCATCGTTAAGTTTTTAGGATATAAACTAAGATTGTAAGTTGAGTAAGTGTCCAATGTGTTAACTAAAACGACTCCCCATACTGCTCAATTACGTTATCTATTCTTTGGATACAAGTAAGCTTGAATTCTTCAGAGCGAGAAGACATCAAAAATTCCAGTTGGCTGGTAAGGTCCACCAGCTCCGCTCGTTCCTTCCAATCAGAAGGTAAGTCCATTCCACCTTCTCGAAGCCCGTTTTCTATTTCCGAATGGAAGCTTTGTGGTGTGTTCCTTAACAGATTACCTATATCCATATAAGGTGTTCCTGCTAAAGCAAATTCCCAATCGATCACTCCACTTAAGTGCCCTTCATGAATAAGAATATTTGTAGGGTTAAAGTCCCCGTGTACAAAGCAAGTGTGTGAATCCAATTCTTCTAATAGATGAGCTTTGTTATAAAGCAACGTTAAGAGCTTCTCTTTTCTTTCAACCCCTAGGCGTTTTGCTAAATCTGCATTTTCTAATGAACTATGAATGAACCCCTGAACACCACCGAAATCGAAAGCCGAAATCGAACCATCTTCTTCTATCGACCCTGACGCATCAAAAGTAACGCTAGAAAGCTGAGCAATAGCCACACCAGCAAGACGTGAATACTCGGGTACACTTTCTAGGTTCCGACCATTTAAAAATTCTAATACAACAATGGCAGCGTTTTCATAAAGTACCTTAGGAACTTTCACGCACTGTTGCGCCAGCTCCATAACTCGAAGCTCTTTTGAGTTAGGACCTGAGTTAGATACCCTTGCGACCACCACCGTGCCATCACTCAGTGTTAGCTTATAATTTGAATTACATTTACCCTGAGGAAATAGGCTAGAAGATACAAGCGTTCGTCCTTCTAAAAATTCCGATAGGCTCTCTTCATCCAGAGGCAAAATCGGATTTCTTCGATCGTTATCCATAATACACTCAATCCTTAATCCTTAATCTCAATTACTATTTCTAACCAATTATTCTCTGCGGTTCGGGATGTTCAAAACCCACTGAACAATGTCTTCAATTTGTGTTTGTTCACCATTCAAAAGTCGCATTGTTAGCCCACCAAACAATAGCGCATAAGCCTGATCTGCATGACTGTCTCCAACGATATTGCCGAGCTCTCCCTTAAACTTCTGATTAGCGATGGCTAGTAAGCTATCTTCACTTACTTGTTGCGCGCTCCTATCCTTGGTGTAATCAAGCATTAAGGTGAGTTCACCTCGAAAGCGATTATCCAATGTAGTAACGAGCTTAATGAGCATTGCTTTTTTGTCTTGCGGGACATCTTCACCTTCAGCTAGCCCATAAAGTGAAGTCGGCTCTAAAAACACCTCAGTGCTCGCCTTAAATAACTCTTCTTTGCTGGTAAAGTAATGATATAAAGCACTTTTGGAAAGCCCAAGTGCTTCTGCAATACCCCGCATCCCTAAGCCATTTACACCGTGTTCAGTAAAAATATCTACCGCTTTTATCGCAAGTTCACGTCGATACGCTTCTCGGTCAACAATCTTCGGCATTACGCCCTCCTTAAAAGTCCGTGTGGACTATATTAATTTTACATCCCTAAGTCTAATTAAAAATCATTTTAGTACGGTCGGTCTAAAAAGTTTGACAGGTTTATGAATGATCGCATATTCTTTTTGGACCAGGTGGTCTTTATAATTTTTCTAAAAACTACTAATCAATGAAAATATTGAATAATGCTCGTTCATAAAAGAGAAAGGGATAATGATGTCACAAGATAAAACGACGATTAAAGGTGCCCATATAAACTGGAATTGCGAAGGAAAATTCAACTTCACTACTGGGTTTGGCGCAACTAAAACTGAATCCATAATTGCCAGCTATTCTGCGTTTATCGCTCCGGTGATCCTTTACTTCTTTGCTTGGGAATCTCTTGGCTGGAGTTGGTTACAAGTGATCGTGGCATCTGTGCTAACCCTAGATATGATTGGCGGCGTATTGAGTAATTCTCTGGGTTCGATGAAACGCTTTCTACATACAGACCAATCACTGGAACTCACCTGGCTAGGTAAATTAGTGGGCAGCAGGTTCCTATTTCCTGCGATTCATTTCCAGCTTTTCGCTATACCACTTTGCTTTGATATTGCTTGGTCTTATGCCTTCTTTTGGTATGGCGTGATGATGGCATCTATCGTATTCATCCACTTCATGCCTATGTATCTGCATCGCACTATTGCGTTACTGATCGTAATGTTGTCGATTATTTTATCTAACATCATTACTTCACCTACCGGTCTTGAATGGATAGCGCCTATCTTCATGATCAAATTAGTGTTGTCGCACGGCGTAAGAGAAGAGCCTTACCGCCCAACTTTAGTGGATTAAATTCACGTTAACTAAGCAAGCTTGTAATGGTGCAAAGACAATTGTCGAGCATTTTGCTGAAGCTGCTCGACAAAGCTCATTCAAACTAGCTAACTCAAACAAACTAATTAACTCAAACAAGCGGTCTCGATATTACTGAATCCAGAAACTTAAAACGTTAAGCTCTCGCCATCTTCAGGGATAGAGACTTTCTCCAGTAAATTTTGCGCTTCAAGCGAGCGTTTTAACGTCGTTCTATCCACAGGGCAATGGTTCAACGCTTCCATATGATTAGCAATAACTTTACCTGGTGACAAACGGATAAACTCCATCGCTTCATTGGTCGACATCAATAATGGCTGCCCTACATCCATTTGAGCTTGTCCAGTAGCAACAACGGTAATATCTGGCTTTAGTTCACTTAATGCACGTTCAACATCTGCCGTTAAAACAGTATCACCACTGATGTAAATGCTTGGTTCATTAGGTAACTCTAGGAAAAAACCGCACCCGTTCGCCATTACTTTATGAATCCAACCATGACCATGCTGAGCTGGTACTGCGGTAATGTTTCCACCTAAAAACTCAGTTGAAATCCATGGTTCTAACCCGCTTTCAACAGACATGCCGTACTTCTCTAAATAAGCTTTATCTTTAGTTAACGTCGTAACTGGAATGGAATGTTTAATTAGAAATTCCTCCCCAGCAGAATCAAGATGGTCACCATGCTGCAAAGGCTTGAAACCAAAAGTTTGGCTATGAGTGACTAAACAGTGAGTCACCTTAGCTAATAGATCCTGTGCATTTGACGGTAAATCAACGGTAGGATTTTTCGCCGCTTTAAAGCGAAACACAGAAAATGGAGGCAACGTTCCTTGGTCCCCTAGCATTGGGTCAATCAAGATAAAGTGCTTTCCAGATTCAATAACAAACGTCGCGCTTCTTAGGTGATGAATTTTCATAATTATTTCCTGCCTTTCTAATTAATAATCACTGTCTGATCACTAGTATCCGATATCCCCTGAATATGCGACACTAGCCAAAAGGACACCTAACGCTCAAATTGGGCCAAATAGTATGAAGAAAAATTCTATCGCTTTAGTGGCATTTGATAACATCAGCGCCTTTCATTTATCGGTTCCGTGTTTGGTTTTTCAGGACATTTTCATTGACCTAGAGCCAGCTTTTGAATTGACGATTTGTAGTGAAGGTGCGCATGATGTGGCATTAAGCTCAGGGTTTAATGCGTCCATCAATTCTGACCTTTCAGCGATAGATGAAGCGGATATTGTGGTGATTCCTAGCTGGCCCAACACGCTACCAGAGCCAAGCACAGAGTTGCTCGAAAAGCTTCAGAAGGCTTATCAACGAAATGCCACCATTGTTGGTCTGTGTCTTGGTGTTTATGTCATTGCCAAAGCTGGCTTACTCGATGGCAAGAAAGCGACGACACATTGGGGCTTTAAAGATGTTTTCCAAGAAACCTTTCCCAATGTCACTATGGATTGTGAGCATCTATTTATTGAACAAGGGAAAGTGCTGACTTCCGCAGGCACAGCCGCTTCCCTAGATTGCTGCTTACACTTAGTTAGAAAACTGTGTGGTAATGAAACCGCTTCTCATATTGCTCGTTCAATGGTTACTGCTCCATTTCGTAGCGGTGGACAACAGCAATACATTCCTAGCCCAATACCAAATAAACCTCAAGCAGCCACCAGCTTTGGCTATGTACTTGATGAGGTTATTCAGAATTTATCGGGAAGATATGATTTGGATACCCTCGCCGCCCGTTGCGCCATGAGCAGGCGAACATTCACTCGACAATTTAAGGCATCGTATGGGTGCACATTTGGTGAGTGGTTATTGAATCATCGATTAGCGTGTACCCAGCAATTACTCGAATCTACGGATTACTCAATCGCCACAATTGCCGAACTGTCTGGTATTGGGGCTGAAAGCTTACTGCGAAAACATTTTAAAAAACGCTTTAATGTTTCCCCATCAGAATGGAGGCGAACTTTCAGAGGGAATTTGTAGGGTAATGACTCAATCTACGTCTAATCTTTCTAAAAATGGGCTACAACTTTAAGTACGCTAAACACGTTCTCCATTGAGATAGATGCTTAATGGAATGTCGTAATTGTATCCATACTTTCTTGTAAAGGCGCTCTCTAGTCTGCTAGCTCTTTTGTGTCTAAGCATTCAATCGTTACTGCCCACCCTCAAGCTTGCTTTGCCGAATTTTTCCCGGCGACTGACCCGTCCACTTTCTGAATGCTCGACTAAAAGCACTGGAATCTGAAAAACCCAGTTCGAGGGCAATAAGTGTGATGTTAGCCTCGTTACGATTGAGCATTGTAAGGCTGAGTTCAAGACGGTATTTATCAAACAAACGTCGGAAGTTAATGCCTTCTTGCTGCAATTTTCTATTCAATGTCCTTGTACTCATACAAAGAGTACTTGCTATATTTTCTTGGCTAATATCTTTGACCGGAACCGTTTTAAACGCTTCATTCACTTTAAACAACATGCTTGATTCAAGTACGCTTTCCAGCTGTTTATCTGCCATCTGCTTTAAACCTAAATGGAAATCAGCTAGATACTCACGACCTCGCATGTTCACCACTTCTTCACTAAAAAAGAAATAGCGTACAGGGTAGCCTTGCTTCATTTGCACATTAAACACACGTTCAAAAATAGGTAAAAACTCCTCACCGACAGTATGACGATTGAAGTGGATAGCCACTAATTGATTTGGGGCATTAAGATAACGCCTGATGAGTTTAAGGATCAGTCCGTAATACAGCCCTAAACTCATGTGGGTCATTAATGTTATTTCATCGACGTATTCCGGGGTTACAACCCACAACTCGAGTCCACCGCTATCCGTTTCACGGCTGAAGATTTTCAGAAGTGGATGAATATGAATGGAGTATCGGCTGAGTAATTCACAAAACTGAGTTAACGTAGGAGCAGTGAGCATTGCTAAAACGGGAGGACCCAGTTCTAGCTCATCAAAGTATTCCGCTGATTCACTAAAAATATCAATAAGTTCATAACCAAACTGCTGATAAATATGGGCTATCGCAGCTTGGAGTTGGTAAGCTGAAACCGAATCAGCAGACAATAGAGCTTGATAAGAATCGTCTCCTTCCCAGAATTCACTGGTATCGCCCACTCGAGCTTCTAGTGCAGAATCTAAAATGTTAAACCAAAAAATAGGTAACTGAGAACTAAAGCTTTGTGCCATAACTACCTGCTGTGTTGGGCCTTTATATCTGAACCCAAATTAAAGTATCTGAGCCCAAATTAAAGTATCTCAGCTCAGGTTACAAGACGGGTTACAAGGCAGCTTACAGATAGTGGCAATAATGGCTCATTTAGTTGGCTGTATCAAAACTTATAATCCAAACCAACGGACGCTATATATTGTGAGTAATCATAATATTCAATGTTGGAGTCGGTCGATTTTGCGCCTATGAACGAGACGACAGACCAATCTTTATACCCCAATACTCCCGAGTATTCGTACGCTAGAAAAATACCCAAATCTTTGTCTTCACGTTTTTTATTAAAGATAGGGTTCACTGCATCATATTCTCGATTATCGGCATTCACAGTTAAAGCAATGCCATGTTTATTGAATCTTTTTGCTAAGCTTACTTCAGCACCAACACTAAAAAACGAGAGCGCATCACCTTCTGAATCTGATGAGAAAATATTTAAAGACGGGGTAAGTAAACCAGCTCCATTATTAAGCATATGTTGGTATCTAGTTTTGAAATAATAGTACTTACGCTCACGCTTCATTAAGGCTCTTTGCTCATCTGCTAAGCCTAAACCTTTAAGCCCAGATTGCTCATTTTTCACATCAGACTCACCAGCTGCCATATCTATATGAAAATTAGAGCCCATTATCTTCGATAACTGCATCCGAACTACATTACCTGAAAGGTCGGTTTCTTTTCTCTTTTGATCAACTGCATACGGGTCATCCCATACTTCACCCGAGATAAGAGTTGGCAAAAACGAAACATCGACTACGGTTCCGTCTGTCAATTGCTGCCTGTATCCCACTTCAAATGCAAGTGTTCCGGTAATGACATCATCTCGCGATGTTCCTAAGAAAAGCTGCTTATCCAACGAGTCACCAAAGGTATACTTTAGAGAACCTAAAAGCCCTACCATGCCGCTTGTTTCAGTCGAGCCTGATACTGAAAGGTCCGACTGCATTTGGGTGTAACTTTGGCTGACATCTAGGTTGTTTGAGTCTGCCAAGAACCCTGTTAAGAAAGTGATATTGCCTGTAATACCTTGGCTTGGTGCTAAAGCTGATACTGCCTGAGGAGCAAAGATCATCAAAGTGATGGCTAGCGTAATTATTTGTTTCATTGTTGGGCTCTATTTTAAATGACGATAACTTGTATGAAGGCTTCTACGTTTCGAATTCGGATGCATTAATTTAGATACACTTATCTACTAGCTTGCATTCATAAGTGAATCTTGTGTTGAGAATCAAACAGCGATGGATGGCTTTCTTTCACTCCATGGATTCGCATTCTCCAATTGATAAGCCAACTCAAATAACAGCCGGTCATTACCTCTCGCGGCTGAAAAATGGCTTCCAACTGGCATATTGCGGTGATTCCAGTAGAGAGGAACTGACATCGCAGGATTACCTGCAACATTTTCTATCGGGGTGTAAGACATAAGCTTTTCGGAACGATCCCAAATAGTCTCTCCGGAATGCTTTTTTTGATCAAAATAGCTAATGTCTTGAGGAATATGATTGGAGCAAGGCGTCAACCAAACATCGATCGTTCTAAAAAACTCATGGTTATGCTGAAGCGAAAATTTGTGGCAATTTATTTTCGAATCAATATATAAATTCGGATGGGATTTAATACGGGCCTGCATAGTTCGAGCTAAATATGTCACATTTGTACTGACTAGTTGAGACATAGACTCCAAAGGCGTACCAATACTGTCGAACTGCTCAGCAAAGCTCGCCATTTTGTTTCCAAAAACACCCATGTAGTCATACATAAACTGCTCACCATTTGTGACGGGTTGACCAACTTCCACTACGATATGCCCTAGCTCTTCTAATAGCTTACAGGTTAAAAGGATTGCAGAACGAGTGTCTTCATCCGGCAGCTTTCCATGTATGTCCATCATAGTGACTCCGACCTTTATAGGACGATTCAAAGGAGTATGTACCATTCCTAGTGGGGTTCTGGGGAATGCCGTTTTAAAGCTGTCTTTAACGTGGTTCTCTGTTACAGAAACAGCCAATGCTGTATCCCGAACCGTACGTGACATAAAGGATTGGTGTGTAAAATCTTCATTGGTTGAACCATTTATCAACCCTGTGATTAATTGCTCTCGGCTTGGTTTATAACCAAAAATCCCCGTAGCTGATGCAGGCATGCGAGAAGACCCACCTCCATCTGTCGAATGAGCTACCGGTACATACCCAGCAGCAATGGCTGCCGCTCCACCACCAGTAGAAGCATGAACACCTTTACGGATATCCCAAGGGTTACGAGTCGCACCATATAGCGGATTTTGGGTACAGCCGAATGTCATCATCTCTGGGATGTTTGTCATGCCAATGGTATTAAGCCCAGCATTATGTGCTGCTTGAATAAACCAAGAAGTCGATTTAGGTCTTCTACCTTTATTCAAAGGTGAACCCATGGTGCATTCTAACCCTTCAACATCGACACAATCTTTTGCTAGGAAAGGAACACCAGCAAATGGTGAGTATGGGTTGATTGAAACTGAACGTTCTAAAGCCATATCAAAGCACTCGGACACCACCGCATTCACCTTATGGTTCGTTTGTTTGATTTTAAATATCGACTCTTGAACAAGCTCTTTAGGGCTGACTTTCTTCTGCCTAACAAGATCAGCCATTTCAGTTGCATCTAGTACTTGGTTTGTCACTTTGTAGTCAGGTGGAAGGCTAGAATTAGATTTAGGATTAGATTTTAACTCTGACTTAGATAATGCTTCTGCAGTAGCCAAAGTAGGTATGGTTAACGCAGCAGCAGACACTACACTTTTGCCCACCACTTTTAGGAAACTTCTTCTCTCGTTATCGTTTTTTTCATAGTGTCTATCCTCTAATTTAGGCTAGCAACTATCCTTGTTTCACGACTTATTAGTCCCGTACAGCTTGTATTCCTTGCTGTCATCGATGGGTATAGATTAAATAAGAAGAGAATTTGGTGCAGTGCAATTACAGTCAATATCTATACAAATTGCGCCAGTTTGATAGGTAGGGCTTATGTTATCTTTACTTTAAGTAATGGCGGCGAATATCTCAGGAGGTTCAATAAAATCTAAACCGCCCTCTTTAAGCACCAAAAAAGCAAAATGAAAACGTAGACTGAGCCGCCTTAAAATGATGGTTTTTACCCATCACATTGCAATGTTTCGTTATAAGGTAAAGTGTCATGATGATCTCGTTTCCAATAACGAGGCTTATCATAATGAACAAAAAATCTCTTTCTCTTGCGATCATCTCGACTCTTTCTTTCGGCGTAGTGACTGCCGCAGAGGCGTGTACACGAATTCTATGGGATACGGAAAGCAATGGAACTTTTGTTACACGCACTCTAGATTGGTCAGAACAAACTCATCCACATCTGGTTAATATCCCTAAAGAAAGTACTTATGTTACACACCTAGATCGCCAGCATCAGGTTATATCAAAATTTGATGTAACAGGGATTACCACATACGGCGCCATCACTGACGGCGTAAACAACGCTGGGCTAAGTGGAAATGTTTTGTATGATCGAGGAATGGAAACCAAAGACATTACTAACGATGGAGAGATCGGCGCATTAAGCTATCTCAAGCACCTATTATCACAATTCTCAACGGTTGAAGACGCCGTTGAATTTATCAAAAACACTCCAGCCACTACTGAATTCATCCCAGGCGTTCCGGTTCGTATTGCTTTGCATATCAGCTTGCAAGATATAACTGGAGATTCAGCCATTATCGAATTTCGCTCTGAAGGACCACAGATTTGGCGCGGTTCTGAATATGCGATTATGACCAATCAGCCTGATTACAGTCAGCACCTAGCGAATGTGGAACGTTCTAAACGTGGTTGGGGGGAGCTAGATCAGCAATTCTCACAGACCAATCTTGGTACTGGAGGAAATGCTAACCCTGAAGACCGATTTATTCACTCAACGTATTTCTTAGGTCACTTGAAAGAGCCTACGAGCATTATGAATGGTTTAATAAAGTTAGACTCAACAACATACAAAATCCCCCATGATGCGCCGAATGTACCTATAGATGGTGTCATGGCTGGATATGCGACCGAGTATGCTGTGAATTACCACTTACAATCTGGTGAAACCTTAATTCGCTATCAATGGGGAGACGACTACACACAGCTTCAATATAATATCCAAGAAATTCAAAAATCAGGAAAATCGATTGAATTTGAGCTAGTGCAGCCGGGGTTAATTGGCAATATCACGGACAAAATCATACATTCTGGTCAATAGTCGTAAAGCTGATTGCCCTCCTGAGGGTCCGAATTATCGAATCCTCACCGCTAAACTTCTTGATTCAGTTTTTAACTAAAGATACTTCCTAGAATACGAACGAATCACTTCTAATAAGCCCGAATAGACATTGGTACTTTCAAAGCTCATCGGGTAGAAGAACGATAATCCAAATTTTGCCGAATGATTCAGCAGTTCTTTAAACTCAATTTTACGTATTTTCTTTGTTGCCACCAATTCAGCCGCTAAGCTATTGGGTAGTAATGCCCAACCGTTTTTCTTAACTAACTCTAATAACATATCGTTATTACTCACCGTCCGAAAATAAGGAGAAATGCCTAACCATTCAGGCATAGTTTTAGTGTGGTTCTCACTTATATATTGGGTTTCCAACTGTAAATCTTCGAGCTGTACCAGAGGGGTTTGAAACAATGGACTCTCTACTCTTGCATAAGCAGAAAAGTCACCATCTCCTAGCTTAATAGCCGTTATGGGATATTCAGAAATATTTTCCATTCGATGCTGCATGATGGCAACTTTATTATGACCAGTCACAATGTCAGCAAAAACTTCATCTCGGTTCCGATGCAACCAGTTAATGATTAAATTTGGATGCTCTTTCAATACATAAGACTCAATTTCAACCACGAGGTCATTCGGCATTAACGTATCATGATAGAAATCTAAATGAATAAGTTCTTGTTGGTAAGCTTCCAGCATACGTAAATGCAACCGGTCACTATTCTGCACAAGTAATTTCGACTGTTTATAGATCGAACGGGCAAACTCCGTAGGTACCGCTTTTTTTCCTTCAATCGTAAATAATTCGACTCGATAGCTGTCTTCGAGTGCTTTCACTTGCTCACGAATCGTCGTTCTGTCTTTCCCCAATACACGTGCTGCATTGCTGTAGCTATGTTCATCATAAGTTGTACAAAAAGATTTCAAATGTTCATAGGAAAACATATTTATTACTCACTTAATTTTTTCGAACTTAGATTTTTACGAGCTTAGATTTTCAAGCGCATTTTTCCACGAGCTTGGTTTTCGATTCATCGATTAAGCACATTAAAATGATGGAATTTACCCATCATAATGAATTATTAGTAACGTAAATACACTGCTATTTTACAAAAATAATGTGAAGGGAGTCGGGCAAGTGATATTAACCAATACACAATATTGCCTTCTAGCCTTTGCTACAGGTTCAAATACACAAGACTTCATGAATGAAGATAGTCGACCACATCATCTTCACGTATGCATCAGGAATGAATGCACTATCTAACATGATTACATTTAACCTTTCACCGAAACGGATTTTTCGAAAGAGAAATTAGGAATGACAATGAAAAAAATCTTTCTCACCAGTGCTATTGCCAGTTTGCTTTCAACACACTCGGTTTTTGCGACAACTGAGGCTCCAATTACTCTTTACGTCTCTAACGATATTGTGACCATGTCGGACCACGATTATGGTGAAGCCAATGCTATCGCCGTACAAGATGGCAAAATTCTAGATATTGGTAATAAGTCTGATTTATCCAACAAATATAAATTAAACCAAGGTTTGACGGTCGACACGACGTTTGAAGATAGCGTGATAACTCCCGGTTTTGTGGAACCTCATATCCATTTATGGCTAATGGGGATATTACTTGGCACAGAGTTTATTACCCCTGCTGACTGGCAATTGCCTTGGGGAAATGTGGAAGGAGTTGTCGGTCATGATAACTACATGGCAAGGCTAGCAGAGATTGAAGCAAAGACTCCAAAAGGAGAACCTTTATTGACATGGGGCTATCACAATTATTTTCATGGCAGCGAAATGAGTAGAGATGAGTTGAATGCAATCTCAACAGAGCGACCAATTGTTGTATGGCATCGCAGTTTCCATGAATTGTATTTTAACGATGCAGCATTAGCCATGTTTGGTTGGGATGAGAAGTCTTGGTCTGGTGAAGGACACGCCTATACACAACTTGACTGGAATAAAGGGCATGCCTTTGAAGCGGGCGGGAAACTTATCCTAGAAGATGTACTTAAATTCTGGGTTGAAAGCGGTATGTTTGCGACGGGCATGGAACGTTCAAAAGACTATGTACATTCTGGAGGCATTACTACTGCTATTGACCCCGGTGTGATAGCTACGCCTGAAATGTTCTCTCAAGTGATCGATATTCTTGAAACAGACGGCTTCCCAATGGATTACTGGTTAATCCCTGCTGGTAATTTTACTTACATGATGGCAAATAACGACCCAGAAAAAGGCAAAGTGATAGCTGAAGGTCAAACCCAACACGAAGCCTATCAAGGTGAACAAGTACAATGGTTGCCAAAGTTTGTAAAACTCTTTTCAGACGGTGCTATGTATAGTCAACTAATGCAGATGAAAGATGGCTATACCGACGGTCATAAAGGTGAATGGATGCAAGAGCCAGCCGACCTTGAAGCCAGCATGCGCCCATACTGGGAAGACGACTACACGATTGTGGTTCATGCAAATGGTGATTTAGGTTTTGATACAGCCGTTAACATTGTCGATAAACTAAATAAAGAAACGCCGAGAACCGACCATAGAACTGGGTTCCATCATTTAGGTATTACCGATAAAGATGATATTTCCAAAGCCGTAGATTTGGGGGCAAATTTTAGTGTAAACCCGTATTACACGCATATCCTATCAGAACTCTATAGCAAAGAAGGGCTTGATCAAGAACGTGCAGAAACGATGGCTCGTGGTCGTTCATTTATTGATGTTGGTGGTAAGTTATCACTTCACTCCGATTCACCAATGGCACCAGCTCAGCCTTTGGCAATGGTCTGGGCAGCCGTCAATCGAATTGGCTTATCCGGCAAAACTGTTATGGGTGCAGAAGAACGAATTTCGGTTGATGAAGCCATGAGAGCTATCACCATCGATGCTGCTTATACCGCAAGACTTGAAAATGAAATTGGCACCATTGATATCGGTAAGTCTGCAAATTTCACTGTTCTAGATAGCAGCCCATACAAAGTAAAACCTGAAGATATTAATAAGATTAAGGTGGAGGCTACGATATACCAGGGGACGATTGCGCCTATTGCTAAACACAATGCTGGTCTTGCTATGAACAGTGAGACTATGAATATAGTTAAAGTATTAAATCGCGACCATTTTCATTCTGGTCACCCTATGCCATTTAGCGGTAGTAACAGTCATCATGGACATAATCATAGTCATGAACACAATGATGTTTGCTCAACGAGCCTTTACCTACAGCATGTAATGTCTCAGATTAAGTAAGATACCAGAGCAACTGACAATAAGATCTAATCTATAGCCGCTAACTCGACAACCAACAGCTAGCGGCTTTTCTCTGCTCTGTTCTTACATTCGTTTCTCTAATCTGTCCTATATTAATTTCCGCTATGAAAATTGCATAAGGCTGTCACTACAAACTGCGTTATGATTGCCTACCTTTCCCTTTAATTACATCTTTTATGCCTGCACTTTCTTTTTCAGTGATCCCCGTTGGGGTCAGATTCATGCTTCTTTCTGCTTTTGGGTTTGCACTCATGTCGGCGTGTGTAAAGTACGTCAGTCAATACGGCATCCCAGTTTTTGAAATAGTAGCAGCAAGGGCATTAGTTTCTTTGATCATTAGCTATTTGGACGTAAAGCGAAAAGGTATCTCACCTTGGGGACACAATAAACCCCTCTTGTTCGTTCGCGGTACAGTGGGTACAGCAGCCTTGATGTGTGTGTATTACGCGGTAACCACATTACCTTTGGCGGAAGCCACTATTTTGCAATATGTTCATCCTATTTTTACGGCGTTGCTCGGTGTGCTATTTCTTAAAGAACGAATTCAGCAATCGACCATGATTTGCATCGCCTTCTGCTTAGCTGGTCTTTTTGTTATGGTTCAGTCCAATTCAGGCAGTGATGTTGTTTCTAGTGTCGACAGTGAATTACCTCTACTAAGCATTGTGGTTGCTCTTTGTGGTGCACTTGGCAGTTCTATTGCTTATGTGATTGTTCGAAAACTCAGCCAAACCGAAGACAGCTCGGTCATTATTTTCTATTTCCCACTTGTTGCACTGCCCATCTCAACATTTCTTATTTGGGATGACTTTGTATGGCCGAGTGTATTTCTGACCATCATGCTGATTTTAGTTGGGATATTTACCCAAATTGGTCAATACGGATTAACCAAAGCTATGCAAACACAAGCTGCTGGTAAAGCCTCTGCCTACTCTTACGTACAGATCGTATTTTCAGCTTTATTAGGCGTGTGGATATTTAATGAAATCCCATCCATTTGGACTTACTTAGGAGGTGGGCTTATTGTGACAGGCGCTTTGATCAATGTGTTTGGCAAACAAATGCTAACGCCATTTAAATCTAAGTAAACTCATGCTTCTGCTTATATAAGCAGATATGAAAACAAAATGGGCAAAGTAGCGATGACACGTTACTTTGCCCATTATCTCTTATCTTTGATAAGAACAGTCTTTAGAGTTCACTTAAACTGTATAGATCTATTAGAAAACGACTTTATAAGTATTTCTCTATTGGTAGCAACTGTAACAAACTGGATTTAATACGCTCCCAATTTCCAGTATCAGGTTCACTGTCCCATATTTGTGAGCCAGAAGACCACTGAACTTCACCGTCATTCAAACCTAAGCGCCAGCTATTATCTTCATTCATTGCAAGCTCAATATCTAATGCGAGTTGACTAGCCACACTTGAACTATTGATGATTAGCAACGATTCAGTATTGAGATATGTCGATCGTAAGTTGAAGTTGAAAGAACCAATCGCAGCAATTTTATTATCAAAAACCGCTGATTTAGCATGAAGACCGTAAGGCATGGTTGGAGCACACTTTGAAATATCTTGTGTCGATTCTTCACAAACTTGCGCTTCCGGCTTTAATTCAAAAAGCTGTATACCATGCTCCAACATATCTTGGCGGCGAGCTGCATAACCAGAGTGGTTCGTAGCTAGGTCATTAGAAGCCATAGAATTCGTCAGCGCTTTAATCTGCACACCGGAATCCGCAAGACTTTGCCATTGTTCCAATTGACCATCATCAAAAATTAAATAAGCCGACTCCAGCAGAACCTCTTGTTCAGATTCCGAGGATAGCTTTCCAAGTAGCTGTGCCGTTGCTTTCGGCTCACTTGTATTCTCTGAATCCAATGGAACTGGGCGATCAGAAATAAAGTGCGCTTCTACCCATGTCATTTCGCTCATTGCTTGCTTCATGAATAGCTTCGAGGTTTCATTACCTTCTGGTAACGCTGGGTAGTTCTTATACGTTGGCGTGGCAATTTCCCCAAGCATGAGAGAATCAGATGGTTCCCCTCCCAAAAGTTCTACCGGATATGACCAGGTGCTATCCCAGTAATTGATAAAACTCTTTTGGATTTCAGGCACAACGCTACCCATTACGAGTACATCTCGATCTCGAAAGTTGATTTCTTCAGACAGATCAAAATATTCATCACCAATATTACGCCCACCTACAATCGATAAAGCGCCATCAACCGTAAATGACTTGTTGTGCATTCGACGATTCAGACGAGAGAAGTCACTCAAGACATTAAGCCATTTAGACACACCTTTTCGACTTGGGATTGGGTTAAATACGCGGATTTCTACATGAGGATGGGAATCTAAAGTGACAAGAAGATCTTCGCGTTCATTCAAGTTAATATCATCTAGCATCACACGAACTTTTACACCGCGATCAGCAGCAGCGAGTAGCCTGTTCGCTAAGTAATGCCCAGAGGCATCGGAGTTCCAGATGTAATATTGAATATCAATACTCTGCTCTGCGGTTTCAATTAATGCTAATCGTTGCGCGAGCGCATCCCAACCTGTGTCTTGTAATAAAACGGCGCTTGTTTCTTTACTCGCATTACTGAGGCGAAAGGCATCTGATAATTCAGATAAAGTACTGCTCACCTGTTGCTCAACAGGTTCAGTTGGATGGTTCACTTCTTCAGGGAGTGATGCACACCCTGCAAGAACAGCGATTAAAAATACAGTTACACTAATGCGTTGCAGCACGGGCATTTAGAACACTTCCTTCTATTTTGAATAGCCAATTTTGACTTTAATTCCTATGACTTACAAAAAGCACTCTTTATACGATAGGAAATGTCGATATATACAGTAAATAGTACACCAAACGAGTCCACTTCTCTCTTGCTGTATTGTGGTTACAATATGCACCAAGCCAAAATAACCAATAAAGGAGTCATAAAGGCTCAAACTTTAGATGCCAGTAGCTGTACTATGTAGAAACTGAGGGCAATATCGAATCCCCCACCTTTCTTATACTCATAAAGATCAACCTTCTTCCGTGATCTCATAATGCCGTTCTACATTGCCCGTCACTTCTCCCCAACGAGATAGCTTCACTCTCGCTTGATGAGCTTCAAAGGATTCCTTATCAGTGAATTCTTCATAAACGCTGAAGTGATATGGATTATCTTCACTTTGAATTACATTAAAGATTAAACACCCTCTCTCTGCCCGAGTAAGCGTTATGTGGTTAACTAGCTCACCCTTTACTTGGCTTAACTCCGCTTCAGGTACAACAATGAACCCGCGTAAAACTACCTTACTCATACACTTCCTTGTGATTAACGAACTAGTTTGATGTGTGAAGCTACATCACACACTCTTTTGCTTCATTAGCTTTGGCAATGCCTTCTTCGATTAATGACATGGCTTCATCATTATTGATCGATGCTGTCACTTTGTTTATCAACTTTTCAGCAACCGATTCTGATGAGGCATCAACCAAACAACTATAAGCATTAGCTATATGATCCTTTATCTCAATTAAAGCTTCAGGATCGCTGAAATCAGCTTCTAAAGCTTCTTGTACTGAAGCTGCTACTTCTGTCGCAGAATCTGCTGCATCACCGAATTGTTCTAGATTGATATCAATATCGTTCAAATCAATGGAAGCAATCTGGTCTTGAACACTATCTACCGCTTTATTTGCCGCATCTTGTGCTTGGTCGATAGCTTTTGATGCGTCATCACACCCAACTAAAAGCGTCACAAATATCGCTGCTGGTATATATTTTTTCATAAATTTTTCCATTAATAGTGTTGGAGGTATTTCTAATGCATCTTAAATGAACCAATGCATCCAGAAAACATAAATAACGTAACTGATTATTTAGTAT
Organism: Vibrio kagoshimensis; assembly: GCF_050337535.1. Lineage (NCBI taxonomy): Bacteria > Pseudomonadati > Pseudomonadota > Gammaproteobacteria > Vibrionales > Vibrionaceae > Vibrio > Vibrio kagoshimensis. The sequence continues at coordinate 106,110 of NZ_JAKJSZ010000019.1, forward strand.
TTATTCGTTGTTTTGTATTGATAATGTTAAAGTTATGCAATATTTACTAACTTTCAACTGGTTTTAATCAATGACTATTCAAATAAATAATAAAGATTGCAAAGGCACAATCACTATTACTGACAAATTCATTGGGCATGGGATGATTAATAGTTACAGTTGGCTATTAAAATTCACATCAAAATCCTTAATATTAGAAATAGCTGAAGACCCAAACATAACTGCACAAGATTTACCTCTTGTTGGATTTGGGTGTGGCGGGTGGATATTTGAACAAGAATTAACCACAACCCTTCAAGATGCGTTAAATAAAACTCAAACTATCCATGATGATAAAGTTCATGCACATGAAGTGCATACAGAGAGTGATTTAATAGATGAAGTACTAAACACCCTAAATACAGGTATCTCTTTATTCAAAGCAAATAAATTAGAGTACATACCTGCTGTTAATAGCGCATGTAGCCAATAAACCTTAACGCCAACAGCCAACAGCCAACAGCCAACAGCCAACAAAATGTTAATAGGTAATAAAATGATCCCAGTAAATACTTCTATTGTTTCAGGTGTTGCACTTTCTGAAATAGATGGTGAAATGAAGATGTTAGTAATGAAGCGTACAAAGGGCAACTTTTGGTGCCATGTGGCAGGTTCAATCGAAGCTCAAGAAACCGGTTGGCAAGCGATTGTACGTGAGTTTTCAGAAGAGACACAAATTGAAGTCACACACCTCTATAATGCTCAGTTTCTTGAGCAATTCTATGAAGCTTATTCTAACGTGATTGAGCTGATCCCTGTGTTTGTAGCAGTATGCCCACCCAATCAAACCATCGAAATTAACCATGAACATTCAGAGTATAAGTGGTGTACTTTAGATGAAGCGAAGCACTTAGCGCCTTTCCCAAATCAACATGCTGTTTATGATCATGTCTGGTCGTATTTTGTTGAGAAACCAATTAATGATTTATATCGAGTTAAGCTTAAACCTACAAACTAAGGACAGTACACTTGAGATTTAAAGCTAATCCAAAAATTACTTTTTTCTGAGCAGCTTACCCAGCACACTACAACTCAGCACATCATAACTTAAAGGCTTTCTATGATTTCATGGCCATGTATTTTAAAACTCGACGGTGATAATGAGTTGATGTTCTTCCAGAATGAGCAGGTGTTTATTTCCGAATGCCAAGATCTAATTTTGGATGATAATGACTACATTGTTGATTCCACCGGGGCTTGCTATCTCATAGATTCATCTACTAACAAGCCAGTACTGGCTGACACTAAACAGAAGTTGAATGTTCAAGATGTGACCGTACTTATTCAAGAACATGAATTCAGCAAGGCAGAGATGTGTATTATTAAGATTCACTTCCCAACCATTGCAGAAGCTATCAATTCTTTAGCTTTTGAATATGGCGACGGATAAATGATCAACAATAAAAATGAGTTAAACTAAGAATAACTAGAGGGGCGACTGTCCCTCATTAAGTAATCCAGTTTGGTTTGGGCTTTCTTGGTGTTTTGGAGATCGACAACTTCAATCATTTCACACTCATCTCTAACCATTTCTGAAATTAGACTTGGGTAATGTCGGCAATCTTCCGGTCTATCAAGATAAATACTGCATGTATATTTATTAGGTGCCGATTCGTCTTTCTTTGGCTCGATACCTAAGAAGGGACATGAAGTCAGTCTTTTTCCCGTTTCAGGGTCAAACCATATCTCATCACCTTTAACGTACTCAAATATGTCTGAATTGAATAGCTCCCACAGATCAATTTCTTCCCGTGTTGCCGCTAAGTCACCGTCACCATACTTAATGCAACATTTTCCACATTGATTACATGCTTTCATAAACGATTAATTCTCAGTTGGAACACACATTGAAGTTAAAACTCATGGGTTTTATTTATCAATCACTTCAACCGTTTTATGCTCGGCGCCGTAGTAAGTGCCTTCATCAATTGTATACATAAGTGTTTCATTACACTCTGGACAATCGAACTCTACATTCGGCTCAATCTCTTCTTCTTCTACCCAGTCCCAACCAATATTTTCTTCACATGATGGACAATCCAAAGCACGACCTCACTCTACCTGCAATTTGATTAGGGAGCCCTTATACAGATTGCTGATACGGAATACTAGCAACTGGCTAATTTTTTATACAAACAAAAATGGCATTACCTGACTCTTTATCCCAAGGGATAATTTTCTGGTAATCATGTTCAAAAATATGGACCTCAAAATAAGCTTCTAGCATCATCTTCAATTCAAGGAATGTGAAAGCCACCATAGGGTGCGATTCTTTCCAACTCTGTGTAGAACTGTCTGCTGACCTTTCAATCTGTAGATCTAAGAATTGCTGGTCACCTGATCCACTATATCGCCATCCCGATTGAAACGTGAAATTTGCCCCCTCTCGTTCGACAGAATGTCGCACAAAAGAGTCTCGTTTAATTTTAGATTTATCGACAACATTAAAGCAAAAAATACCACCAACTTGTAATGCTTGATATGCACTTTGAATACACTGTTTCAGTCTCTCTAGCCCATCACTGTAGTGAAGTGAGTATAAAAAGCAGGTAATCAAATCGATAGGGCTTTGCGTGGTAAACATACTCATATCTTGCTTAACAAAACTGGCTTCAGGGCAACGTTGTTTTGCAATTTCAAGCATTGGCTGATTAATATCTAAGCCAGCACTTTGGTATCCATAATTAAGAAAATGACGTACGTGAGGTCCTGTTCCACAAGCGAGATCCAGGTGATGATTTCCACCATTACCAAACATTTGATGCAACCTATGGATAGCATGACTTTGCGATAGGTAGTCAATATCTTCGCACATTAAATCATAGTAACGAGAAAGGTCGGTATATAAAGAGTTTGTTGCCATTAGTTTTAATTACTCATCATTATGGGGGACGCATAATAAACGAATATTAATTAAATACTATTAGCTACTGAGATAAATATTTATATTAATAATAAGAAAACCAACAACTCTACTTATAAAAATGATCAATTAAATATTTTTATTAAAACGATAAAAATTAACAATCGTGTTTATTAAATATAACTTGATCTACGTCGTATCAGTGACAAATAGTTAAAGGTTTATCGATTAATATCTAAAACTAAATATTACATAAATATATAATACTTCGTATCAATTAAGTTATTGATACGTGTTCCATTAGTATGTCCCATAAGAAATTAAGATAGAAATGTGAACCCTACGTAAATACGGTGGGTGAAATTTTCGTTGTACTTTTTAACAATATTCATTTAGGTAGATAGGTATGTTCAGTAACGCCTCAATCAAAAAGAAGTTAATTTTACCCATTATTTTTATGATCTTGGTTTTTTCCGCAAGTTCATTTTTTAATGTCAGCTCCACCTGGAAACAAACCGAGCTATCCAATCAATTTAATCTTCAGTTACTTCCGGTGCAAAACGATCTAAACGATGCTTATCGCGATTTATATCAAGCGACGGCAGCAATGAGTGGCATTGCCCTATCCCGTTCAGATAAAGAGTTCGAGCATCACCTTTTTGAATTCGATGATAATGCGTATAAAGCGATCCCTCGAATGCAAAAATCAATGGACTTGGTTGAAATAATGCCGAGCAATCACCCTTCGAATGTCAGTGAGTTGATTGACTCTACTAAGCAATGGTTAGCCGAATATGATCGTTTAAAGTCATTACCGAGAGATGAATGGTCTAGCTACTACTCAAACAATCTTGATCTTTTTGAGACACATTTTATTGATGTGCGTAAGAAATTGAACATCGTCAAAGATGCGCTTGAGCTGAAGCAAACTCAATTAGAATCTGAAATAAGTGATGCTCGTAATCAAGGTGAACTTATTCTTGAGGGTGGTGTTTTATTCGTAATACTAACAGCATTTAGTATTATCATTTTACTGAACAATAGCGTCATCAAACCAATCATTGAATTAAAGACCGCATTAACTCAAATCGCTTCAGGCAATGGAGATTTAACTCAGAGAATGCATGTAAAATCAAAAGATGAATTAGGTGAAGTCGCAAATGCCTTTAATGAATTTGTCACTAAAATACAGTCCACAGTTATCCAGGTTATTAACACATCGAATACACTGCGTTCTGAAATGATGAACATTGAAACTTTGGCTGGTAATATTGCTCATGCAACACATAATCAGCAAAAAGACAGCGAGCTAGTTGCTTCTGCTGTTCATGAAATGCAAGCAACCAGCCATAGTGTAAGTCAACATGCAGCTGAAACTGCAGAGTCTTCGAAATCCGCGAATAGTCAGATTGAAATCACCAATTCATCGTTAAATCAAACCATCGATTCAATTAGCCAGCTAAGCTCAAATGTGCAATCTGCGGGGAAAGTAATTGATACGTTGAATACCGATGTTGGGCAAATTGCGTCTGTTCTAGAAGTGATCCGAGGCATTGCCGAACAAACAAACCTACTGGCTCTGAATGCCGCTATAGAAGCAGCTCGAGCGGGTGAACAAGGGAGAGGTTTTGCTGTTGTAGCTGATGAAGTTCGCTCATTGGCTAGCCGCACTCAAGATAGCACTGGCGTAATTCAAACTATGATTGAAAAGCTTCAATCAGGAGCTGATAAAGCGGTAAGTGTTATGAGAGAAAGCGAACTAAGCAGTGTAAAAACGATTGATAAAGCAGGGGAAGCTCGTGAATCTCTACACTCGATTCTTTCTGTTATTGGAGAAATGAACGAGAAGAATGCACATATTGCTACTGCATCCCATCAACAAAGTACTGTTAGTGATGAACTGAATGAGAATATTCAAGGTATAGCCGATAGCAGTGCATCGATAGTTTCTACTGTCCAAGACGCTCAGTCATCTTTAGAAGAATTATCGAGCCAGTGCCTTCGATTGGATCAGCTAGTGAGTGAGTTTAGAACTTAAGCGACCGCCAGCACTAAGATAGCCAGACAAGTGCACATCCCTCAGGCAGTAAGGGGAAACGACTTATAACTTCGTCTTCCCTTACCCATCATCAATTTATCAAATCAATTTTATTCTACGAAGATTAACTCATCTGTATTAAATCCACGCTCTTTAGATAAACTGACGAATTTCTCTAAGATGTCAGGTTCTACTGAAGCTGTTCTCGAAAGTAACCACAAATAGTCATTATTTGGTCCAGAAATAAAAGCATATTGGTAGTTATCACTTTCCAATTCAAAAATGACATAAGAGCCGTAAAAAGGACCAAAAAAAGATACTTTTAGATACCCTTCATCGCTTTCATTCACAAAATATGCCTTACCTTCCGCTTCTTTCCATTCATTTTCTTCTAGAGAGTAGCCACGGTTTATAACCCTTACACCACCATCATCTTTAAGAGTGTAATTAGCTGTTACTTGGCTAAGCCCACGTTCAAATGAATGATCTAGCCGAGCAACTTCATACCACTGCCCCAAATATCTATTGAGCTCAAAATTCGTGACCGGTTTTACTGATTCAGGCATACCTAAACAACCATTCAGTAGTAATACACTAACCGTAAGTAATATTTTATTCACCAATAGCTCCTAATTTTCAATTCATCGCAATAGTAACTCTCCTACATTGCGATTAAAAAGTAACAGACACTAACTTTTACGATTAGATAACTTATTAAGATCACTGGTGAAAATAAAAAAGCCAGTAGGTTAACTACTGGCTTTCAAACTAACACCTATATTGGGCTAAAAATAACCCTTAAATTACATTGATGCTTTTTTAGCTTCTGCTACCCAAGAGTTGAATAAGCCTTGGTTAGCTTTAATCCAACCATTAACGTGGGATTCAATATCTGCCGTACTGTTTTTGCCTTTGCTCATCATCATATTTTGAGCACTAACATCATTAATGTTCAGTTTGATGATTTCAAATAGTTTGGCTGCCGCAGGGTTTTGAGCCGCAAATTCTTTGTTCGCAATGATACGCATAGAGTTCATTTCAAACCCGTAATTTTTACCATTCGATAGCGTTGTATCTACATTTTTACGCTCGCCAGGTAGCGCAGAGAATGGAACTTCTAACCAAACTACGTCTTCATTTGGTACAAGAACACCACTTACCCAATAAGGAGTCCATGTGTAATAAAGAACTGGGTCACCTTTTTTATAGCGTGAAATTGTATCTGCAATAATTGCAGCATAGTTACCTTGATTATGAGAAACCGTATCACGCAGTTTGTACGCAGATAACTGCTCTTCAATCACAAGCTCACAACCCCAGCCTGGGTTACAACCGGTTAAGTCTGCTTTACCATCACCATCCGCATCAAATAGCTTAGCGATTTTTGGATCAGATAATTGACCAATATTAGTGATGCCATATTGCTCGGCAGTTTTCTTATCAATTAGATAACCTTGCGCTGCGCCACTGATGTACTGACCTTCACGGTAAAACTTCTCATCACCACCTGACATTTTGTACTTATCAGCATGCAATGGGAACCAACCAACCGCCAAAAACGTTGCATCACCCTTTGCGATAGAAGTGTAACCAACGTTGTAATCTACTTCTTTCGTTGGTTGAACCTCATAACCCAACTTTTCTAAAGCTCGGTTTACAATCAAAGTTTGAAATGTCTCTTCAGCAACAGTTGACTGCAACGGCTGAATTGAAACACCTTCACCTGGTAATTTTTCAGCCCAAACGTTACTAGAAATAGTAAGTGCAGAAACAATACTTACCGTTAGAGTCTTCTTCCATGAATTATTCATTCGTTTTTTTCCTTAGTTTTAGTTCTGATTGATTACCACGGTTAAAAGCGCGCAGTACTATTGCTACGGGACCCATGTGGTACCAACGCAATTTAGTATTACCTGCATTAGCACCTAATACTTGAGTAATACGGTCGAGCAAGATAGCGAGAATAACTATGCCAAGACCACCAACAGCGGCAAGCCCCATATCCAAGCGACCAATACCTCTCAATACCATTTGCCCTAAACCACCAACGGCAATCATTGAAGCAATAACCACCATCGAAAGCGACAGCATTAAAGTTTGGTTAACACCAGCCATAATTGTCGGAAGTGCTAATGGCAGTTGAATTCGATACAGCATTTGTTTTTTGCTCGCGCCAAATGAATGACCAGCTTCGATCAGCTCTTCAGGCACTTGTTGAATACCTAAAATGGTTAAGCGAACAACTGGAGGCAAAGCAAAAATAATGGTTACCACTACCCCAGGAACATTACCTATACCAAAAAGCATAACGATTGGTACTAAGTAAACAAAAGCCGGTGTGGTTTGCATTGCATCAAGAATAGGTCTTACGAATTTCGCAGCTGTATTACTTCTGGCTAGCCAGATCCCCATGGGAAGTCCAATTAGCAAGCAGAAAAAGACCGAAGTCATTACTAGCGATAACGTGGTCATCGCTTCAGACCAAGCACCAATTAAACCGATGAAAACAAGCGAGACTCCAGTAGCTAGACCTAACCTTAAGTTAGAGAATTGCCAAGCTAATAAAAATAGAATTATCAGCATAAACGGGGCAGGAGTGGAAACTAACGCTGTTTCGAACGATCTAAGAATGAAATCAATAGGTACACGAATCGCTTGAAATAAAGGTCGACCATGTTCAACAAGCCAATTCAAACCAGATTCAACCCAAACATCGACAGGCAGTACAGCCTCTTCAAAAGGGTTCATGATATCGAACTGCTTAGTTTCTACGACTTCGCTACTCAACCAATCGGCGTCAGCAGTAGAGCTTGCGCTTTGCCCCCATGGGTCACTTGATTCAGCTGCAGGTTGTGACCATGGATCATTATTTGTTTGTTCAGATGACATTTCCCTACCCCTTATCTAACGTCTGAAGTAGTCGTGATTTCGTCACAACACCAAAGTAATTACCGTCTTCATCCACAACAGGAACTGAGTACGGCACACTTGCGACTAAACCAAGTACATCGTTAATTGGTTGATTTGGTTTGAGGGTGACACCATCAGGTAATTGAGCGCTAATCAAAGAAGTATTTTCTTTATGTGCTTTGCGAAGTGATTCAATAGAAACAATGCCAGAAAAGTGACTACTCTTCTCCACTACAATCCCATACTCTCTATCATTATCCATTAGGATCTGGAGTGCAGAAGCCGGCCCGTCGTGTTCTGATTTTTTGAATACGGCAGCAGGTTTTTTACGTGCTATATCTTTTGCAGTTAAAACACTCGCAACATTTACACCACGGAAGAAAGCTTCTACGTAATCATTAGCTGGGTTGTTTAGAATATCATCAGGAGTACCGACTTGAACTACCTCGCCATTTTGCATAATAGCGATACGGTCTCCGATTCTCATCGCTTCATCTAAATCATGAGAAATAAAAACAATAGTACGCTTATCATCATTTTGTAGCCTGATAAGCTCATCTTGCATTTCAGTTCGGATAAGAGGGTCAAGGGCTGAGAATGCTTCATCCATTAGAAGAATATCTGGGTCACAAGCCAATGCTCTTGCTAATCCAACACGCTGCTTCATACCACCTGATAACTCATCAGGATAAGACTCAGCATAAGGGTCAAGACCAACTCGTTCTAAAGCACTTAATGCGGATTTTTTACGTTTATCGGTATCTACGCCAGCAAGCTCTAGACCAAATGCAGCATTTTCAATCACTGTCATATGTGGCATCAAAGCAAAGTTTTGGAAGACCATTGAAATGTTATTACGACGAACTTGGCGAAGTTCTTCTTCTGAGATGTGGGCAATATCTTTACCCCTAAGCAGTACATTACCCCGAGTAGGTTCAATGAGGCGATTAAGAAGGCGAACTAGAGTTGATTTCCCTGATCCGGAGAGCCCCATGATCACGAAGATTTCCCCTTCCTGAATACTTAAAGAGACATCATTAACGCCGATCGTTAACCCTGTTTTCTCAAAGACTTCATCTTTATCGGCACCATTTTCGATCATTGAAAATGCGCGGTCAGTGTCTTCTCCAAACACCTTGTACAGTCCCTTAACTTCTAGTATGGGATCCATATAAACAATCCTTTTTTGCGTTTAATTTATCTTTAAACACTTAGTACTCTAATCAAATAACCTAAAACAATCAATGAACAAAGTACTATATATTCTTATCAATACAGATATTGAATGATTTGGCATCCTATTAAACACTACAACACACCAACTCAAACCATTGTTTGTTAAGGGTTAAATATTTATGGATCTTCACTAACAATCGCTCTTTAGGATTAGGAGTGCAATAGGAAAGACTAGAAGATCGAAGTTGGCATTTGATAGGTATAAAATTAATTAAAGCTCTAATTATTCGTG
>NZ_JAKJSZ010000020.1:0-103250 GCF_050337535.1 Vibrio kagoshimensis
AGCCAGAGCCAGAGCCAGAGCCAGAGCCAGAGCCAGAGCCAGAGCCAGAGCCAGAGCCAGAGCCAGAGCCAGAGCCAGAGCCAGAGCCAGCTAAGTCAGAAGTTATGCCGGAGTCAATTCCAAATGAATTCGGCGTGCCTCAAGATGATGATTGGTTGTTTGAAGAGGAATCATCAACGGTAGAGCAAGAGAGTGTTCAGGATATCGCTCCTGAAACAGAGTCTGTTCCTCAACAAGAAGCGCAACAAGCAGATCTAGATCTTCCTGAGCTTCAAGGTGTGGCTGAAACTGACTTCTCTGACTCTGAAGTCGCAGAGCAGCAAGTGACTGCGTCAGTAGAAGGTGATGATGCACTTAGTTCGGATGAAGGTGTGTTTACAGAAAGCTCACCAACAGTAGAAGAATCGACTAGCGATGAAGCTATTGCAACAGAAGCTCCTCTAGTAGAAGAAGTTTCATCAGCCGATGAAGTTGCTGAACAAGAAGAGCCGATTACACAAGAAGAAGCTATTGCGTTAGAAGAGCCTACTACAGCAGAAGAATCTAGTGTGGAAGAAGATTTTTCGTTGGAACAAAATTCATCTGTTGAAGATACCCAAATTGAGAGCTCTGATGACATCTCGTTTGATGACTTAGAACTTCCAGAATTTGCTGAAGAAGAAGCGCTAGCTGATTTTGAAAGTGACCTTGAGAGTGGACAACAAGAAGCTGTACCTTCATCTGTTGAACTGCCAGCTTCAGAAAGCCTCGAAGATGAAGAGCTGGATGATTTCTCAATTGATGACTTAGAGCTTCCCGAGTTTGGCGAAGAAGAAGCACTAGCTGATTTTGAAAGTGGTCTTAATAGTGAACAACAAGAAGCCGTACCTTCATCTGTTGAACTACCAGATTCAGAAAGCCTCGAAGATGAAGAACTGGATGATTTCTCAATTGATGACTTAGAACTTCCCGAGTTTGGCGAAGAAGAAGCACTAGCTGATTTTGAAAGTGTTCTTGATAGTGAACAGCAAGAAGCTGCACCTTCAGCCGTTGAACAGCTAGCTTCAGAAAGCCTCGAAGATGAAGAGCTGGATGATTTCTCAATTGATGACTTAGAGCTTCCCGAGTTTGGCGAAGAAGAAGCGCTAGCGGATTTTGAAAGTGGCCTTGATAGTGAACAACAAGAGACAGCAACTTCAGCCGTTGAACAGCCAGCACCTGAAAGCCTCGAAGGTGAAGAACCGGATGATTTCTCTCTTGATGATTTAGAACTTCCCGAGTTTGGTGAAGAAGAAGCGCTAACTGATTCGGAAAATATTCTTGATGCTGAACCAGAAGTGGATGCCTCCTTACTGGATGTTGCTCAAGGTGAGAATAAGTTTGAAGAATTAGGTCAAGAGATTGAGTCACTAGCTGAGCCGGAGGAAGAAGTTTTACCTTCAAGTGAAGATAGTCACGCTCCTGAAGAAGGTTCCACTCAAGAAGAGTTACCTGACGACATTAGTCCAATAGAAAGTGAAGCAGATGAAGATTTCACTTTTGATGATTTAGAGCTACCGGAGTTTGACGAGGCTGATGCACTAGCTGAAGCTATTAGCTCTGGAGATGAAGAACTTTTAGAACAAGACTTAACTCGTGATTTAGAAACTTTTGAGTTTGATGATAAAGATCTACCTGAATATGACGAAGAAAGCGCTAAAGCTGACTCTGCGGTAGAACCTGGCGATTTAGATGAGTCACTGCCTGTATCTGAAGAGTTTGGCTTAGAAATCGATGAACTTGAACTACCTGAGTATGGTGAAGACGATGCTATCTCTGATGCTTTCTCAGAAAGTGCGCCTATTGAAGCTTATTCTAATGAGATAGAAGTTGATTCAAGCGAGAGTCAACTTACAGAAGAGGTTCCTCAAGAGAAGCCAACTGAGAGCTTTTTAGATGTAGAAGGAAATGATCAAGATGCATTACATGATCTGTTTTCTAACCCAAGCACGTTAGACACTCCAGATTCATTAGACCCTGAGCAGTCAGAGTTGGGGGAATACAACTCTGACAAACCGAATACTGAGAATCTTGGTTTTGATGATGAGCTTTTAGATGGCTTCGATAATTTCGATGAGACAGCCTTGGCTGAACTACTGTCTGAAGATGTTCAGGATTCGGTAGACAACATGTTCTCTCAACCTATGGATTCTACCTCGATCGACAGCGCTGGTTTAGATCTTGAAGCTATGTTGGAGGTGGGTGGTGAAGATTGGAATGGTTTTAGTTTATCGCCAGACCAAAAGTCTGAACTGCCTAATGATGTACCTGCCGATCAACAAGAAGTGTGGGAATCATTAAAACAGCAGTCTGAGCCTAAAATTCAAGAAGAAAATTGGGGGCAGCAAGAGAACCTTACAGAGCAAGAGTCTAGCTCAAATTCTTATATGACTATTGATGAGTTGATGGCTCAAGTTGAAGGTGAGGGCGAAGCTCTTAATCCTGATGAAGAAGAGCTTAAACTTGATGTTGGGTTGAATGAATTTCCAGATGTTATTGGTGACATAGGAGATATTGATGTCGACAGTAACGCTGAGGCAGCTGGTAAGCTTGATTTAGCTAAGATATACATTGAGATGAGCGATCCACAAGGTGCAATAAAGTTACTTGAGGAAGCCATAGTTGATGGTAGTGACGATATTCGCCGTGAGGCAAAAAATCTTATCGATGTCTTAAATGGCAGATAATAAACATCATAAAAGGGTAGCAGAAGCTACCCTTTATTTTTCTTGCTCACTGGCTCCATAAGCCTTTTTAAGTATATACTTCCAGCCCCTTTTTCAAAGAGAACGAAAACATGAAAATTGCTTTAGGTATTGAGTATAACGGTACCCACTATTTTGGTTGGCAGCGCCAACGTGACGTAAAAAGTGTCCAAGAAGAATTGGAAAAGGCTCTTTCTGTTGTCGCAAATCATCCTATAGAAGTGCAATGTGCAGGTCGAACAGACGCCGGGGTTCATGGTACAGGGCAAGTGGTTCACTTTGAGACCAATGTTGACCGAAAAATGGTGGCTTGGACGATGGGGGCAAATGCAAATATGCCTAAAGATATCGCCGTCCGCTGGGCTAAAGAAGTTCCTGAAGAGTTTCATGCTCGCTTTACTGCAACGGCAAGGCGTTATCGCTATGTGATTTTTAATCACGCTCTTAGACCTGGAATTTTGAACTCAGGGGTGAGCCATTATCATGGTGAGCTTGATGAGAAGAAAATGCATGAAGCGGGTCAGTATTTACTTGGTGAAAACGACTTCACATCATTTAGAGCCATGCATTGTCAGTCTCGTAGCCCTTGGCGCAACATCATGCACTTAAATGTCACTCGTCATGGTCACTATATTGTCATTGATATTAAGGCGAATGCTTTCGTCCATCATATGGTTCGAAATATCACAGGAAGTCTAATTGCTGTCGGTAAGGGCGACCAATCTCCAGAATGGATTCAATGGTTGCTTGAGGCTAAAGAGAGAAGGTTAGCGGGGGCAACGGCAAAAGCGGAAGGTTTATACTTAGTTGATGTCGATTACCCTGAACATTTTGAGTTACCACGCGAACCAATAGGCCCGTTATTCCTTCCTGATAATTTGAATTAAATGTGAGACTTAGGTTCAAAAAATATTATCAGATGGTGAGTAATATAGAGTGAAAAAATAGGTACAACCAGTTTTTTATCTACACTCGCTGTTTTATGTGGTTTAATCTCCTCGCATAATTCCCAAATTTATTTCTTTCGCAATTAGGCGGAGGAATCGAAATAAAAGGTCTTCCATGAGTTGGCTTGAAAAGATTTTAGAAAAGAGCAACATCGTTTCATCTCGTAAAGCGTCTATCCCTGAAGGGGTTTGGACTAAATGTACTTCTTGCGAGCAAGTGCTTTACCATGCTGAGTTAGAGCGTAACCTAGAAGTATGTCCGAAATGTGACCATCACATGCGTATGAAGGCGCGTCGTCGTCTTGACACCTTTCTTGATAAAGGTGAACGCGTTGAACTAGGTTCTGAACTAGAGCCGCGTGATAAGCTTAAATTTAAAGACTCAAAACGTTATAAAGAACGTATCTCTACTGCTCAAAAGAACAGTGGTGAAACGGATGCATTGATTGCAATGAAAGGTGAACTTCTTGGCATGCCAATCGTAGCGTGTGCTTTTGAATTTTCTTTCATGGGCGGTTCAATGGGTTCTGTTGTTGGCGCTCGTTTCGTTAAAGCAGTCGATGCGGCTATTGAGAACAACTGTGGTTTAGTTTGTTTTTCTGCTAGTGGCGGCGCACGTATGCAAGAGGCTCTAATGTCTCTAATGCAAATGGCGAAAACCAGTGCAGCACTAGAACGTTTATCTGCTAAAGGTCTTCCATTTATTTCAGTTATGACTGATCCAACAATGGGTGGTGTTTCGGCGAGTTTAGCTATGCTAGGTGATGTCAATATTGGTGAGCCCAAAGCTCTGATTGGCTTTGCTGGTCGACGAGTGATTGAACAAACGGTTCGTGAAGACCTTCCTGAAGGTTTCCAGCGCAGTGAGTTTCTATTGGATCATGGTGCAATCGATATGATCGTTGATCGACGTGAAATGCGTCAACGTGTTGCTAGCCTAGTTGCGAAAATGACCAATCATTCTTCTCCATTAGTAGTTTCTGTGAACGATTCACCGAATGAAGCTGCTTATGAAGTACCAGAAGCGTCAGAAAAAGGGTAAAGTACTCTCTAACAAGCCAACATAATTATGGTTATTAGTTAGATGAGTCAACAACCTATCCCTCAAGCCACATCCTCATTAGAGATGTGGCTTGATTATTTATCAAACATCCACACTAGCGCTATTGACTTAGGTCTAGACCGAGTTAAAGCTGTCGCTTCAAAAGCAAACCTCACAAAACCAGCTAAGCATATCATCACTGTTGCCGGAACTAACGGTAAAGGTTCAACATGCGCCTTAATGGAAGCTATTTTACTTGATGCCGGATACTCAGTTGGCGTCTATAGTTCTCCTCACTTGATTCGTTATAACGAACGAGTTCGTATTAATGGACAAGATCTTCCGAACGAAAAATTAGTATCTTCATTCGATTTTATTGAGCATGAACGCGGTGAAATTAGTCTGAGCTTTTTTGAATATGGCACATTAGCAGCTTTGCGAGCATTTCAAGTAGAGCAAGTTGATGTGGTTTTACTCGAAGTAGGGCTTGGTGGAAGATTAGACGCGACTAACATCGTTGACCATGATGTTTCTGTGATTACGAGCTTAGCTGTCGACCATGTTGATTGGCTTGGCGATGATATTAATGTAATTGGTTTTGAAAAAGCGGGTATCTACCGCAGCGGAAAGCCTGCTATTTGCGGTCAACCTAAGCCACCTGCAACGGTTGCTGCTCATGCTGATGACATTAGCGCTGAATTTTACCAAGTTGGTATCCAATATACTTATCAAGTAGATGGTGATGTATGGCACTGGAGCAGCGGTGCATTCCAACTTGAAAACCTTCCTGTACCAAGTTTACCACTACCGAATGCGGCAACGGCTTTAATGGCTTTAGGAACATCAGAGCTAAGCATCAGCGATGTCAATGTCGTTAATGGTCTGAAAAGTGCTAAGCTGCCAGGAAGAATGCAGCAAATTAGCCATGAACCTATAATTGTTTTAGATGTAGCGCATAACCCTCATTCAGCTGAGTATTTTGCGACGCAAGTAAAGCAGCTTTATGCTGGAAAAACACTGCATATGGTTGTGGCAATGCTGCATGATAAAGATATCCCCGCGACTTTAGAGGTTCTCTCTCCAATTGCTCATCATTGGTACCCTGCATCATTACAAGGTCCTAGGGCTGCAACAGCTAATGAGCTTTGCCTGAGTTTACCTGCAAGTGTTAGTGAGTTTTCTAGCCCTGTAGATGCGTTTAATGCCGCTTTAGTTGCTGCAGAGCCAGAGGATGTCATTCTTGTCGTAGGTTCGTTCCATACCGTGGGTGAGGTATTGGAGCATTGGCAGAAAAAAGGAAATTAGATGGCAAGTAAGTTTCAAAGCAGACTGGTTGGCACTATTGTTTTGGTCGCTATCGGTGTGATTGTTTTACCTGATGTACTTGATGGTAAAAAGGCACACTACAAAGAAGAATTTGCGAGTATTCCAATCAAGCCAGAGCTCGAAAGTAATGTTGAAATCTTTGAGGTTATAGAACCAATAGAAGATGATATTGCACTTCCAGACTCACCAGTTGAACAAACCGTAGAAAGCTCAGTTGAGAGCTCCAAGCAAGCTTCTGTTGATGAAGTTGCTGTAGTCGAGAAAGTTATTCCTGAGAGGAATGAATATCAAGAGAGTGCTTGGATTATTCAGCTGATGGCTTTGAAGAATGCAGATAATGCGAAAAATGTGGTTAAGGATTTGCAAAAGCGTGGCTATCAAGCCCACACCAAGCAAGAAAAATCATTTACGAGAGTAATTGTTGGACCTGATGTCTCTAAATCGAAACTTGAGCGACAAGTTAAGGAATTAGAAAAAATTACCGGTTCAAAAGGTCAATTGCTTAAATTTAAACCGTTAAATCCATAAGAAAACGTTTGCGTCAGCATTTTTTCTGTTAAAATGCGCGCCAACTTAAGATGAAGAATTCATGAATTGGTTAGATTTTGTCATTTTAGGCGTGATCGGCTTCTCTGCCGTGATCAGTTTAGTCCGTGGTTTCGCTAAAGAAGCATTATCACTTGTTATTTGGTTTGGAGCATTTTTTATTGCTAGCCAGTACTACGCAAAATTAGCGGTGTACTTCACCAATATCGAAGATGAGATGTTTCGTAACGGAACGGCAATTGCAGCGTTATTTGTTGCAACACTAGTGGTTGGTGCATTGGTTAACTATGTCATCGGTCAACTGGTACAGAAAACAGGGCTATCTGGTACAGATAGAATCCTCGGAGTGGTATTTGGTGCTTTACGAGGTGTTTTAATTGTATCTGCAGTACTGTTTTTTATGGATGCGTTTACCGCATTCCCAAGTTCAGAATGGTGGACCAGCTCGCAGTTAGTACCTGAGTTTAGTCGAATTATTGCTCCATTCTTTGAACATTTACAAGCAACATCTAGTTTCTTATCTGGCGCATTTTAGCGCCAGTTACTGTCGCAAATCGAGGATTAGAACATGTGTGGTATTGTTGGAATCGTAGGTTCAACGCCTGTAAACCAGTCAATTTATGACGCGTTAACGGTATTACAGCATCGTGGCCAAGATGCCGCTGGTATTTGTACCATTGAAAGCAATCGTTTCCGTCTGCGTAAAGCTAACGGTTTAGTAAAAGATGTTTTTGAAGCAAAACACATGCAACGTCTACAAGGCTCAGTAGGCATTGGACATGTTCGTTACCCAACTGCAGGTAGTTCAAGTGCCTCAGAAGCTCAGCCTTTTTATGTAAACTCTCCTTTTGGTATCACTCTTGCTCACAATGGTAACTTAACGAATGCGACACAAGTTCGTGAAAAACTATTTGAAAAAGATCGCCGTCATGTAAACACCACTTCTGATTCAGAAGTGCTGCTTAACGTTCTTGCTCATGAAATTGACACGGTTAAAGGCAACGTAACATCAGATGATGTATTTCGAGCTGTAACGAATGTTCACCGTACAATTCGTGGTGCTTATGCGGTTACTGCGATGATTATTGGTCACGGTATGGTTGCGTTTCGTGACCCACATGGTATTCGTCCTTTATGCCTTGGTAAGCGTGAAATTAATGGTCAAACAGAGTACATGGTCGCTTCAGAATCAGTCGCTTTAGATGCCGTTGGTTTTGATTTTATGCGTGATGTAGCTCCGGGTGAGGCGGTTTATGCGACATTCGAAGGTGAGCTATTCACTAAGCAATGTGCTGATAACCCACAGTTGAACCCATGTATTTTTGAATTTGTTTATTTCGCACGTCCTGATTCTTTCATCGATAAAGTGTCGGTATACAGTGCTCGTGTTGAAATGGGCGAAATGTTAGGTAAACGCATTAAAGAAGAATACTCTGATCTTGATATCGATGTGGTTATCCCTATTCCAGAGACTTCTAACGATATCGCATTGCGCATTGCTCAAGCTATCGATAAGCCATACCGACAAGGGTTTGTTAAAAACCGCTATGTAGGCCGTACGTTTATTATGCCGGGTCAACAGCAACGTAAGAAATCAGTACGTCGTAAACTTAATGCTATTCGTTCTGAGTTTAAAGGTAAGAATGTGCTGCTGGTTGATGATTCAATTGTTCGCGGTACGACTTCTGAACAGATTATTGAGATGGCTCGTGACTCTGGTGCGAATAAAGTCTTTATGGTGTCAGCGGCACCTGAAGTTCGTTTCCCAAATGTGTATGGTATTGATATGCCAAGCGCAACAGAGCTGATTGCTCATGGTCGTGATAATGCAACGATCTGTAAGCAGATTGGTGCTGATGCACTAATCTTCCAAACACTTGAAGATTTAATCTCTGCAGTTGGTATGGGCAATCAAGACATCGCTCGTTTTGATACCTCGGTATTTAACGGCGAATATGTTACCGGTGATATTGACCAGAAGTATTTGGATTTCTTAGATTCATTACGTAATGATGATTCGAAGACAGAGCGTGAAATCGCTCAAGACTTAGCGAACCTAGAATTGCATAATGAAGGTGCGTAGCACTTTGTAGCAACTCAGTTCAAACAAAAAAACCAGAGCCTAGCTCTGGTTTTTTGTTTTTAATCGGACTGAAAGCTAAATTATTCTAGTCAGTTCAGTTCAGTTCAGTGATTAGTGAATGTGGTAAGCGATCACAAAATCAATGAACAAACGTACTTTTTCAGGTAAGTGGTCTTTGTGATTATAGAGCATGTAGATGTCTCTAGGGTTTGCACTCCAATCTTCTAAAACCTGGACTAGACTTCCATCTTCAATGTATTCACGGATCATGACATCAGGCATAAGGGTGATACCTAATCCTTCAGAGCATGCTTGTCTTACTACATTTAAAGCATTGGCATTGAAGCGCCCTTTTTCGCTATTAACAACGGTTTCATCATTCGAGTTATTCAGTTGCCACTTTATTAAAGGGTAACCTTTAAGCAGGGAGTGGTTTGCAAGTTCTTCAGCATGACAAGGTGCTGAGTTTTTCGATAAATAAATAGGGCTTGCGACTAGAATGTCCTTCACTTCACTTATCTTTCTTGCGATAAGGCTTGAGTCTCGCTGCGGACCCACGCGGAAAATAACATCCCACTCTGTTGGATCTAATTGATCAGCTTGGTTGTTCATCATCAGTTCCAAATTGATATCTGGATACTTTGTCATGAAGTCGCTGAACATTGGCATCATCATACGCTTTGTCAAATTCGATGGCGCTGATATTTTAATTTTTCCAGATGCACCTCTGCATTCATCGGTCAGTTCTTCAGCCGTTGAAGCCAATCTTTGCAGTAAAGGGGAGCATTCGTTAAAAAAACGTTCGCCCGCCTCTGTCAAAGAAAGTTTACGGGCATGGCGATTGAGTAGCCTTAGATTTAGTGAATCTTCTAAAGCTTGAATGCGTCGAGTAATTGTCGCAACTGGGATCATCGTCTTGCGTGATGTTGCGGTATAGCTCCCATTTTCAACGACTAATCGAAATAGGTTTAAATCATCTAATTTCATACGTCCAGACACATTTATTTACGAATTGACTTAATTTATACGTAACACAGTAATCAAAGTTTGCGTCACGTCAACTTGTAGCGCTATTTATAGTATTCCAATGCCTATAAATAATTACCAGTTGTAGTGACGAAATTTGTGTAAATAGTATTTTATTACTAAGTTTTATATGAATATCGATAAACAGATAACAATAATAATTCGAATAATTGTTTTGTGAGGTTAAAGATTATGTACAAGACTCACAGTCAGCCTGTAATGACCTCGGCACAAGAAGTGATTAACCAGAAGTGCATTATGTTGGTTGATGATGACCCAATTTTTCGCCGTATAACCAGCGCTTTTTTAAACGCGCAAGGGTATGAGGTGATAGAAGCTGAAAATGGGCTAGACGCATTACAAAAATTACGCAATGCAGATACTGATCTCGTTGTGTGTGACTTATCTATGCCTGTACTTGATGGTATCGAGTTGGTAGAGGAGGTAAGCCTAGAGTATCCATCACTCCCCATGATTGTGGTCTCTGCTACTGACGAAATGTCTGATGTGGCGAAAGCTCTTCGTTTTGGCATTAAGGATTTCCTACCGAAACCAATTGAAAACCATCAACACCTAGCCAGTGCCATAGAAAACACATTAAAAGATTCTTTTGACCATTTATCAGACCAAAGAGATTTTTCTAGTCAATGGTTCTGTGTGGATGATGGCGGTGAGATACCTGAAGATCAGGAACTGCACTGGCATCTCGACTACCTTCAAGATAACCCAAGTGCAGCAAAAGATTTACTACACGCCTTACTGCCCGATAAAGATACGCATCAAGGCATTTGGAAATGCAGTTATCGTTTATTGCAGTCTGCAGATGTAATGCCTTTAGTTTTTGATTACGCATGGATGATGAATGGTCAATTCGCTTTTTATCTGGTGGATTCGTCATCCGCAGATCAAGGCGGTGCAGCAACCACCTTGCTAGTTCGAGCGTTGTTCCATGATTACTTGAGAAATTTAAAAAGTTTTAATCCTGACTTAAAAGATATGGCGGATATTTTAGAAAAAGGCATTCAGTGTTCTGAGTGTGCGACACCCGTGAATGCCTTGTTCGGTATTGCAGATTTGTCTGAAGCGACAGTGTCTATTTTACCTGCAGGGTTAGATGCACAGTGGTCTAATGGTTATGTAAATCAGCATATTGCTGCAGGTAATCAACTTGGCAGTAATTGTAAGAAAAACTTTATTACACAAGAGCTACCTATTCGGTCTGGGTGTCAGCTATCGATGAGTTGTTTGGGGGCATCAAGCTTCAGTTTAAATATTCATCAAGGATCGACAAATTAACCCTATAGTTACTCGGTTTTTGTGAATAAATGATTAAGGTATAGTTGCGCAATTGGTGTGGCTATGCCTTTTTTGTTAAATGCGTATTTTGTCGGAATATGTGAGCAAAGGGTACATGGTTGCATGAGACTTATTTACTAACAAAAACAAGAAGCAATCATGGCAGATAACAAAGACTTTCAAGACCCGTTTAATGTATTCTACTTTTTAGGATTTTTAGCCGCATTTTTATTAATTCCATTACTACCCGCAACACTGACGTTGTTCCGTGTCTTTAATGGCTATGCTACTTTTTAGTTGATTCTCGGAGGTCACTATCAGCATTCGACATCTTAGCCTGAATATTGCTGGTGGCCTTTGTATTATTCTCGCCTTTCTTGGCATCCTTCTCCCTGTTCTTCCCACTACACCATTCTTGCTTCTGGCAAGCGCTTGTTTCATGCGCAGTAACCCTAAAGTACATCGCTGGATGCATGAGCATAAGACCTTGGGCCCACTTCTTAAGAATTGGTATGAATATGGTGCAGTCACAAAACAAGTAAAAACACGTGGTGTGATTTTTATACTGTTTAGCTTCTTTCTATCCATATATTTCTCCCCGATCCTTTGGGTAAAAGGCTTCCTTGTCGTCGTTCTTATAATCCTCTTATCATGGTTTCTTCGTCTTCCAACGCACGAGTTGGTTGCTGATAGCGAAGAAAATCACTAACATTAACGCAGTATGCCTGCTTATGTAGCGGGCGATTATTATTTCATCAACGATAATGGTAAATGTCGCTGATAATGTGAATTAACTGCATCTTTTCTTAACAGAAACCAAGTCTATTCGTTAGAGAAGCCGCCAATTTAAGTGCATCAATATTATGACAACAAATAAAATCGAGCTGATCAAAGCAAGCATCAAAAGCATTCAAGATTACCCAAAAGAGGGGATCTTATTTCGTGATGTAACCAGCCTTATGGAAGATCCAGCAGCTTACAAAGCAACAATTGAACTGCTAACTGAAACCTATAAAGACATGGGTTTCACTAAAATTGTTGGTACTGAAGCGCGTGGCTTCCTATTTGGTGCTCCTCTTGCATTAGAACTTGGTGTGGGCTTTGTTCCTGTACGTAAGCCTGGCAAATTACCGCGTAAAACTATCGCTCAAACCTATGAGCTTGAGTACGGTACGGATACTTTAGAAATTCACACTGATGCTATTGTTGAAGGCGATAAAGTGTTGATGGTTGATGACTTACTAGCAACGGGTGGCACAATTGAAGCGACCACTAAGTTAATTCGTCAGCTAGGCGGTTCTGTTGATCACGCGGCATTCGTTATCAATTTACCAGAGATCGGTGGTGATAAACGTTTAGAAGGTTTAGGCCTTGAAGTGTTTAGCATCTGCGAATTCGACGGTCATTAATCCTTTTCGGAATTATTCATGAGTTATCTTGCCTTAGCGCGAAAATGGCGACCAACTAAATTTAAAGAAGTAGTTGGTCAAGCCCATGTTTTAACTGCATTAGAGAATGCACTTAGCCAAAACCGATTACATCACGCTTACTTATTTAGTGGGACTCGTGGTGTCGGTAAAACAACCATAGGGCGTTTGTTTGCCAAAGGGCTAAATTGCGAAACAGGGATCACATCAACACCTTGTGGGGAGTGTTCTACCTGTAAAGAAATCGACGAAGGACGGTTTGTCGATTTGCTCGAGATTGATGCTGCGTCACGTACCAAGGTTGAAGATACCCGTGAACTGCTAGACAACGTTCAATATAAACCTGCACGTGGTCGCTTTAAGGTTTACCTGATTGATGAAGTTCACATGCTCTCAAGGCATAGTTTCAATGCATTATTAAAAACATTGGAAGAGCCACCGGAGTATGTGAAGTTTCTTCTGGCGACCACTGATCCACAAAAATTGCCTGTGACTATTTTGTCACGCTGCCTTCAATTCCACCTGAAGCCAATTAGCGTTGATAATATCCACGAGCAGTTAGATCATATCCTTGCCGAAGAAAGTGTTGATTCTGACGCTCGTGCACTTGGTATGATTGCGCATGCAGCCGATGGTAGTATGCGTGATGCTTTAAGCCTGACTGACCAAGCGATTGCTTTGGGTAATGGTAGCGTAACGGCGGATAGGGTTTCTCATATGTTGGGAACTCTAGATACTGACCAAGCTATTCATTTATTGGAAGCGATCAGCAGCAAGCAGCCGCAGTTGGCTATGGATAGTATTCAAAATTTGGCTGAAAATGGCATTGAGTGGGATGGGTTACTCAATCAACTGTCTACTCAGTTACATAGAATCGCCATGTACCAAGCGCTGCCTTCGACCTTAGATAAAGCGCAGCCTGATGCTGAAAAACTAGAGTTGCTGAGCCGAGCTCTGAGCCCTCAAGATATTCAGCTGTATTATCAAATTGTCTTGAAAGGGCGTGAAGATTTGCCTTTGTCACCGACTGCTCGTGTTGGTATTGAGATGATTGTTCTTCGTATGATGGCATTCAGACCTGCAGAGCAAGTTAGTGCGACGGTTATCTCGACTAGCCCAGCGACAGCAGTTCAAGGACTGGCTCCAGCTCAAAGCGTTGCTCAGCCTGTGAGTCAACCTGCGTCAATGGTCGATCCGAGACTGCCTACTCAGGCTCCTACGGTTTCACAGCCTCAAGTGCAGCAACAAGCTTCTGTTCAGCAGCAACCTATGCAACAGCAGAATCCAGCGCAATATACAGATTCACAAGGTTACGCTGATCATTCAGGCAACCATGGTTATTCAGAACAGGATTACCCGCACAGCCAGTATGATGCGCCACCTGCTTATAACGAACGTTCTAGCTACGGTGCGGAGCAACATATGAGTCCAACGGCTCAGCAAATGCCACCACAGCAGAATCAAGCGACGAATCAGAGCCAGCCCCAACAGGCAAGCACTGAACCGACGCAACAAGAACAACCAGCGCGCTCTTCATCGCCAGTGAGTGGTTTACGCCACCAACTGCGTTCTCAACGCAGAGGCAATGCAACAACGGAAAGCAAAGGCGCAGCGCCAAAAAAGGCTAAAGCGGCACCAGTTAAATCTTCAGTATTAGATCGTGTTGCTCAGCAACATGGTAGCTCTGATCGGGTGTCGCCAATATCTCAATCTACAGTTCCAGGAAAAGACGATGCGAATGAGCCTTATCGTTGGAAGCCTTCTAAGCCTGTAGTGAAAGAAGTTTCTAAAGAGTTAACACCTACTCAGATAAAGCGAGCGTTAGAACACATCAAAACACCAGAAATGGTCGAGAAATTGTTTAATGAGTCTGTAGAGCAAGATGAATGGTCAGCGACGATTAAGAAGCTAGATACCGCAAAGCTTGTAGAGCAGCTCGCGTTAAACTCTGTGTATGAGCAAAACGGTACGTCTGTTACGTTAACTCTTCGAGCGAATCAAGCGCACTTGAATACCGATAGAGCTCAGAGCGAGTTGCTTCAAGCTCTTAACACAGCCCTTGGCGAAGAGTGCCATTTGAGTGTAGAAATTGGAGAGAAGGGGGAAACCCCACTAGAATTACGAGAGCGCTTGTATCAAGGGAAGCTACAACACGCATTCTCAAGTTTAGAGAATGATGCAAATGTTCAATTTATTGAGAAACGTTTTGCAGCAGAGCTTGATCGCGACAGTGTTCGACCGATTTAGCGTGATGTAACTCACTCGTTATTAAGACAACACATATATTCGCTGTTTTAAGTCACTTACTGGGGTTGAATAGTCTGTATTCATCCCCCATTTAAGCCTCATAGCTTATTTATATTTATAACCAATTAACCAGAGAGATTATCATGTTTGGTAAAGGTGGTATGGGCAACTTGATGAAGCAAGCCCAGCAAATGCAAGATCGCATGCAAAAGCTTCAAGAAGAAATCGCAAATATGGAAATTACAGGTGAGTCTGGTGCTGGCCTTGTAAAAGTTACGATCACTGGTAGTCACAGTGTTCGCCGTGTTGAAATTGATGAAAGCCTAATGGAAGACGATAAAGAGATGCTTGAAGATCTTATCGCAGCGGCTTTCAACGATGCAGCTCGACGTGTTGAAGAAACTCAAAAAGAAAAAATGGCTGGCGTAACTGGCGGTATGCAATTACCACCAGGTATGAAAATGCCATTCTAAATCGCAAGTGATTTAATTTAGAGCGATTTATTAATGCGTACCAGTCATATGCTGGAGCATTTGATGGAGGCCTTACGTTGTCTACCTGGGGTTGGTCCCAAGTCGGCACAGCGTATGGCCTTTCATTTGTTACAGCGCGATAGAAAAGGTGGTCTGCAACTTGCGGATGCACTAAGCCAAGCGATGACAGAGATCGGCCACTGTAGTGAATGCCGAACTTTTACTGAAGAAGAAATCTGTCATATTTGTACTAACCCGAAAAGGCAAGATAACGGTCAAATCTGTGTGGTAGAAAGCCCTGCAGACATCGCTGCTATTGAAGCAACAGGTCAATATTCAGGTCGCTACTTTGTTTTAATGGGGCATTTATCTCCATTAGATGGAATTGGACCAAGTGACATAGGGTTAGATACGCTGGATTACCGACTGCGCCGTGGTGATATCACGGAAGTCATTTTGGCGACCAACCCAACGGTTGAAGGTGAAGCCACAGCGCATTATATCGCTGAGCTGTGTAATGCTCACGAGGTTAATGCTAGCCGAATTGCTCATGGGGTTCCTGTGGGCGGTGAGCTAGAACTTGTAGATGGCACTACGCTTTCACACTCGTTATTAGGTCGTCACAAAATATAAAAAAAGCCGCTAATGAGTTAGCGGCTTTTTTTGTTTTTGAACTGTGTTTCTAGTTATAAATAAATAGCTGTAACGACATACTTTTGTTTAAAGATAAACTCCGTTACCCCAAGTTCTTGGGTTAACAAATATTGCTCGATCACTTCTACAGCCTGATGGCTGTGCGCCTTTTTCATTCGTACTATCGATTGCGGAAGGAGCGGGTTACTGCTGATGAGCAACTCACTTTTATCATCAGCTTGTGCATCTAAATATAAGTGCGTAGCTTTGTGAGTGAATAGCATCATTAGCTGTAGGGCAACTTGCTCATTAATTTGTACCTTTTCAGGAAAATCCAACCAAAGTTCATGGGTATCTTTTAGCCCTATCAGCGCTTGATTAATTTCTTTGTTTAGCTGCTTTAGATTCACTGAACTTAAATCGTTAAACGTTATTAGTCCAATATTGTTATTCGTTTCCCAGCGTAAATACGATGTTTCAAAACCTTTGGGAGTTTGCTTCACTTGTTTAGGGTGGGCTAATGGTTGATCGAGGGGTAATGCTTGGGAGCTGGCTAATGATTGAGAGTGAACGAATGGGTTGATGACTAATCGAGCATCCTTTACTTCAAGAAGCATCTCTTGTACTAACTTCTGCCACTCTTTTTTGGTATCGATATTATCGGCTTTGATTTTATATGGCTGGTATATTTCATGCCATTTATCTTCTATTTGGTCGAATGCCGTATAGTTTTCAGCAACTGAATGCCAAATCTCATCATAGTCGTCATGGAACCCTGCACTCATTCTAGCTGA
This sequence comes from Vibrio kagoshimensis, assembly GCF_050337535.1. Taxonomy (NCBI): domain Bacteria; kingdom Pseudomonadati; phylum Pseudomonadota; class Gammaproteobacteria; order Vibrionales; family Vibrionaceae; genus Vibrio; species Vibrio kagoshimensis. The sequence goes on from NZ_JAKJSZ010000020.1 coordinate 16,564, forward strand.
AGTCATCTGAGCTTGTTCGTGTAGGATTACTGTAACTCGGTCAGTGTTTGTTCTTCGGGCACTGTCTTTAACATAGAGCTCGAAAGTATAGGTACCGGCAACTGTTGGATTAATGAGAGTTGCGTTTAATGAATCGGAATTGAGTACAGTTAATTGTTGGGGACCTGAAAGTTGAGTCCATCTAATGGTTTTAATCTCGTAAACATGTTTTGGGTAGGTTTTTGCTGAGCCACTCAAAGTAATTGTGTGTACGGGAAGTGTATGAAGTTGGTCAGCACCTGCATTCACTGTGGGTTTTGTGTATTTATCAGCGTCAGTAACATCATCCACACTGCAGGCTGATAGAAATAACGCTGAAGATAGAAACATCACTTTAAATAAGTTAGACATTTTTGATCCTTGAAATTAGAAGTTGTAGCTCATACCGGAGGAGAGAAAGGTGGAGTCGGTATCATAGAATTCGATGTCGGAATCACGTTGTTGGTAGCCCGCCATGACGTGTATCTGGGTATTTTTCCAATTAAAAGGACTGTGGTAGCTATACACAGAAAAGATACCCAATGATTCGTAATCTTGTTTGAGATCGAATACGGGGTTCTGAGAGTCGAACTCAGCTTGGCTGGTTCTAACTGTGGTAATGAGGTTGTGCCTTGATTTAGAAAATAAGATGGAAAGTTGAGCGCTTAATTCATCAAAACTTTTTGCCTCGCCTTGAGCGTTTCTCATTGTGTAATAGAAAGCAGGGGAAAGGACGAAACTTCGAGCTAGTGGTAAGGTTACTTCTGTTCCAAATCGGTGGTAATCACTCTTTCTGCCTAATAAATTAGCTTCTGCAATCGAAAGCCCCTGAGAAACTCCGATGTTATCGTGGTCAACTTTACTTTGTGCAAAAGCATATTTTATTTTAATAGGTATCAGAACATTTAAATCAAAGGCTACACGTGTACCTCTAACGGTTTGCTCTGTTGAAACTCGCTTTTGGCCAGTAAGGTAAGGATCTTGCCATACCTCGTCCATGCTGGGTGCGTTTCCAAATAGTGCGGCTGTGAGAATCGTATTTTTGCTTAGTTTTTGAGAAAGCCCTAATTCGGCTTGGAATTGGGCTTCTGCAATTTGGTCTTCACTGTTCCCTAGAAAGAGTAAAGTATCCCCAAAGCTGTATTGTAATCGCCCTAAAATGAAGGGCAATACTTGCTCTGTTTGTTTACCATTGTTGGTTAGATTAGGCGTAATCGCGTTGTCGTCATGCGTGCTACTTTGTGATTGGCTTTGGCTCACGCCAACATTCAGGCTAATGCTTCCACTTAAGCCCGGAGTGAAATTATCAGGTTGAGCAAAACAGTTATGGGTAACGAAAGTACACATTGAACTGAGTAAAAGAGTGTTGAGGTGAGTGAAGATTTTCATGTTAATTCCCTATCAGTGACTAATCTAAAGCCACGTAAAATTAACATTCACACCAGCTATAAGTCGTTGGTGTTTTATAGACGGTTTGTGTCCAAGTTGGTCACATTACTCGAACGATCATTTGGGTTGCCTATTTAAACTCGTCGGCCAAGATAGTACAAAGCGCGCGCCTTGAGAAGCCGATGTATCTACTGTTGCAGACCCATTATGCCAATTCATGATTTGTTTAACGATAGCTAACCCCAATCCATGCCCTTTATCACTCCCTCGTTCTTGGTTATCAAGCTGAGAAAAAGGTTCGAATATGTACTTTGATTGTTCGACGGGCACACCACAACCATCGTCTTCGATAATAATTTTATATTGTTGATCTTCGATCTTAAAAGAAACGTTTATCTCTGATTGAGCAAAACGACTCGCGTTCGTGAGCAGGTTTTTAATGGCTCTCATTAGCCCTTTATTATCAATGAATAGAGATCGTTCTTTAAGGTCATGAGAGCAATAAAAACGTGTTTCTAGTTCAGGGTGTTCCAGCTTAAATTGCTCGATCTCATCAAGTAATTGCTCGGCAAAACAACATTCAGAAAAATGGCTAATATCGGCTACTCGGGTATAACGAGAGAGGAGAAGGTTTTGATTAATGAGATGATCTAGATCTTCAATGCTCGAATGAACGGTTTTTCGATATTTTTCTTTTTGCTCCTCTGCTATTTGGTCGTCTTCTATCATTTCTAACGCAAATCGAAGCCGATAAAGTGGTGTTCTTAAGTCATGTGCAACCGCATTTGTGAGTTCACGTTGGCTAGCTATCAGCCTTTCAATGTTGTCAGCCATCTTATTAAATGAATCGCTGAGTTGAGATATCACAGACATTTTGGTGGTGCTTGCTCGTTTAGACAGTAAACCTTGACCGAAGTCGTTTGCTGTCTTCACTAGCCGTTTTAAATCACGCCATAATGGGTATACCCACATCACCATCGCAATTGAAATGAAGAACACAAAGAAGGCACAGACCGTTGCAATAAGTTTTATCTGCGTAAGGTGAGAGAGATCATCTTCTATATGAAGCCAAACATTGTCTATAACAGGGGCAAGCAATTCAATCTGGCCATTAGTACTGGTATAGCTGATGATTTTCCTAGGTTTATTCGTGAGAGCTTCTTTCGCTTCTGGTGGGAGTTTATCGTCTTTTTTTAAGCTGATCCGGAATGGAATCTGAGTGTTCGTGTTTTCAATAATCTGCACCCATTGGCTTTGTGGGTGGTTGCGTAAATCTTCAGCTGCTAGAAATAGCGTTCCTTTAGCTTGGTTTAGCACTGCTAGCTCAGTTGATTCGTTGAGGGCGAAATAAATGACTTGATCACTTTTGCCTACTCTTTGGACCAATGCCATTGGGTCGCCGAATAAGAAGGTAATTTCCCCACCTTGAATAGCATCGTAAGATTGTCTATTCGATTGGTATGTACTCATGGGTTGCAGTTTTAAAGGGTAGCCAAAATGAGTCTCATATTTTTTTATCACAGGTTGCCATTTTTCCTGTGGATGGTTCGAGAGCTTTTCTGTGAGCATCTCGAAGTTAACGGTGTAGACTTTCTTGTAAAAACCTTCAGAGAAATATTCAGTTACGTGCTGTACTGGATTAATTGCCGTAGGAAATAGTAGTAATGCTATAGGGGTAAAGACGGCAAGCCAAAGAATAGAAAATGCTCTAATCATACCGATGCCTCAAATGTGGTGGCACATAACTGGTATCCAACTCCTCGAATGGTTTTAATAAGGTCTGGTTCGTTCGGGTCATCATTGAGCGTGCGGCGTAAACGTGAAATTCGCCTGTCGATAGAACGATCGAGCCCGTCGTATTCAAACCCTCGAATATGCTGAGCAATATCATCACGAGAGACAACTTGCCCTACGTTCTGAGCCAGTAAGTAAAGAAGTTCAAACTCTGATGTGGTGAGTTTTACAGGTTGCTGGTTTAGAGTGACAGCACGGTGTTGTAAGTTGATAGCAAGAGGTCCAAACTGTAATTGGTCTTTGTCGTTATCGAGTGTGTTCCTATCATGGCGACGAAGCAGGGCTCTAATTCTTGATAGCAAAAGACGAGGTTTTATCTTTTTCACAATATAGTCATCGGCACCAAGTTCCAGCCCCATGACTTGGTCTATGTCATCATCGAGTGCTGTTTGCATTAAGATCATACCGTGATAATTCGAACGAATAGAGCGACACACATCCATCCCACTTTGCCCTGGTAGCATGATGTCGAGAATGACTAAGTCCGGTTGTTTTGACAGAATCTCGTTCACAGCGGTAATGCCATCACTGACAATCTCGATGGTAAATTCATAGTTTTGTAGAAAATCTTGAATTAACTCTGCGAGTTCTAAGTCATCTTCTACAAGAATGATATTGAATGGATTTGATGAGTTCATGTGTTAGAGGATCTAATGAATAGTACATAAACTATAACTTAATCAAATGATGTGCAGTGTGACCATTTGTGACGTGAAGGCGAAGATGTGACGAGATTTATAAAATCATTATGTTTTAGATAAAACTAGAGCCGTAGAGTGGAATACGACTCTGTTATTAAAGTTTGGTTATGTTTCATGACTACTGAGTGCAGGTTTCTAAGTCAGTGATGATAGTGATAGCTTCGAGTGAGCTAGTACCGCATACCCATTCAGCTGCTTTAAAGTCATGGCACACAGGAGGGCGATCGGGTTTGCCAAATAATTTGCAAAGATTATCGGTATTAAGTTGTTTGCAGCGTTCTCCGGCTTGTTTTCCATTAGGGTGCAAAGGGAAGCTACTACTGATACTTGGGGCGATACAGCAAGCGCCACAACCTAGACGACAATCCATCACTTGACTCATTTATTAATAAAGGTGCGCGATAGTAGCAAAAAATACTCAAGCAATCAGTAATGATGAGTGATTTTTATCCTTGAACTTTGTATGGGCTAGCGGTATAACACGCATCCCAGTAAAAGAGTAAGAAGTAATCCAATGAGTAATCCATTTTGGCAAGAAAAAACACTAGATAAAATGACGGAACAAGAGTGGGAATCACTGTGTGACGGATGCGGTAAGTGTTGTCTGCATAAACTTATGGATGAAGATAGCGATGACGTTTATTACACCAATGTTGCTTGTAGTTGGTTGAATGACAAAACTTGCTCTTGCAAAGACTACCCGAATCGATTTACTTCAGGTGAAGAGTGTTTGAAATTAACACGCGATAAAATTGATGAATTTCATTGGCTACCTGACACTTGTGCTTACCGTTTATTATCAGAAAACAACCCAATTCCTGAATGGCATCCGTTGATCACTGGCTCTAAATCAGCCATGCATGCTGCTGGTGAAAGTGTGCGTAATAAAGTGGTGTATGAAATTGATGTTGTAGATTGGGAAGACCACATTCTTAATCATCCAAATCGCGCTTAATTTCACATTCGATATTAGAATGTATAAAGACAAAGAAACAAAAAAAGGCTCACAGATGTGAGCCTTTGTTATTTAAGAGTGTATCCAATTGACTTGGACTGTTATGGCTAAGGTTAAACCGGAGACAGAGCTGCTACCACCTGGTTAAACTCGATTCGAGCGTTCTGAGCTTGATCAGATAACTCAATTTTATTTTCTTGCGCAGCTGTCAAATTGCTTTCTGCAAGTTCTAATTCTTGTTGCAGTTCTAAAGGAAGTTCGTGATCTTGAACGTCTTCACTCTGTTCCAAAACATAAGAGCGGATTTTTTTCTTGATAGCTGTTAGTTGTTGGTACGCTTCACGCTCATTTTCTGCGGCTTCTTGCGCCAAATCTCTAACCTTCTCGAATTTAGCGAGAGCCATCCCTTCTGAAGACCAAGGATCCATATCTGGCAGTTCTTCAATATTGATCGTCGGTTCAATGTAATCTTCTTGATGGCGCAAATCTAAACTGGTTGCACGTACGGCTGAGATCATCAGCATTACCGAGATAACAAGCAGCGGTAACCCACCAACAATGGCGGCAGTTTGCAATGTGCTTAATCCACCTAAGAACATCAACACTGTTGGTAAGAATGAAAGTGTGAATGCCCAGAACATACGGTTCCAACGCATAGGCTCTTCGGTAACGTTATTCTGTACAACAGAAGCCAAAATGTAAGAGATAGAGTCAAAAGTTGTCGCGGTAAAAATAATGCAAAGTACGGTAAATACAGCAATGACTAAAGTGCTCATCGGTAATTCTCCCAACATAGAGAAAATTGCCTTAGTTGCCCCTTCATTATTTAAAATACTGACTACATCTAACTGACCTGAAAGTTGTAATGAAAGACCGTAGTTACCCAAAATCATAAAGAATAGAAAACAACCTAGAGAACCAAAGAAAATCGAACCCGAGACCATTTGCTTAATGGTTCTTCCGCGAGATATGCGTGCTACAAATAAGCCCATACTAGGTGCAAATACTAGCCACCATGCCCAATAGAAAATAGTCCAATCTTGTGGAAAGTGAGTGTTTTCAAAGGTGCCATAGCCACCAAATGGTTCTGCCCATGTTGCCATGACGAAGAAGTTAGAGAGTAATCGCCCGATAGAATCTAACCCGGTTTCGAGCATGAAAATTGTAGGTCCGGCAACCAGAACAAACGTCAGTAATCCCATGGCACCCCAGAAATTAATATTGCTGAGGATTTTTATGCCTTTCTCTAAACCCGCGTAAGAGGAATAAGCAAAAATACCAGTACAAACCAGCAAAACTAATGCTTGAGTTAAGGTATTTTGTGGCATACCAAAGAGGGCATTCAAACCTTCGCTGATCAGTGGAGCTGCAAGGCCTAAAGTTGTCGCGGCTCCGCCTAGTAATCCAAATATGAAGAAAACATCGACCAGTTTACCAATGCCGCCTTTACTGCGTTTTTCACCGAGAACTGGCATTAGCGCACTTGAAACTTTCAATACTGGCTGCTTACGAACATAAAAGAAGTATGCGATAGGTATTGCAGGGATTAGGTAGATAGACCAAGCAATTGGACCCCAGTGGAACAGACCATAAGTCGCGGCCCAACGAACGGCTTCTTCACTTCCTGGTTCTAATTGAAATGGTGGTGATTGGTAATAGTAGGCCCACTCAATGCAGCCCCAGTAAAGAATACTGGCTCCAATACCCCCACAAAATAGCATTGCAGCCCATGAAGCTGTGGCAAATTCTGGTTGTTCATCTGGTTCACCCAGTTTGATTTGTCCCATATCACTGAAAACAACGTAAACCATAAAAGCACAAGCGGCTAAGCCTAATGCTAGGTAAAGAAAACCGAGTTTGTCAGTCATAAAAATTTTAGCGACGGCAATCCATTCTGCGCCCTGAGTTGGGAACATAATTAGTGGAAAGACGATCGTGAGCAGGAGTGCAATAGCACCAAAAAATGTTGGCTTATCAATAAGCGAGAATGAGTTTTTCACGAGTTTTATTCCATAAGTACGATCCTAGAAGTATCTCGTGAACGTATTGTAGGGAACAAATCGACTATTTTATCAAGACGATAAAAATTTCATCAGGAGGTGATGTTTGATGTGATGGGTATATGTGTATGGTGATGCACAAATACTACAGTATCGCGAGTAATATCCCGCCAACTGTTGCCGCAGCGGACAGGTATTGCCCTGCTGAATAAGAGCCATCATCTTCTTCTTCAATTTTATCCGGGTGATCCATCCCCAGAGCTCCATGAGCAAAAGATTCAACTTTGTCCCCAACAGACTCGTTAGCCGCTTTATCTACTTTGGCTTCCTTATCTATTTCTTGTAGTGCAGCAAGAAGTGCCTTCCCTTCTTCAGAAAGGGTAACTTTATTCTGTTCAACCTTTATTGGAGACGCTTCAGAAGCTGCATTGGTTGTGCTTTGCGCTTTCAATTGTTGTGGCGAATATACTTGAGTCGTACTCGATCCTACAGGTGTCATGTGGCTCTCCCTTTACATGCCCTACAAAGTGTATCGGCTAGCGAGTGAAAAACTTGTGTAAATTTTCAGCTTTGTGATTGTTTTTTACTCAAGCAATTCTCGTGCCGATACATCTATAGCTATTCGGGTTATAGGAGTAATTCAAGTTAAAGTAACTGGCCCGAGTTAAAGGAACTAGTTCAAGTTAAAGGAATTAGGCCAGAGCTAAAGGAGCTAGCCCAAAGTTAAGAAACAAAACCCAGCTTAGAATCAATTACATGACAGACCTTTACTGCGCCCAGCCAGCTTTTTATATGCCAGCATCCGATTTTCTGGCTTAACAAAGCGAGTTGGTGGATCAAGAACCTGTAATTGATAGTCTACAGAGTCCATTGTTAGTTCAGACACAGGTGTAATGACGACCACCTTTAAGTCTGGAGACCTCTTCAAGATCGATGCAGCAGTACCAAGCCCACCTTCAGTATGAAACTTACCTGCTATATGAACAACAGACTTATCTGGGTTACTGGCTAGGTAGTTGACAATTGATTCAGCCATAGTTTCATCCCATGCTATCTGCGCAGCGTATTGTTTCTCTGTTTGCTCTGGAGAACCATGATGCAGCGATGCCATAAATTTATCTTTATATGGGCTACCTGAGGTATCAATGTCTTTTGCTAAGAAAGCTCGCTCTTGGTCATCTAATGAATCTAAGTATCCAAGACCTTGGCGCCCTATACATTGAACCACTGGTTTAGGGGCGTTAGAGGCGATAATGTCTAGACGGTTTGCTTTTGCTAGTTCAACCAGTGGGCGGTAATCACTTTCGTAATTTGGCCAGGCTGCAGCTTTGGACATTAATGTTTGTTCGCCAATCTCTCCTGCTAGATAGGCATTCAAAACCCCTTGGTGGTTCCGAGTGAATTGCTCCATAGAGACTGCAATATTCGGATTGTTGTTTGAAAGAGATTTTAGTAAATCAGTTTGGAAGCGATGTACACCTGAATGAGTGTGCCATTCGCCGATAAGGATTACATCTGCTTGACTTAGCTCGTCAGGAAGTTGGTTGAGTGAAATAGCCTGACCTGATGGGCTTACGAGTTGGTAATCATAATAGGTTAAAACAGCTTGAGAACCTCTATCCGAGGGTTGGCTTGCACAAGCAGTAAGTAAAACAGTTGTGATGAGAAGAATAATACGTTGCATAAAAATGCCTCCTTGATGAACGAGCATACTAAAGGAGGCAAGATTTTTATTCAATGCAAATGATAACTAATATCACCAAGGGTTAGGTGATACTTTTGATATCGGCAGCAAGTTAGACTTTGCGATACACCCTTAGCATGAAATCGGCTTCACATTTGAATTGCTTAGAAGCCATCAGCTGTTGTTTGAACTGCTCTGTTGCTTTCCACGCAAATGGTGTCATCTGTAATAAATCAAATGCCTCTGAACCGGTTAGATCCATCATATAGTTTAGTTGTTCTTGGTGGGAAAGCTCAAAACCAGCAATATCTTCTGCAGTTTCATCATGCATTCTTACACCATCATAGATTTCATCTCGTAGCTGATATAAATGTCGACCAGCAGGTGTGACGGTGATGACAACGCCATCATCTACAATGGTTCGATGTAGCTCTTCAGCTTTACACGGTGCATAAATGCGAAGTACTGCACCTAAGCTTTTATCTGCAAAAGGAAGGCGGTGACTTGAAGCTACAGAAAATGAGCATGAATCATAGCGTTTTGCCGCATATTTAATGGCCACCTTTGAAATGTCCAAGCCGTAAGTTTGAGCGATTTCCTGTTGGCTTTCTGATGCTTCTTGAGATTTATTGATTAACTGTAAGGCAACTTCGTTTGTGTAATAGCCTTCGCCACAGCCTATATCGAGTAACGTAGGTGTCGATTGAGATAAGTGTTGGGTACACAGTTTCGCCACAGCTTGACGCATAGGATCGTAATGTCCGCCTTCAAGAAAGCGACGGCGAGCTTGCATCATCTCTTTGTTATCACCTGGATCTTTTGAACGTTTATGGTGAGCTGGCATTAAATTTACGTAGCCTTCTTTAGCCAAATCAAACTGGTGATTCTTATCACATGAAAAAGTACGCTCTTTTTGAGAAAGAGGCTGGTGGCATAAAGGGCATTGATAAGTCATTACGAACTCGAACTAGAAATTTTAAGTCGAAAATTTTAACAGGAAGCTGATCGGTTCGCTAGCGTAACAAATGAGTGGAGGATGAATATAGAGCCAACGGATCGCTGACTCTATGGATTCATTTATAGACTTTAGGTTTCCCTAAAGCCACCTTTATCTACAGCTATCTTTGCCTAAGGCAATGAATGTCTAGTTAAAGAAATCTACTTGATGTTTAAGTGACTCTGCTTGTTTTTTCAGTTCATCGGCACTTTGTGAAGTTTTAGCACTTGTGGCACGACTTTGCTGATTCAAATCACTGATAGAGTGCGCGTTAGATGCAATCTCTTGGGACACTTGTGCTTGCTCTTCAGATGTTGCTGCAATCGTTTCGGCTTGTGCTGCAATCGATTGAACTTGAGAGGCAATGGATTCAAGAGCGGATCCAGCACCTTGTGCTTTATCGAGCACTTGATTGGCGTTCTCTTGGCTTTGTGTCATCAAACTTACGGCATTACTTGTTGATGCTTTGAGTTTTTCGATGATACTTACTACGTCTTTAACCGATGTTTGAGTTCGGTGAGCGAGTGTCCTTACTTCATCAGCAACCACGGCAAAACCACGACCTTGTTCGCCAGCTCGGGCTGCTTCAATTGCGGCATTGAGTGCAAGTAAGTTAGTTTGTTCAGCAATGTCATCAATCATCTTGGTAACGGTTTGTATGCTTTCACTGTCTGAACTCACTTGTTCAATTGCAGAAGCAGACTTGTCTAGTTGGTCATTGAGTTGTGCAACATCAATACAAACACCTTCGACAACCTCTAAGCCTTGTTGGCTATCGTCGTTAGCTAAGCGCACATTGTCTGCAATCGTACCGACTTGCTGTGCGACAGATTCTGCAGACGTTGCCATCTCTTCGATTGCAGTTACAACTTGTTCAACCTGTTCTTGTTGGCGATCTGATTGAGTTAAGTTATGACTTGCATCTTGAGAGACACTGCTAGAACCTACCTGGACTTGATCACTGGTGTCTCGTATTTCCCCAACCAGCGTATTGAGCTGAGTAGCCATTGCCGCTACGCCATTGTTTAAATTGCTGATTTCATTTTTGGTCTGCTGACCTGAATGAGGAATTTTAAGGCTGACTTCTCCTTTTCCTAAACGCATCATATAACCATTAAGGGTGGTCAATGGCGTTAGAGTTCTGTTTAAGAATACCGTTAGGACAACAATCGTTGAAATTGCAATTAAGGTTGCGATAAATGCGATGAGTTTTAGTAATTCGTCGCTGCCTTTGGTCACCTCTTTAATGAAGGTTCCGCCAAGCAACTTCCAATTCCAGCCCGGTACCTCTGTATACACGAGGTATTTCTCACCAACAGTGTTTTGATAGGCAAATGGGTATCGGATTAATCCTGAAGCCTGTTCAAATAGTTGATAGAAAGGCTTATTTCCTTCGTAATCTGCAACATCAATGATGGACTTTTTACCATCAGCGTTAGTTGGGTGTAGAAGATATTTACCTTGGTTGTCTTTATCATTATCGACAATAATTGTGTAGCCAGTTTCACCCCAAGAAACAGATCGCAAAGAATCAAATAGACTCTGTGTTGCATCTTCTACAGGCAAACCAATGAAAGAAATGCCATTAACCTTACCGTTCGCGCTGACCAAAGGAGAGTAATAAGTAATGTATCGTTGACCAAATAAAGTCACCTGGGCGTAATAAGGCTGCCCGTTCTTGATTTTGTTATAGCCAGGGTGATTTTTACCTAATGAAGCGCCAACAACTCGATTGCCAGATGGATCTTTTAGGGATGTAGATACTCGAATAAAGTCGTCACCAAAAGGGGCAAATAAAGTGGCTACAGCACCTGTATCACGAGTAAAGCTGTCTACAAGCTTCGTATCATTAATTAAGCTTTCCCCATACTGAGTCATATTTAGAATGTTGTGACCATTAAATTCAACTTCGTAGTCTTCAACATAAATACCAGCTAAGTATCCATTTCGGAATGTCGATTCTAAAACCTTTGAAGTATGTAAATAGGCATCAAACTGACCTGATATGGTCTTCGCCATTGCTTCTACTTTGGATTGGTGCTCTCTAAGCGTGTTATCCAGTAATACTTGGGATGCGTTTCGATATACGAGTGTGGCTATGGAACCAAATGCGACAAGCAAACAAAGCAAAATAACCAATTTGAGTTGGAAGCCAACGCTTTGATTTTTGTATTTTTTGAACATGAACTAACTATCCTGTATTCATAGAGGTGTAGCGGGTTGGTTTATAGATCATTCTCTATCATATTTTTTATAATACAAACTTATAAAACAGCATTGATTGATAATAATTAATGATTTAGTCATTAATTAGAAAACACTAACAATATAAGAAAGAGAAACTAGGAAGAAAATTTCCCAATGAACGAGATTTGTTCAATAGATATGAGTCTAGGCGGGTATTTTCGAATAAGAAAGTAAATGCAGCCCTAAAGCTGCATTATATTCCGACGCTTAAATCGTTATCGAGGTTATTGATTAAGCAAGGAGTTATCTATAAATAGTGCAAGCTTTATGCTTGAGCAGAGATCCTTGTAACTAGCTGGTGGCTTTCTCCTGGTGACAGTTCTTTGCCGGTCTCAATGCTTGGAGCGTGCAAAGTGGATTCAACACAAAGCATGGTGAGGTAACCGTCGTCTTGCATATCACCCATACTTGCAGCACCTTCTACCCATGGGTTCCAAAGTACAGCGGAATTATGTCCTTTGTTGTGAATGGTGATAGTGCGGTTTAGCACTTCATCTTTAACTAAAATGTTCTCTTCAGGTTGAGTGTAAACACGATCAATCGAATCAGTTAAGACTAAGCTTGGTTCACCTTGGCAAACTTTAGCGTCTTGCAATCCATCAATGTATTCCGCCCCCATACCTGTTGTCACTGTTTTGTGAATATCACCAACGTTTAGATAAGTGTGTAGAGCTCCAGAGAATAGCCATGCCTTATTATCTGTGTTTTTAACATCAAGAGTGATCACTAACTCTTCTGATATTTCGACGTTCAAACGAGCTTCAAATTGATGTGGCCAAATAGCTAATGTTTCTTCATTAGGTTCAAGTCCAAGGCTCACAATGACACCATTTTCACTTTCACGATGTTCAACAATTCGCCATTGGCTAGATCGTGCAAAACCGTGTGCAGGTGCGGCTACTCGACCAAACCAAGGCCAACAAACTGGTACGCCACCACGTAAAGCTGCTTTACCATCAAAGTTAGCTTGTTGGCTCATCCAAATTAGGTCTTCTTGATCAGTAGGCTTAAAAGATACAACGTGACCACCATGTAATGAGATAGCAGCCGTTGCTTTGTCATGAATAACTCTGACAAGTTTTACGCCATCTTTTTCAACAATAGTAATGTTGTCAGAAAGAACACTTAAAGCCGGTAAGTTTGATAAATTCATTACGATACCCTCATGGAAAAATAAGATTCAGATATTGGCTTACGTTAAGCTGTCTAGGGAGGTTTCTTCCTATCTATCGTGACAATATTTGAATCTTATTTAGAGTTTTAGACGTTAAACTCAAATTTTGGATACAAAAAAGGCGACTCAAGAGTCGCCTTTTAATATCTATTGTCTCAAGACAAGTACTGCTAATTGCGACTAACCGAAGTTAGTTCACTAAGTAATAATTACTTAGAGATGTGAGCAACTAGGTCAAGAACTTTGTTTGAGTAACCGATTTCGTTGTCGTACCAAGATACAACTTTAACGAATTTGTCAGTTAGTGCAACACCAGCTTTAGCATCGAATACTGAAGTTTGAACTTCACCGATGAAATCTTGTGATACAACTTGGTCTTCAGTGTAACCTAGAACACCTTTAAGCTCGCCTTCAGATGCTTCTTTCATAGCAGCACAGATTGCTTCGTAAGATGCAGCAGTTTTTAGGTTAACTGTTAGGTCAACTACAGAAACGTTAGCAGTTGGTACACGGAAAGCCATACCAGTTAGAAGGCCGTTTAGTTCTGGAAGAACTACGCCTACAGCTTTAGCAGCACCAGTAGAAGATGGGATGATGTTTTGAGAAGCACCACGGCCACCGCGCCAGTCTTTAGCAGAAGGACCATCTACAGTTTTTTGAGTTGCTGTAGTAGCGTGAACTGTAGTCATAAGACCAGATTCGATACCGAACTTGTCGTTAAGAACTTTAGCTACAGGCGCTAGACAGTTAGTAGTACAAGAAGCGTTAGAAACGATGTCTTGACCAGCGTAAGTTGAATCGTTTACGCCCATAACGAACATTGGAGTTGCGTCTTTAGAAGGACCAGTAAGAACAACTTTCTTAGCACCAGCAGTGATGTGCTTACGTGCAGTCTCGTCAGTTAGGAAAAGACCAGTTGCTTCAGCAACTACGTCTACTTCGATAGCATCCCACTTAAGATCTTCTGGGTTACGCTCAGCTGTAACACGTACAGTTTTACCGTTAACGATTAGGTTACCGCCTTCAACTTCAACAGTACCGTTGAAACGGCCGTGAGTTGAGTCGTACTTAAGCATGTAAGCCATGTATTCAACATCGATAAGGTCGTTGATACCAACAACTTCGATGTCATTGCGCTCTTGCGCTGCACGGAATACGAAACGACCGATACGGCCAAAACCATTAATACCTACTTTGATAGTCATTGTAGTTGCTCCACAACTTAATTTCTGATTAAAGATAACTGGTAGTAAAATTACAGAATCCAGTATACATCTGCAATAGATAATCCGTCTTAACTTGTTTAAAGTCAAAAAAAAGCGACGCTTTTCTTAACAATTACATGTAAACGATTGAAATTTGACCGATGTAGGTGGTTCTGTGTGCTTCCAGTTGGGTAAAATACCTCTAAATGACGATTCACTTATGAGTGTATATGTACAATGTATCTCGGGAAGGAAGTATGTGCTACAAAACGAGATAGATGCAAGTTTTTATAGAAAAAAGTAAATATAATAAGAGTTAATGTAGAGAGATATTAACGTGAAAAACGTGAGAGGAAATACGATGAAGCCTGATGAATACTGGCGTGAACGCCTTACTGATAGAGAGTTTGAAGTGTGCAGATTGCGCGGTACTGAGGCTCCGTACACAGGAAAGTTACTGCATAATCATGAAACTGGCATTTATAGTTGCACGTGTTGTAGTGCTTCGCTCTTTTTGTCTGACAATAAATATGATTCGGGGTGCGGCTGGCCAAGCTTCGACGCTCCTATTAATGATACATCAGTACGTTATATTGAAGATCTAAGTCACGGTATGAAGCGTATTGAGATTAGATGTGCAGCATGCGATAGCCATCTAGGTCACGTTTTTCCTGATGGACCACAAACAACAGGTGAAAGGTTTTGTGTAAACTCAGTGTCGTTAATTTTCAACAAAAATGAAAAAAGCGGTGAATAAGTCACCGCTCTTGTTTGATTTTTTCAAAAATGTATAAATATTAGCTTTGCTTATCCCATTTAGTTGGAACAAGTGAAGCTTTAAACATCCCTTCTTGAATCGCGTCTTCTATTATGTCCGCGATATCGTTCAATTCTTGGTACTTCTCAGCATTAAAGCGATACATCACTGAAAGTTCTGCCTGTGATGCAATGGGTACTTCAAACCGTTTCGCCACCATTGCCCACATATACGCCTTTTCTAAATTACCAAGACGGTGGTTAACGCTGGCGAGAGATTTGAATATTTCAGTATTGACCTTTTTCCCATTAGAGAGAACCAATGCATTCTTTAATAGTGCAATGGTTTTTGGGTAATCCCGCGTAGTATAAAAGGTTGCCAGAGCATACTGCATTTCTGCTGTGTTTAATGCTTTAGTGCCTTCAAGCTGAAGAAAGCTACGTCTTGCATCAGTATTACCTGTTTGAGACCAAAGGAAATACAAGGTTTCAGGCTCTTTCGAATCTGATAACTCATCGACAATACGGTCAAGCTCACCAATACTGTGCATCAAAGCAGAGAATCGGCGCTGTTTTAAAGCGGATTGATCGATAGGTTCAAGCTGAGAAGCAAGCTCGAGACACTTCCTATAGGCGGCAACTAATGTGTATTCTTTTACTTTGTGAGCATCTGTTGGCTGCTTTAAAACTTCAAATCGGTGCCATATTAAATCGGTTCGAGGAATGCGGCATTGCCCATCGTTCATGTTGAGCTCTGAACATTGTAAACCTTCATGGCTTTCACAAAGTTGATCGGTATTTTTATTACCTTCTAGACACCCAGATAAAATCACAGGCGCTACGGCTAAGCTTAGCCATTTTAAAATTCTCATAATCCTTCACTTGTGATCAAATACACTTATTTATTAGCTTCTTCTTGACTCAAATTACCCAGAGGTTACTTTCTGGTGAATAATGTAACGAAAAAGGCATTCCATGAATTCAGAACAACTCCTGAGCGCGATGACGCCAGATGTATACGAACGTTTAACTTATGCCGTTGAAACCGGGAAGTGGCCTGAAGGCACTGTGCTTTCAAAAGAACAGCGTGATTCATGTATGCAAGCTGTCATGCTTTACCAGTCTAAGCATAATGTAGATGCTCAGCATATGACAGTGGCAGCAGGTGGTGATATTAGCTTTAAGTCAAAGTCTGAACTAAAAAAGCAATTTCATGCTGAGCAGCAAGATATCGTTAGAGTGAATCCAAACGATTAATATCTGTTTCTTCGGTCTATTTTATATATGCACATTGCTATCTATATAATTTAGAGGAAAGACAGTAGTCTTTTATGTAAAAAGGCCGGTTATTCATGATAGCCGGCCTTTTATATTGAGCAAGAAAATGACTTAGAGTTTTATGTCATTCACTTTGTAAGCTCTTTATAAGCTCATTTCGCCACGTAATACTTTTTGCATTTGAGCTTTCACTTCTTCGTAGCTTAAGTTTTGGCTCAACAGGTAATGTAACTTAGCCAGTGCCGCTTCTGGTGTCATATCGTAGCCACTGACAACACCTGATTCCGCTAGTGCACAACCCGTCGCGTAGCCACCCATATTGACTTTACCCGCTAAACACTGAGTTAGGTTCACCACAATAACACCTCGCTCTGAAGCATCTTTTAAGTGCTGAAGTAGTTCTTGATTTTGTGGGGCATTACCCACACCAAAAGTAAGCAAGATCATTGCGTTTACTGGTTGAAGTAAGGTGTTGCGAATCACTTCATGTGAGATACCTGGATACATGGTTATTACACCAATTGGCTGTGGTGTGATGTTATGTACTCGGAATTCTCCTTCAGGCTTTTGATCCACCACCACATTATTACCTAGTTGGATATTAATACCCGCTTCAAGTAATGGTGAAAGGTTTGGTGACGTAAAAGCGTTAAACCCATCGGCATGAGATTTAGTACTGCGGTTTCCTCGCATCAATTTATTATTGAAGAATAATGTCACTTCATTGATTGGGTAATTCGCGGCAAGGTGCAAAGCATTAAGCAGATTCGCTTGTCCATCTGAACGTAATTCAGCAAGTGGAATTTGAGAGCCCGTGACGATAACTGGCTTACCGAGGTTTTCTAGCATGAAAGAAAGCGCAGAAGCGGTATATGCCATGGTGTCTGTGCCATGCAAGATAACGAAGCCGTCGTAATTATCGTAGTTTTTACGAATATCATCAGCAATAGTTTGCCAGTCTAACGGCGTCATATCTGAAGAGTCCATCAATGGTGAGTATTCATGAATGGTGTACTCAGGCATTTCAGAACGATGAAATTCAGGCATGCTTGCCAGTTGTTTATCCATAAAGCCAGCGACAGGTACATAGCCATGGTCGTCAGATTTTTGCATACCGATAGTGCCGCCAGTATAGGCGATGTAGATATGTTTTCTTGGCATAGTGATAATTACTTAGTGTTATATGGGGAACAGGGCGGCGATTATAGCGAATTATGATGTAATAAAAAGAGGTACCTCACACAGAGGTACCTCTCGTCATAACTTATATTGAATGAAAGAAGAGTCGCGCTTATTGAACTTGGCAGTTTAAGCAGAAAGCATAACGTCCTTGAGGATCGTTAAAGCTGTCTAATAGTTGACTATCTTGCACTAATTGTTGGGTAACTGGCTGTAAACTGCTAGGAACCAGAGATTGTATATCAAGGCCAATAGAGACTTTAACTTGGTTCATGAACTCTTGGATGAATTGCTGGGTTGGAGATAACGGCTCTTCTGCCCAGTAGATATTGTAGTTTTCTAGTTCTGCAAGTTCAGCTGCGATACTAATCGCATCATCAAAATCGCCCATTTTATCTACGAGTCCGAATTGAAGTGCGTCTTGACCAGTCCAAACTCGGCCTTGGGCAACCTTATCAACTTCCGCCAGTTCAATCCCACGGTTGTCACTGACTAGGCTAATAAAGCGGTGGTAGCCATTTTCAATGCCCATTTGGAAAGCATCTTTAGCACCATCTGAAAGCCCCGTTGTCACTCCTAGACCTGAGAAAGGAGATGTGCCAACACCATCGGTGTACACGCCTAAGTTATTTAAGCCTTTCTCAAATGTAGTAATAACGCTAAAGATACCAATAGAGCCAGTCAAGGTAGTCGGTTGAGCGACGATTTGATCCGCACCCATAGAGATCCAGTAACCACCAGAAGCGGCTAGGCTCGACATAGAAACCACAACGGGTTTACCGGTAGCGCGAATCGCATCAATTTCATTGCGAATTACTTCAGATGCAAAAGCACTTCCACCAGGGCTGTCTACACGCAATACCACCGCTTTTACTTTGTCGTCGTTACGAGCTTGGCGAAGCAAAGAAGCGGTAGTGTCACCACCAACTGTGCCACGTGGTTGGCGGCCATCCATAATCGCGCCACTCGCCACTACAACTGCAACATCACTTTCTGCTGTGTCCATTTTAGGCAGCATAGTCGTTTGATATTCATAGTAACCAAGTGCGTTATAGCTATCTTCACCGTCACTGCCGAATACGTCTGCTAGTTCAAGTCTAACTTGTTGACGAGTTGATAGTTGATCGACAAGCCCTAGTTTTTTTGCAAGATCAGCAATATTGCCATCTACTGATTTTAGATCTTCGAGGAAGGAATCCATACTTGGGTTGAGAGTGTCCGCGGATATTTGGCGGTTATTGGCAACATCATCGACATATGCTCCCCATAATTGACCTAACCAACGAGAAGCTGATTGCTTCGCTTCATCTGACATATCGTCACGGATGAAAGGTTCGATGGCTGATTTATAAGTACCAACTCGGAATACGTGTGTGTTCACGTCCAGTTTTTCTAAGAACGTTTTATAGAAAAGGGAGTAAGCACTGTAGCCTTTTAGCATCACCCCCCCATCAGGTGACATGAAGATTTTTGTCGCATAACTGGCTAAATAATATTGGCTTTGATTATAGAAATCGCCAACCGCATAGATAGGCTTACCAGAGGCTTTAAACTCATTTAATGCCTTCGCTATATAGCGCAGCTTTGTCAGGTTTGTCTCCGGTAATTCACGCAAGGCAAGCACAATACCAGTGATGTTATCGTCGTCTTTTGCATAACGAATGGTTTCAACGATATCAAAAAGCACATTCTCTTTAGGTAAGTCTTGACCAAAGATAGAGCCAGTAAAAGAGTCGACAGGGTTCATGTAGCGACTTTGCTCTACAATGGGACCTGAAAGGTTAAGTACTAGAGCAGATTGTTGCTGAACCGTTGGCTGCGTCGGGGTTGAGTAAAAATACACAAAATAAATCAGTGCAATACTCAGTAAAAAGAAAATGTTAGCTAACGCTAAACGAATAAAAGTGATGAGCTTCCATATTCCTTTGAAGATCATGCTAATAAATTTGAATATTTTTTTCATTCTGTCTCCACAGCAAGATTACGGCTTTATTGATTCGGCTATACAGGTAATCTTAATAATATTAACTGCTTAATATCCTACGTTAATTCTATCAACCAAACTATCTTTCATCGAGTATTCGCTGGTCAATACAGGTAATTGATATGAATTCTCAGTTAAGTAACACAATTTAACAACTCATTAAGTGTAGGTCGCTTAACGTAACGTGGTGATTTTTAGTGTTCTTATCGGCGTTCATTTAGCTGCGCATTATGATCGGTGTTACATAATTGTAAACAGGTGTTTGATATTTTGGTTTTTGGGTAATATTCTGGTCTGACCACAAAGATAATAAAATAAGTGATGTCTGCCATGTACCCACATTTGCTCGAACCATTAGATCTCGGATTCACTCAATTACGTAATCGCGTATTGATGGGATCAATGCATACCGGATTAGAAGAAAATAAAGAAGGTTTGCATAAACTCGCCGCTTTTTATGAAGAAAGAGCAAGAGGTGGTGTAGGGCTTATCGTTACGGGAGGCTTCTCCCCGAACTTACGAGGCAGGCTTCACCCATTCAGTGCGGAGTTTAGTAAACCTAAGCACGCCAAAGCTCATAAAGTTGTGACTGATGCTGTACATAAGCATGATGGGAAAATCGCACTACAGATCTTACACGCTGGTCGTTATGCGATGCATCCCTTTGCTCAAAGTGCTTCTGGTATTAAAGCGCCGATAGCCAAGTTTGCTCCTAGTGAAATGAGCCCTCGTCAAATTAGAAAAACGATTGATGCTTTTGCAAACAGTGCTGAACTGGCACAACTTGCGGGCTATGACGGCGTGGAAATCATGGGTTCAGAGGGTTACTTGATTAACCAATTCATCTGTAAGCGAACCAATATGCGTTACGACGAATGGGGGGGCTCTTATGAAAAGCGCATGCGTTTCCCTCTTGAAATCGTAAAAACAATCCGTGAGGCCGTAGGGCAAGATTTCATCATCATCTTCCGATTATCGATGCTTGATTTGGTTGAACAAGGCAGCACTTTTGATGATGTTGTATTGCTGGCTAAAAAATTAGAAGAAGCGGGCGTTACGATCATCAATACCGGTATTGGCTGGCATGAAGCACGCGTGCCTACAATTGCCACTCAAGTTCCTAGAAGCGCTTTCTCTTGGGTAACGGAGAAAGTGAAACCGCATGTCTCGATTCCGGTGGTGACTTGTAACCGAATTAATACACCAGAAGATGCAGAAAGAATTTTGAGCTCTGGGCAAGCGGATATGGTGTCAATGGCGCGACCATTCCTAGCCGATCCAGATTTCGTTAACAAAGCAGCCCAAGATCAAGCTAAATTCATCAACACCTGTATTGGTTGTAACCAAGCTTGTCTTGATAATGTGTTCAAGGGGAAAAGAGCCAGTTGCCTTGTGAACCCTAGAGCATGTTATGAAACAGAAATTGTGGTTCAACCTGCAGTGACGAAGAAAAAAGTAGCGGTTGTGGGTGCGGGTCCAGCAGGGCTTGCTTGTGCGACGACCTTGGCTCAACGTGGACACGACGTTGACCTACTAGAGAAAAATGATCGTATCGGCGGTCAATTCAGATTAGCTATGCAAATCCCCGGGAAAGAAGAGTTTAGAGAAACGATTCGTTATTTTGCTAATCAAATTGACGCATCAGGGGTCAACCTTAAATTAGACACGGAAGCCACATTCGAAATGCTGCTTAAATACGACGAAGTCGTGATGGCTGCAGGGGTTGAGCCAAGAAAGCTAGATATTGAAGGTATTGAACAAAGTAATGTTGTTGATTACCAAACGCTCATTCGTGAAAAAACAACTTTAGGCGATAAAGTGGCAATAGTTGGAGCGGGTGGTATTGGTGTGGATGTCGCGACAATGCTAACGGAACCAGCTTCTCATAGCCTTGATGACTGGTTACACGAGTGGGGCATTGATAAAAATATGGAACACCCAGGGGGGCTGTATCCTTACCCAGACTCTCTCAGTGAGAAAACCGTTTGGGTGATGCAGCGTAAGGCTGGTCGCGTAGGTAAAGGTCCTGGTAAAACAACGGGGTGGATTCATAAACGTACGCTTGAAAAACGCGGTGTGAATCTATTAGGCGGTGTGAGTTACCAAAAAATTGATGATCAAGGGCTGCATATTGAAATCAATAAGAAACAGCAAGTGCTAGACGCTGATTCGGTGGTTGTTTGTGCAGGGCAAGTGTCTGTTCGTCCATTTGAAGATATGTGGCAAGAGTTTGGTGGCAAACTGCACGTGATAGGCGGTGCTGATTATGCGGGTGAATTGGATGCTGTGCGTGCGATTCGCCAAGGTGTTGAGCTAGCAATCAAGCTGTAGAGCGGGTTATCAAGCTTTAGGATTTCGTTAAATGTTCTTGCTAAACGAGCTTGAAGTGGAAAAGTAAATAAGGCTCCTAAGTCATAGGTTTAGGAGCCTTTGTTGTTTCCAGTACCGTTTAAAATAATGCCTCAAATGGACAGCTGTTGAGATTTATTATCGTTTGTAATCTGTGCTACAGTTCAACTATACAAACAATAAAAATTAGTAAGGACTTCAAATGGATGCTTTGGATCTATTGCTCAACAGACGCTCAATCGCAAAACTCTCTGATCCGGCACCTGAAGGTGTTGCATTAGAAAATATTATCAAAGCCGGTTTACGAGCTCCTGACCATGGTGCGCTAACGCCATGGCGCTTTGTGATTGCACAAGGTACAGGCTTACAAAAGCTTTCCGATATTTTAGTTCGAGCAGCAGAAGCGGACGAAAGTGAAGAAGCGGTCATTGACAAAGTAAAGAAAGCGCCGTTTCGAGCACCTATGGTTATCACTGTCATCGCAAAAGTGACTGAACACGACAAAGTGCCTGCATTCGAGCAACATTTGTCTGCGGGTTGCGCTGCGCAAGCAATGCAAATGGCCGCAGTCGCGCAAGGTTTCCAAGGTTTTTGGCGTTCAGGCAAGTGGATGTTCCACCCAGAGGTTCATCAAGCATTTGGTCTAGAAGGTGACGATGAAATCGTTGGTTTCTTATATCTAGGTACACCGGGTTGTACACCTATGAAAGTCCCGGAAAGAGAATTTTCTAAATTTGTTGAGTTCCTATAATCCGATACGGGCTTTTATAGCTGTACAAATAAACAGTTTTCCTTGATTTATTAGAGCCACATTAGATAATGTGGCTCTAATTATTTATAGCTATTGGAAAACTATGTCTCGTCTTATCATCGCCGAAAAACCAAGCTTAGGGCGTGCAATTGCGGCAGCATTACCTAACCCACAAAAGAAAGACCAAGGTTTTATTCGTTGTGGTAATGGCGATATCGTTACGTGGTGTATTGGTCACTTATTAGAGCAAGTTGAACCCGATAGTTATGATGAACGCTATAAAAAGTGGAACTTAGCCGATTTACCGATTGTTCCGGAGCAATGGCAGCTTCGTCCAAGAAAAACATCCAGTAAACAGCTCACAGTAATCAGAAAGCTACTCAAAGAAGCCACTCAAATTGTTCATGCTGGCGATCCTGATAGAGAAGGGCAATTGCTTGTAGATGAAGTCATTGATTACTGCAAGGTTTCTAAAACCAAAAAAGAAGCGATGCAGCGTTTGCTTGTCAGCGACTTAAACTTACCCGCGGTTAAACGAGCATTAAATCAAATGCGCAGTAACCGAGAATTTATCCCACTTTCTATCTCCGCTCTTGCACGCTCTCGTGCGGATTGGTTATACGGAATGAATATGACGCGCGCCTATACCTTATTAGGTCAAAAAGCGGGTTACCAAGGTGTGTTGTCGGTAGGTCGAGTGCAAACGCCAGTGTTAGGTTTGGTGGTTCGCAGAGATGAAGAAATAGAAAACTTTGTTTCGAAAGACTACTTCACTTTGCATGCACTAATTCCATACCAACCACCGGATGGTGGCCAAAGTGGTCAGTCATTTGATATTCGAGCTCGCTGGAAACCAAGCGAGGCATGCAAACCTTGGCAAGATGAAGAAGGGCGCGTGCTTAATCGTAAATTGGTTGAAAATGTGGCTAATCGCATTGCGAATCAACCTGCGACCGTTATTGAGTCTGAGCAAAAACAAACCAAACAATCTGCTCCTTTACCTTATTCTTTATCTGCTTTACAAATTGATGCTGCCAAGCGTTTTGGTATGAGTGCGCAGCAAGTCTTAGATACCTGTCAGTCTTTATATGAGAAACACAAACTCATTACTTATCCGCGTTCAGACAGTCGCTATCTCCCTAAAGATCATTACTCTCAAAGAGAATCTGTTGTTGACGCTATTGCGAATAACGCTAAAGAGCTGTCCAGTGGTGCTCAAGGGGCTGACTTATCTCTTAAATCGAAAGCTTGGAATGACAGTAAAGTCGATGCGCACCATGCGATTATCCCTACGCCTAAAAAATCATCGGTTAATGGCTTGTCAGCGAATGAAATGAAAATTTACCAACAAATTGCTAGGCAGTATTTAATGCAATTCTACCCACATGCGGTTTTTGCTGATGCGAAGTTAGTCTTTGATATTGCTGGTGGTGTTTTTACTGCAAAAGGACGCCAGCTTGTAAGCCCTGGCTGGAAAGTGCTTATGGGTAAAAGTGATACAGCGGAGAAAGAAGAAGGAGTTGATACGGTTCCACCTCTAGCGAAAGGGACAGTGCTAACTTGCCGTGAAGGGTTAATCAGCGATAAAAAAACAGAACCACCGAAGCATTTTACTGAAGCGACTTTATTACAAGCAATGACTGGTATTGCTAGATTTGTTGCAGATAAAGATCTTAAAGCAATACTAAAAGAGACCGATGGCTTAGGCACGGAAGCAACACGAGCAGGGATTTTGGATACTTTATTTAAGAGGCAACTCCTAACTCGTCAAGGAAAAAGTATCCATAGTAGCCCTGCAGGTCGAGGGCTAATTAATGCATTGCCGACTGATTCAACATACCCAGATATGACCGCTCACTGGGAGCATCAACTGCAAGGCATGGCTGAACGAAATCAAGCCTACCAGCCATTTATGCAGGCGCTTGAAGGAAAGGTCGATGGTTTGATGGCGCTAGTCAAAACGGGCGAAGTGCCGGAATCATTGCGTCATTTACCTAAAGTGGAAAGACCCGCCTTCAAGCGTAGAAAAGGTGGAACACGTAAAAAAACAACTGCAAGAAAATCGACCAAAGGCTAGCCTAGCTTTCTACCGCAACGTTGGAAAAGCTGCTGCCAATATTTTACGTGATCTAATATGGCGAGCCTAAACCTCTGGTGGTTATCTCTAATCGGGAAATGATATTGATGGATTGAAAGCGTCTGAGAGAAAAGGGTTAGGCTTGGAGAAAGTGTTTGGTAATAGCTATCAAGGTGAGCCATATAGGGTTGCACTTTTTCTATGTATTGCTGTTCAAATACGTTATTTAGATATCGAAATTGGGTTTGGTCACGCTGTTTTCCACAAGTGATCTTATGGTCATTTTGTTCTAGTTGGGTCGTGATTAAAGCCAGCTGAAATGTGGCATTGGCTAAAGAGTAATTCAAATCCCCTATAATAGGGTTTCTTTCCAAAACCTCTTGTACGTCTACAGTTTTGGTTTGGGTTGATGGTGTGAGTATAGCGCTATTGAGAAAAGTAAGCGCATCGCTGATTTGTCCTACCCGAACATCAACATCTTCATTTATCCAACCTTTAAATCTAAGCTGACTTTGCATTGCTTGGCTTGTATACAGCAGGTTCCATTTGTGTATTTTAAGCTGAGCATCTTTCTTTTTCTTAATTTCAACGAGCTGCTGAACGACGCTATCATCTAACTTGGTGACGTTGTTGGTTGCTAAGCACGACTCTAAACCCTCAATTAAAGCGACTTGGTAGTCAAAATTACGAAACTCATCGGCGACTTTTCCAAGTACCGAATTTCTTTCTGCTATGAGATTAAATAGACCACACTGGCGCAGTTGGTAACTGTCTAACAGGCTTATCGATATTTCAGGAGGGCTAATGAAGAGTTCACGTTTACGTGGCAAGGGTGAAGCTTCGAATTCACGAGTTAGCTGACTTACATCTTGAACACGAGCGATACGTTCGTGGTAGTCGTTAAAAACATCGCCAGGAGATGTTTCTTTGCACCCTGATATCAAGACGAGGATCAGGGAGATAAATAACGAAGATAGTGGCTTGCGAGTAGTCGGCATATCTTAAGTGTAGCGAAGTTTATCAAGTCGATTCAAGATCAGGCTAATACACTTAATTTTATACACTGAATTCTCATACCCAACATTTAAGCTACATTGTTCACCGATATCAGAAAATCGACAGCCCACCAACTTAACATCATAAAGCTTATAAAAGCACCGAGTGCCGCGAAGGTACCTGCAAATACACCTAAGAAGAATGAGTAGTTAAGATTCATAAAAATCCAAATAATTATATTGATTGATAATTATTATCATTTAATTGGGTTGAATCCAAGCTTTATCCTGATACCATTTTAGTATCTCAGATTTGGTACCTTGTATGATCCCTCTTATTTATCATCCGTTCTACTCTCAACTTCCATTGCCTGACGGGCACAGATATCCAATAGATAAGTACAGGTTGCTCTATGAAGCTGCAATACAGCAAATCGAGGCACTGCCTTCGTGGTCGGGTGTATTCAATTTTGTGGTACCAGAGAAGCTTAATGTTAAACAGGTTAAACAAGTTCATTGCCCTGATTACATTGACCTATTAGTTCAAGGATCTATGCCAGCAGCTAAAATGAGGCGGATTGGTTTCCCTTGGAGTGAGCAGTTAATTGAGCGGACATTACTGTCAGGAGGGGGAACGTGTTTAACGGCGGAACTGGCGATTGAACATGGACTGGCTATCCACTTGAGCGGAGGGTATCACCACGCACATTATGATTTTGGTAGTGGTTTCTGTTTAGTTAACGATTTGGTTCTTGCTGCGAAACACGCTCTAGAATTTGATGGTATAGATAAAGTGCTGATTATTGATAGTGATGTTCATCATGGTGATGGCACCGCTACATTATGTGCTAATGATTCTAACGTGATTTCAGTGTCATTTCATTGTGATAAGAATTTTCCTGCCAGAAAGCCAAGTTCTGATTTTGACGTTCCTTTAGCCAGAGATACGGGTGACGAAGAGTTCCTAAACTGCTTTGAACAAGTGACAAAAATGGCGATTGCACACCATCAACCTGATCTGATTATTTATGATGCGGGGGTCGATATTCATATTGAAGATGAACTTGGCTACTTAAATATTACGACTGAAGGTATTTATAAGCGTGATTTATTCATGTTGGCATTAGCAAAAGAGAAAGGGATTCCGATTGGATGCGTAGTTGGTGGAGGGTACCGAACGCAACATGAAGACTTAGTACCTATTCATTTACAGCTGTTAGAGGCGGCAGTGAGCCTAAATGTATCTTAATCTTCTGGGGGTTGTTTTCGATATTTTATAAGTTCGTTGTTCAGCCAGTCTTCACTTCGCAGTCACCCTTTCTCATCTGGTTAATTATCAAAACACCAGAGATCAGTGTTCATCAATGATTTTTCCAGCAAAGAATAAATTGTTAGTAAAACCATAGATGGAAGAAAAAGAAAATCCGCTGATTTTTCAGCGGATTGTTAAAATGTGACCATTAATGTTTCTTAAGCTCATCTAGCACCATGGAATTGTGCTGTTCATGAATGGTGTTCACACGCACGCGTTTTTCAGGTTCTAAACGTTCATATTCAGTTAGGTAGATATCACTATGAATATGCTCTGCAATCATCTTCACGATCAGCCGGTTATTCGCATACAAACCCACAGTTTCTTCACGATGAGAAAACATCAAGGCTAGCTTCATATCTGCCACACACATAAAGCGATGAGAAGGGTATTCTGTCTCTTCCGTTTCAGAGCGTGAGTATAATTCTATCTTTTCATGTGGTTTCGCCATTTTATTGAATGAGAAACCGATAACTCTGACGCCACGCTCTACTGCATCGCATAATTCTTTTGAAAAAAGCTCTAAATTAAAATCAGTGTTGAGGTAAACCTCAAGGTTAGCCTGATTAATAATTTCTTTGGCTTTTTGCAGTAAATTCTCAGAGCCCGTGAGGTTATAGACGAATTCTTTTTCCTCTTGCAGCATCATCTTTGAAAGTTCTGTTTTGAGGATATTAATGTTCTCTACAGTCTTCTTCTCAATTTGGCTAAAAATTAAATCGGGTGATTTGGCTTCATACTCTTTTGTGTCCCCATCGGACAGAAAGATATAGCCATTGGTGTAGAGGTTATCTATCGATGAGTAGACAGAAGATCGCGAAATAGAGATCTCTTTCGCTATTTTATATCCGCTGGAGCGGCCATTTTTCAGCAAATTAATGTAAACAAGTGCATCGGTTTTGGTAAATCCAAAATCCATCAATTTGGTCACTAGCTCTGACACGGGTTGTCCTCTGAAACTGTTCAATGTTTTCTTCCTGCTAAGGTTACCATTCCTGCAACTATGAGCGTAAATGATTGTTGTTATTTTTTATTGCGATGAGAGAAGCGCCGTATGCAAAAAGGAATTCATCTTGCGGTAGCTGAGTGATTACGGGTAAGTCACTCGCGGCGTTGTTGCGATAGAGCGCGACTTTCAAATCGTTACGTAAAGAAGGATAGGCGCTTGCGGATCCAGATAAAATTAACTGACTAGGGCTTAAAGACTGGATGGGCTTAATTAAACTACGAGCCAGTTGGTCAACAAAAGTTCGATAGATTCGGGTTGAATGTGTGTCTATTTCATCAACACCATCAAAGATTTGTGAAAGAGTTCGGTCACGCAATACGACTTGGTGGTACTGACGTTCAATGCCTTGCTCGGAGACAAACTGTTCTATGCATGTTTCATTTCCGCAGCGACAGATTGGTGTTAAGCCATCAACGAGCCACTGAAAGTTGGGCAATGTTGAATGAGCCCAATTAGCACATAGTGAGTGATGAACATTCTTCATTTTATTGTAGAAACTGATCCCGCAGCTATCACCAATGGTGGCACTTAATACCGTCTCATTGGTAAGGTTTTTTGAGCGTTGGAACTCCGTCATGATGGCACTTTGCGAGTGGTTGACGAGTATGCAATCACAGTTAAAACGGTTTGTTAAATCAATAGCCAATTGTGCTAGGGGTAAATGGTCGTCTTGAGAGCCGTCACGCTCTGCGGGTAGATACTCTGAAGAGTAATATTCAGAAGCACTGATACCTATTGCGGCGACTTGCCCATATCGCCAGCTAACTTGAGTGATCAGTTCAGCGAGATATTTAAATAGGTTTTGTTTATCTTCTGGCGTTTTCTGCACTGTTCGATACACCTCTTTACCAAAAGAAGTGCTTATTATTGAGTGAGTAAGTAGGGAATCAATAGAGATTCCCATAACAATCGCAGTGTTCATCAAGTTATTGAACTTTCTCGATAAGGTAGCCAAATGCTTTGATTGAGATTGAACGTCCTTCTAGCTCAATTTGCTTGTCGTGTTCGCTATTATTGAGAACAAATAAGTGCTCAGCTCGGCGATAAGCAATACAGTCAGCATCGTTTACAGATACCCAGTCTAGGTTTGGTTGGTTTAAATCGGGATTAGCCTTACGTAAAGCGATCATTTCTTTGATGAAAGCCTTAAAGTCTAAGTCGTGATTCTCCACATTCCACTCCATACATTTACGATTATTCTCACTGCCCATACTACGGCCACCATCCATACCAATTTCGCCACCGTAATAAATACAAGGTGCACCTACTTGAGTGAACATGAATAAATACGCGAGTTTTGCTTTACGTGTATCGCCTTGGCATAGAGAAAGGATGCGCGTAGTGTCATGGCTATCAAGCAAGTTAAACATCGCTTCATTAACGTTTCTTGGGTATGCCATGTACGAGGTATTTACAGCATTAATAAAGCTATGCTTATCAAACGCAGAGAGCGCAAAGTAGTCGGTAATGGCTTGGGTTAATGGGTAGTTCATCAATGAATCGTATTGATCACCGCGCAGCCAAGGCATGCCTTCATGCCAAATCTCACCAAGAATGTAGCAATCTGGGTTGACTCCTTTGACGACTTTTCGGAAGTCTCGCCAGAAGGCGTGGTCAACTTCATTGGCGACGTCTAAACGCCAGCCATCGATATTGAATTCTTCTACCCAGTGACGGGCTACATCTAAAAGGTACGATCGGCACTCTTCGTTTTCAGTATTTAACTTTGGCATTTCAACGACGTTGCCGAAGGTTTCGTAGTTGAGGTTCCAGAAGTCCCATTCCTCTTTAGGCGTATCAGGATAAACTGGGAATTTATTAATCCAGAACCAATCGGCGTATTGAGATTCCGCTCCTTTTTCAACAACGTCCAGCCATAAAGGAGATTGAGTGCCAATATGGTTAAATACAGCATCTAACATGACTTTCATGCCGCGCTGGTGGGCTTCTGCTACCAGTGCTCTGAACGCTTCATTACCGCCAAAATGTGGGTCGACATTATAGTAATCAACCGTGTCATATTTGTGGTTGGCATTGGCAGTAAAGATAGGGCACAGATATAAGCCATTAACGCCCAGATCTTGTAAGTAATCGAGTTTTTCAATTACGCCCCACAAGTCACCACCCATAAAGTTATCCGATTTAGGCTCTGTTCCCCAAGGTTGGACATTGATAGGTGATATGTCAGGTCGACCATTTGCAAATCGTTCAGGGAAAATCTGGTACCAAATGGTATCTTTCACCCAGTTAGGTGTTTTCAATACATCGCGTGGGTTGATGTATGGGAAACAATAAAAGTTACTCAAATTACTGAGTTCTGTTTCTGCTTTTTTAGGTTCAGATAAATCAGCGCATCGCTTTTCACCGAAGAGAATCTTTTCTCCATCTTTACCGTATAAAATAAACCCGTAACGGCTACGGCGTTTTGGCGGCTTAAACTCTGCAAACCAATGGTCGTGGTGCTCGGTTTCACCTTCGTGAATCATTGCTACTTCGTTACCACCTACCCAACCGTGGGCATCGCTTCCTCCTAAATTACCACCATCAAGACCGCCTTCAGCCCAATGGTAAGGGTCGCCTATCCACAGGGATACACGTTCAATTTCACCTTTTGCACTACGTAATCGCAGGTGCAGTGTTTCATTATCATAGGCGTAACTGTCCGCACTCTTTGCCGAGTGTGTAAGTGAACTTCTTGTAATCATGCTGTATTCCTAGCGTTATTCTTTTACTGCACCGCTGACGAGACCAGTGGTGATGTGTTTTTGTGTTGCAACGAATAGCAACGTGATTGGGACGGCTACCAACAAAGAACCTGCGGCAAATAAGGTGAAATTCTCAGCGGAGTTCGATGAAATCCAACTGAAGATACCAATTGCGAGAGTCATTTTTTCTTCACTACGCAAGATTAGCGTTGGCAAAATGAAATCCATCCATGGTCCTGTAAATGAAACTAAGCCGACAAAGACAAGGATAGGTTTGGCTAGTGGTAAAATGATTTCTAAGAAAATCGTCATATGACCAGCGCCATCAATTTTGGCCGCTTCATCTAATGATGTTGGGATAGCGTCGAAGTAACCTTTCACAAGCCAAATCATGAAGGGAAGGGAGCCAGTGACGTAAACAAACAGTAAGCCAGCGTAAGTATCAATTAAGCCCATTTTGGACAATAAAATGTAAATAGCGGTCATTGATAGAAACGCAGGGAACATCTGCAACACTAAAATACTCATCATTACGTTCCGTTTACCCTTGAAGCGGTAACGTGAGAATACAAACGCCGAAATGGTTACCACGATCAGTGAAATGATCATATTGGCGGTTGCTAGGAAGAACGTATTTTTGTACCACTCAAAATATGGCGTGTCGGTAAAAAGTGCTCGGTAGTGGTCAAGAGTAAACTCCATCCCTGTAAACGATGAGCTAAATAAGTTATTACCCGCTTTAAATGACGCCATAACGGTCCAAATTACCGGTCCAAGTACTAACAACGCATTGGTTATTAGGAAGAGGTAAACAATGGCTGTACCGATTTTTCCAATAAACTTATCCATGTTACATACCTACATCGTCTTTAAAGGAATTCATGCGGCGGAACTGCCAAATAGCAATACCAGACAAGAATAAGAAGATGACAATTGAGATAACAGAAGCAATTTGGTACTGCTGGAAATCTAATGTCAGTTTGTAGATCCAAGTGATCAAGATGTCAGTGTGACCAGCAAATCGATATTCAGGGTTTATTGGACCACCTTCGGTTAATAGGAAAATTGCACCGAAATTATTGAAGTTATGGGCAAAGGTCATCACTAGAGATGGCGCAACTTGGTGTAATACCATAGGCAAAGTTATTTCCCAGAACTGCTGGAGTTTATTGGCTCCATCCACTTCACTGGCTTCGTAAAGATCCTCGGGAATATTCGTTAATGCACCCGCGATAAGTAGCATGAAGTAAGGTGCGCCGACCCAAACACTGACTGCAATAACCGTGATTTTTGCGGTAAATGGGTCAGATAAGAAAGCAACAGAATCTAGTCCCCAAGAATTCAATACCGCGTTAACTGGACCTATACCATTCAAAAGTAGGCGGAACATCAACAAGGTCACAAAGGCTGGAATGGCATAAGGAAGAATGAAAACAAAACGCCACGCTTTCTTTGCTTTGATGTTTTTGTTTTGCAATGCAAGCGCCAGCAAAAATCCAAAACCGCAAGTACAGATAGTGGCAAAAAATGCCCACATTACTGTCCAAGATGCCACGCCAAAGAAGGTGCTTGACCAAATTTTAAGCTCAAATAAGGCAAAGAAATTCTTAAAACCAACCCAATCAACCAAATTCCTTGGTGGAATATGATGAGGCGCAGAATAGTTAGTAAATGACACCATCACAGTAATGATGATCGGCATTATGATGAAAGCAATACTGGCTACAAAAGCAGGGGACAGCATGATAAATGCGAATTTTTGGTCGTAAATATCTTTGATCTGTTCACGTAAAGTCAGGTTGGTTCTTTGGGTTTCTTTTGCATCTTTAACGTTGGCTAAATATAAGCAAATGAATAAGAAGCTATAGAGTAAGGCGATCACACCTTCTACCAGCATAAATACTGAGTTGTCGCCTTGGGTGATCGTAAAGCCTTTACGCACTTGAGCTACGTCGCCTAAAGTTACTAACCCTTTCAGCGAAGAGAGTAGCTCAGGGAAAACCAATAACGTAATTAGCTGCATTGCTAAGAATACGCCACCTTTTACCCAGTGACCTTTTAAGAGTTGTGTGCTCCCCATTATGAGGAGAGCAGCAGGCACTCGTGGTGCCGGCTTAGTCTCTGATAACAACATAGATCCTCTTTACTCTTGGAGTTCGATCTGTTCTTCGATAATTGAGCGAGCTCGGTCTAATACGTCTTTTGGTGACTTATCATTTACCCAAAATGCCGTAATTGCACTTGCCATTGGCGACCAAATGAACCCCATCTCAGGTACTGAAGGCATAGCGTCTGAATAGAAACCTTGAGTGATAATGGCGTAAGTTGCTTCGTCAGCATCGACGATAATCTCTTCCATAACGGTTTGAACTGGCGGGATAGCTTGAGCCATTTCGTAACGTTTCTTGAGCATTTTGTCGGTCGTGAGATAGTCGGCAAATAATTGAGCTGCTCTTGGGTATTCAGTATAGGAAGAGACAACTGCAAGCCTAACTGTTGAGAAAGTACGCGGCTGCTGACCTTCTAATTTAGGCATAGGCACAACTCCAAAGTTGATACCGGAGTTTTTATAACCTTGAATCGCCCACGGACCATCGATAATCGCGGCAACTTTACCTTCGCTAAATAAACCACGGCGAACTTGCGGGTTACGCATATCAATAGGGTTAGAGTCATTAGCAACACGCAGTTTCTTCATTGCCTCTAAACCTTGTTGAGCCTTTTCAGAGTCAATGCCGATATCTTTTGCATCCGTCCCGTTTTTACCAAATTCATAAGCGCCATAGAGTGTGACGAACATACGTGACTCGTAGTAATTTTGGATATCCCAAAGTAAGGCGTACTTATGCTCTTTTTTACTATTGAAGGATTTTGAAAACTCAATGAGTTCCTCAAAGTTTTCAGGCGCTTCAGGCAGTAGGTCTTTGTTATAGAAAAGAGCCGTTGTTGCGAAGCTGACAGGGAAGCCATAACTGCCGCCTTCTGCTTGTGACGCACTGATAGCATTTTGCATGAATGTACTATTGATTCGGTCTGCAGAGACTAGATTTTCCATTGCGCCACCGGCAACAACTAAACGCCCCAGTAGGTCATGTTCAATCTCGGCAACGTCAGCAACACGCGCTGAGCCACCATCTTGAATAAGTCGAGATGCCGAATCGATGGGTGCAAGCCCTCTGAATGAGAACTTAATATCTTGGGCGAAATCTTTGTTGAAAGATTCAGCTGCATATTCCATGTAATCGACAGTTGATTTATCTGTCCAGATTAATAGCTCTGCACCGCTTTCTGGCACAATTTCTTCAGCACAAGCGAATCCTGATACTAAAGCTGCAGCCATTAACGTTGTCGTAAATAGATTTTTTTTCATATCCACACCGCACAATCAAAGTAGTAGTTCATAAGATACTACTAGGTTATGTCTCGACCAAAATATGTCAATACGAATTGAGTGGAATAGAAGCGTGTTTGTGATGTTAATCACTATATTTACAGGTTTAATAGTATTGTGGCTTGTTATGTATGAAACCAGGTTAGCTAAGGAATGACAGCAAGAACTAGGCTCAATTTGACACTTAGATTGATGAAAACCCTACTATTCGTGATGGTGGTCAATTATTTCCATAGCTAAAGGTGACCAATGTCTCATATATCATTTCTATAGGAAGAAAAATAAAAATAAATGCAGAACAATAATTAGGCGTTCAACGTGAACTACTAAAATTCGTGGCCAGAATTATTAAAAAATAACTCCATTGCCGGATTAATAAGGAAATACTGTGAAACGAACAATATTGTCTGTAGTGATAGCTAACACCCTACTCATTAGCACCACTGCACTAGCAAGCGACCGAGGCTTTGCACCTGAAGATACTTTTTTTGATGAAGCTATGCAGTTTGGCGGGCACGTTGGATCATCAGTTGAGTATGAATACAAAACGACTACCGACTGGGCTAAGTGGGGGGGGACTGAATCTACTGAGAAAACCAGGACTCACGAAGTAGTAAGTTTGTTCTACAAAAATGCTAAGTGGAACATGTCGGCTCTGTATGCGTTTAAATTGGAAGACCGTAAGAAAGAACAAACGGGATACAGTGAAACAGAAGATGGTTACAAACATCTTTTGTCACTGAACAAAGGTTTTAACATAGGCAGTGGCTGGGCAACTGGTGCGGTCTATGACATCGAATATACAAGAAGCCAGATATATAGCACTGCAGGTGTTAATGGATTACGCCATACCACAACAGAACACAGTTTTAGACCATACCTAACCTACTGGAACAATGAATATGGTGCTGGTTTCTATTCAAACCTTGAATATTTATTGAATGATGAAGATAAGAGTGCGTGGGGCACGATAAAAGAAGAAGGTTATAGCTTACTCTTCAAGCCATATAAGCGTTTTGGTAACTGGGAAATGGGTGTTGAGTTTTTCTACCAAATTAAAGAAAACGACGCAAACGGCAATAAAGTCAGTGACTTTACTGAAAAATACGCTGAACCAATTGTTCAATACAGCTTTGATGATGCAGGCACAATGTATGTGCGAGCGCGTATCGGTGAAAACGAAACGAATGGAATTGGCAGTAACGACGATTACTTCAAAGATATTCGTAAAGCGACAGTTGGCTATGAGCAAGCTGTAGGTGACGATTGGTTAATGAAAGCTGAGTATGAATGGGCGAAAGATACTGAAACATCGAATGCTGCTCAATATGCAGGTGATGAAAAAGTGGTTGAACAAAACACCCTCTTCTTACAAGCTTTATACCGCTTTTAATAAATAGTAGGTCGAACATCATGATAAAAGTTTCAGAAATTGCTCAAATCCTTGGTGGCAAAGTAGTTGGTGATGAATCAATAGAGATATCAACGATTCGCCCAGTATCAAGCGATGAAAAAGGAGGGTTAGCGATAGTATTCGCTAAGTCAGATCTTAAAGGGCTTTCTGAAACTTTAGCGGATGTCATTGTTGGACCAAAAGTTGTGCTTGAAACTCAAGCCAAAACGAAAATTATCATTGATGAGCTTGATGCCGATAAGCTCAATCAACTAATGCGTTTTTATAAAGTACATAAGTATCAATTATTTGATCAAGGCAATACCTCTGATACTCCAGATGTCTATATTGGGAAGCATTGTCAAATAGGTGAAAACTGCCACTTTATGCCCGGTGTGAAAATCATGAACGGCGTGACAATAGGTAATAATGTCGCCATTCATGCCAATACGGTTATCAAAGAAGGGACCGTGATCGGTAATAACGTGACTATCGATTCCAATAACTCGATAGGAAATTACAGCTTTGAATATATGACTGGCAAGTTAACACGCTATGAGCGCGTAGAAAGCGTTGGTCGAGTGATTATTCAAGACGATGTTGAAATTGGATGTAACAACACTATTGACCGTGGCACCTTAGGCAACACCGTGATTGGACGAGGCACCAAAATTGATAACCTAGTGCAAATAGGTCATGACTGTAAGATTGGGCAGCATTGTTTATTAGTTTCTCAAACGGGTTTCGCAGGGCACACCATTCTTGAAGATAACGTGATTGTACATGGTCAAGCAGGGACTGCTGGGCACCTCACTATAGGCAAGAACTCGGTTGTTAAAGCGAAATCAGGTGTGAGCCACTCTTTCCCAGAAAATAGTGATTTGTTTGGCTATCCAGCAAAAGACGCACGTTCGTATTATAAAAATTTAGCCACACTTAATAAATTAACAAATAAAAGCAAGAAATCGAATAGTAATGAATCTCCTAAGAATAAGGGGTTTATCGCGAGAGTTTTTAATTTATGAATATTATTAAGTGATAATTTTATGAACGAATCAATTAATATTGTTGATGCTTATATAAGAGATAGTGTTGAAGGTGTGTATTTAGAGCTAGGAGATAACTCTACTTTAAATATTCCGTCTCATCACCAAGAATGCTTGTCCAACTATATTAACGAAGAAGTTAAGTTTGGTATCCGACCTGATTTTATTTATTTAGCAGATGATAACGATAAATTGAATACCGTAGAAGGTCAGTTTACTGAGTTACAAAAACAGGATAATGGCTATAACCTTATTTTTAATATTGAACATAAATTGTTTGTTTCAAAGGTTAGAAATAAAGTTTTGAATGCCAATGATATTGGTAAATATTTTAACGTGAACTTTGATACTTACTTTAGTCATATTTTCGACCATGACACGAAGATGAATCTGACTATTTAAGGATTAGAATAATAAGGAATTTATAATGAAACGTACTCTGCTGCTTACTGCTCTTTTGTCTTCTGCATTAATGGGGTGTGCAAGCACTTCAGATGCTCCAGCAGTTGCACAAAACCTTGCTACTGGTCCTTTTGCAGACTGTAATTTAGCAAGTGTTGAAGACCGTGGTCCTATTCGCCCTTCACTGTTTGTGATTGGTACTTTCCCTGACGGCCAGTGGATGCACATGGATAACCGCCAGATGTCTCATAAAGGCAATGGCATCTATCAAGTCGTGAGTGAAGAAAAAGCAGGAAATGTAAGCTTACAGTTTGCAACCATGAGTTGGAATCCTCAATTTACTGCTGCAGGTAAAGAGATGGTTGTAGGCTATGAAAAAGAACTGAAACGTGGTGGTTTTGCAAAAAATACAACAGTAAACATCCCTGAAGATGGAAAATACTTATGGAGTATTGAGATCAATAAGGATAAGAAACCAGTGCGAGCTCTTATAAAAGCGTGTAAATAGCATTATTTCCGTTGAGAGTACTAATCGGTCTTCAAAGTCGTTAGGGTCACCTATAAGTGACCTTAGTACTCTCTTCTTTTGCCTATTTAGCGAGTGTTTTTACTCTTTAGAATCACTCGCTAAATAGACAGTTTAATTTTTGAATAAGTGATACCAAGTGAGCCTTATTTTTACACTTGAATATATAAACCGTATGCGGAGTATCAAATGGCAACAGTTAGCCTACGCAAAGTAGAAAAAGAATATGACAATGGCTTCAAAGCTGTGCATGGAATTGACTTAGATATTCATGAAGGTGAGTTCATGGTATTCGTGGGTCCATCTGGTTGTGCTAAGTCAACCACACTGCGCATGATAGCAGGGCTTGAAAGTATTTCAGGTGGTGATATTCGTATTGGTGATCAAGTCGTTAATGATTTACCTCCTAAAGATCGTGGCATTGCAATGGTGTTCCAAAACTATGCGCTTTACCCGCATAAAACGGTTTTTGACAACATGGCCTTTGGTCTAAAGATGCAGAAAAAGCCGAAAGAAGAGATCAAACAACGTGTTGAAGAAGCGGCTGAAAAATTAGAAATTACAGATTTGCTTTATCGTAAACCGAAAGAGATGTCGGGTGGACAACGCCAGCGTGTAGCCGTGGGACGAGCGATTGTACGTAAACCGGATGTATTCTTATTTGATGAACCGCTGTCTAACCTTGACGCCAAATTGCGTGTTTCAATGCGAGTTAAAATTGCTCAACTGCACCAGTCTTTGAAAGAAGAGGGCAACCCGGCAACAATGATCTATGTGACACATGATCAGACGGAAGCGCTAACGCTAGGGGATCGAATTTGTGTGTTAAACCAAGGCAACATCATGCAAGTAGATACACCTGCCAATCTTTATAATTACCCAAAAAATAAATTTGTAGCGGGCTTTATTGGTTCACCAGCGATGAATTTAGTGAGTACAACCTTACGCAAACTTGGTGACGATATTTACGTAGAACTTGCGCCTGGTGCGCAAATTATTATTCCTAAAGATAAGCAAGAGAAGTTGCTTAACTATATAGATAAGCCAGTGTGTTTAGGCATTCGACCTGAGCATATTGACTTAGCTACCGATGATGAAACTGTGAATGTTCATCCTGGTGAATTAACCGTCGTCGAAAACTTAGGTAATGAAAAGTATTTGTACTTTAAAATTGGTAATAATGAAATTGTTGCTCGTGTTAATAATCAAACTATTACCACCTCGGATATTGGCAGTAATGTGAGGTTTAATTTTGATTCAGGGTTCTGTCATATATTTGATGCGGAGACAGAACAAAATATAACCTTGTAAATTGCTAACTACAGCTCTCGCTTTTTAAATATCCCCTAAATAAATATATAGGGGTTATTTTTAGTAAAAAGTAAAAAGTAAAAAGTAAAAAGTAAAAAGTAAAAAGTAAAAAGTAAATCAAGACTATTTAATATCGATATAACCATCCAATACTTTATTTGGAGGGTTTGCTGCACCCCTAATAACCACTTATCAACGTAAAATAGGACAAGATGATGAAGAACAAGTTAGTACTCTTTTCAGTATTGCTTGCTTCCTTGCCTGCTGCCGCAGATTGGAATCAAGCTTATTTTCGTGGAACTGCAAATAATTGGCAAACAGAAAGCATGGTTAAAGTGAAACCTAACCATTGGCAAATAGTTAAAAAATTTAATACAGGGGATGGCAGTAACCCTCCAAGTTTCAAAATCGACCGTTTTGGTGATTGGTCAGAAAATTACCCACTAACTAATTTTGTTGTTGATCCTAATAAAACGTATGAGATTAACTTCTACGCTGATACCAATAGTGTTGTGGTCCATGAAAAACTAGCTTTTGATATGCGTGATGAAACGATGTACTTCGTCTTTTTAGACCGTTTTTCTGATGGCGATTCTGCAAATAATACGGGTAATAATGCTCAAACTTACTCTGCAGACCGATCTGATTATAAGAAGTATTTTGGTGGTGACATCAAAGGGTTATTAGGTAAGTTAGATTACCTAAAAGACATGGGAATCACTTCTATTTGGATTACCCCACCTGTGAATAATGTCGACCAATTAAACAAAGATGGTTCAGCTGGTTATCATGGCTACTGGGGACGTGATTTCTTCCAAGTGGATGAGCACTTAGGCACAATTGACGATTTTCGCGCTCTGAGCCAGAAAATGGATGAGTATGACATGAAGTTGGTGCTGGACTATGCACCAAACCATTCTAACCCCAATGATGAAAATGAATATGGTGCGTTATATAAAAATGGCGTGTATCAAACTAACTTCGATGGCGATACTCAAAACTGGTATCACCATAATGGTGGAGTGACTGATTGGAATGATTACTATCAAGTTCGAAACCATAATTTATTTAATTTATCTGACTTTGACCAAAGTAATGAGAAAACCTATCAATACTTAGTTGAAGGAGCAAAGTTCTGGATTGACCTCGGTGTAGATGGCATTCGTATTGATGCGATTAAACATATGGATAAATCTTTTATTCAACGCTGGACTGGCGATTTGAACAATTACGCAAAAGCGAAGGGTAAGCCTGGGTTCTATTTCTTCGGAGAATGGATGGATGCAGGTGCCACCGCTACAGGTATTAATGAGAAGTCTATCGATTTTGCAAACACATCTGGCTCTGCACTATTAGATTTTGGTCTACGTAATACGATAGAAGATGCGCTGTTGCGTGCCAATGGTACCGGTATGTACGCGATTAATGAGTACATGAAAATTCGCGATACTAAGTTTACATCGAGTGATTGGCAGGTTGTCTTTTTAGATAACCATGATGCTCCACGTTTATCTACTGTACTTCGTTCAGACGCTACCAACTTTGGACCCGGTAAAGATAAATGGGGCGGTCGCCAGAGTGCTCCATTCGCTCAAGATCGTGTCGAGCTAGGTTTAGCTCTTATTATGACCTCTCGTGGTGTTCCTTGTATTTACTATGGCACAGAACATTATGCAGCGAACTTTACGACAAATGGGTTTGGACAGGTGGGTAATGACCCATATAACCGTGAAATGATGCCAAGTTTTGATACCAATACACCGGCTTATCAAATGATTAAGAAACTGAGTAAATTGCGTAAAGAAAGTTATGCGATTCAGCAAGGCTCTTACATTGAACGTTGGGTAAGTAATGATGTTTTAGTCTACGAGCGCAATGCTGGGGATGATGTTGTTGTCGTTGCCATGAATTTAGGTAACAGCACCTCTGTGAATGCCATTAACCTAGGCTTAGCGAACGGAACTTACGATAATATTTTAGGTGGTGATCAAGTTGTTGTGACGGATGGTAGTGGCACATTTAACTTGGAGCAGAATGAAGTGGTGGTGTTGAGAACACTTCAATAGTAGAAAACTAATAGTAGGTTAAGACTAAACGCTAGCAATGAATGTTGCTGGCGTTTTTTTATGGGTGATTTTTTGATTGATGTACAGACCATAAATCGAGTATTGAGCAGCTCAGAGTGAGTTTTATCATTTAGCTGGGTCTTAGAAGGTAA
Source organism: Vibrio kagoshimensis (assembly GCF_050337535.1). NCBI lineage: Bacteria > Pseudomonadati > Pseudomonadota > Gammaproteobacteria > Vibrionales > Vibrionaceae > Vibrio > Vibrio kagoshimensis. The sequence goes on from NZ_JAKJSZ010000020.1 coordinate 57,410, forward strand.
TAGTGATAACTGAGTGGCTATAGCTACTTAGAGGCGGCATATTGGAATGACGTAATGTTTGATGATGTAGATGCAGATATGATTGTTTCTATGAGACTTAATCAAATCTCAAATAGAAATGTTTCAAATGCAAAAAAGCCGCTGATTTCTCAGCGGCTTTCTTTAATGTGGTGGAGGGATAGGGATTTGAACCCTAGAACCGCTATTAACGGTTGCCGGTTTTCAAGACCGGTGCTTTCGACCACTCAGCCATCCCTCCGTTGGCGTGCATAATATAAGGGTACGAAGATCTTGTAAACCCCTAATTTGCATAATTAAGTTCGTTTGTTTGTTTTATGAACATTACTGATAATAAAAAAGGAAGCAATGGCTTCCTTTTCTAATTTAGCTAGTGGTTTATATCAATTCAAATAGGTATCTATCAAAAACTGGATGCCCACTTAGTCAGTTTTTGTATAAAAACGCTGTAATTCCGTTAACCCTTGCATTAATACAGGGAGGCGGGGATTGGCATCTTTTAAGCGTTTGTAATTCTCATCATAAAGTTTGTAGTTGCCAAACTTATCTAGCACAGTGGTTTGCTTCGGTGTGACGAGAGCGAGTTCTCTAGAATCACCAGCCAAAATCCACTTTCGCTTACCTTCATCGAAGATATTACGCCCACTGCTGAAGTCCGTTGGGTTAGAAGACACGCCTAGCAAGTCTTGTAGTAGTGTTACTGATAAATCTAAATGGCTTGAGCGGTGGGTGTATTCCGTCGCTTTTTTCCCAGGCCAATTAATTAACATCGGCACTTGTAATTGATAGCGGCTGTAGTTGGAGTTAGCTCCCCAGCTGTTTGTCTGGGTTTCATTGAATTCAGTACCGTGGTTTGAAGTAATAATCACAACGGTGTTTTGATCTAACTCCAAGCGTTCTAATTCATCATAAATTTTAGATAAATGCGCATCGGCGGCTAAAGCAGCTTGGTTGTAATCTTGTTTAAATCGTTCACTAGGGCTTAGAAGGCTACCTTGAGGCTGATTTTCACTCGAGAAATTATCTAAGGTCGTTAATTCAATGAAATTAAACCATGGATCATTAGTGGCTGATGTTTCTAACCATGAAGACCAAGCTGAAACCGCACTTGCGTCATCCAAGGTCGATTCATAATCGCTTAGTGTTTTATTTCGGAAAATAACTTCGCTGTATAAGTTGTCATCAAAGTTGTCACCACTGAAAGCGGCAAATTGATAACCGTTATGATCCAATACATCGAGTAGAACAGAGCTTGAGCCTTGAGCTTTAATACTGCTTGAGTAACTACTTGGTAATCCATAAAAGAGACCGAAGACGCCATACATATCATTACTTGAACTGTAGTGATTTGTGAAATTGATGCTGTTCTGCGCATAAGCATAGCTAGCCGGCATTGAATCCGCATTCAGTGTATCTGAGCGTAGATTGTTTACACTTACCACTAGAATGTTTAAGTCATCACTTCGGCGATTATATTGAATAGTTTCTAATGGGTAACGAACGAGATCAACATTACCTTCGCTATCTTTTAAGCGTTGAAGGTAATCTTCTCTATCCAATAAACCGTGCTTTTCCATGAAGCTTTTTGCTGTCATAGGATAAGAAAGCGGGAAGTTGGCTTTTTGGTTTGTGATCGGGTTATAGAAATACGCATCAGCCCAAATGTAAATGACATGGCTTGCCATAAAGCATAGGAAGAAAACAGCGGCTAAAGGGCGACCCACGTGTTTGTGCGCAAGTTTACGCTGCTTACGCCATACCCACTCAGACAAGCCAAGTTGGAGTAGGAATATAAGCGGCATAACAATAAATAAATGCTGAAGATCAGAGCTGATCGCAGTTTGTTCATCACTAAACAGTAACTCCCACACTACAGGAGTGAGGTGGAGGTTAATGGTTTGATAAGTTTGAGTATCAATCAGAAGAACAGTTAAGCCAATTGTGGCGAAACATATAGCAACTAACCGTAATAATTTTTTTGCGGGTAATAGAAAAGTAAGTGGAAATAGCACTAACAGGTAGAGAGCGAAAACCAAGAAACCGAAGTGACCAACCCAAGATACAGCTAAATAAAATTGCCCTAATAACGTTTCAGGCCAAGCCGATTGGGTGATATAACGAGTACCGATCAACATCGCTGCAATGATGTTGAAGAATGCAAACCAGTGTCCCCAGCCAACAAGCCGAGAAACGCGATCGCTATATGAGTTTGCGCTGTCTACCATTTATTATTCTTTTATCCGTCTGTCAGTCTTAGTGGGATTTAGTGTCATCTAGTGAAGAGACTAAAGCCTCTGCAAATTTTTCAGCAATTCCTTTGCGTTGTGAAGCAGCAACGTTTGTATTTAAGACATTGGTTGCGATATTTCCAGCGATCATCAGTGAAAGTTCTGGTGAAGCTTTATGCTTAGAAAGTACAGCACCTACTTCAGCTAGGATATTTTCAACTTGTTCATCTGTGTATTTAGATATAATCGGCATAAGGACTCTAATAATGATAGTAAAAGCGGCTTATGATAACCTACTATTCACGACAACTGAAACCTGAACGATAATATTTTCATTATGAGCCTTCACCTTTCCAACGTAATTTTACATCAGCTAAGAAAGAATGATCAGGAAGAACTGATTGTTAACTATCGAGCTGAGTCTTTAGACAATGATTCTTCATCTGAAAGCCTTGTTGCCGAGCTGCACCGAGTTTTTAACTCGAAAGCTGGCAAAGGATTCGGATCTTTTAAATCTGACAGCGAATTTCAGCTATGGTTGCAAGAGCTGCGTAAAGGCGAACGAAACTTTTACGATTTCTCTCAACAAAGTGCGCTACGTCTAAAAGATGAGCTATCAAAGTACCCATTTGCCGATGAAGGCACTTTGATTTTAGCCGAGTATCAATCACTTGCTACTGATTATCTGTTTATTGGTTTACTGCCTTCTAATGAAAGCTTGAAAGTCACTGAAGGGCTAGATATCAGCGCAACAGATTATTTAGATATCTCTAAAATGGACATTGCAGCTCGTGTCGACCTTTCGACTTATGAGACAAACAAAGAGTCGAACCGCTACCTTGCTTATATTAAAGGACGCGTAGGTCGTAAAGTTGCAGATTTCTTCTTAGATTTTCTACAAGCTGAAGTGGGTTTAGATACTAAGCAACAAAACCAAGTGCTAATGCAAGCCGTTGAAGATTTTGTCTCTGACTCTAAATTAGAAAAAGAAGAAGCAATTAGCTATAAAAAGCAAGTGGCTGATTACTGCAGTGAGCAGCTTAAAGCTGGCGGTGAAGTTCAAGTTCGAGAATTATCTGGTGAACTACCAGCCAGCACTGATGGTACTAGCTTTTTCGACTATACTAATGAGCAAGGATATGAGCTAGAAGATAGCTTCCCTGCTGATAGAGCCACTATGCGTAAGCTGACTAAATATGTAGGAGCTGGTGGCGGCTTAAATGTTAGTTTCGATAGTTTGTTGTTGGGTGAGCGTATTTTCTATGACCCGGAAACAGATACCTTAACGATTAAAGGCACCCCCCCAAACTTACGAGATCAACTGACTCGCAATAAATAATGTGCTCTAGCAGTAAATAATTTAAAACAAGCGATGATAGGATGTCATCGCTTTCAACATTTGCATTTTTTCGGCAATTTGGCTTACATTTTTTAGCTAACGTCGTTAAATAGTGTCGCAAAGGAAACTAGATGGAACTATCAGTCGCGATCCCTCAAAAGCCATCCATTCGGCTAAAACTATTTCTTATCATTGCCTTTATATGGCTATTGCCGTCACTTGCTCTTCTTCATATAAGCAGTTCTTACAATCAGTCTCTTGAAAGTGTAGAGGAGCTGGGCGCTCGGATTATCGAATTACGTCAATCTATCTATCATGAAGAGCCATTAAGAATCACCAGAGTCAATAATCTCGCCTTAGATGCACAATTAGTGTATTCAATTCGCTTACAAATCGAGTCTGAATTTAAAGACTCTTGGTTTTTGCCTGATATCAATCAGTTATTGTATTCAACGGACCAGTTCTTAGAAAAGTTTAATGAATTCAGTCCTCTTGAAAGCCAACTTCAGGGTTTGGTTAGCGAGATAAAATTACAACGTTCAAATGAAAAGTCATCGGAATCATTTAAACAACTGCTTAACGAGTTAGGTGTCGTTGTTTTTGAAGCTATTTATTCTGATAGCCAATCTTCTCCGGCAATTTATCGAACGTTCGATTCTATTTTAGAAGCATCTTATGATTTAGGTTTAACTGAACAACAAGGTATTCAAAAAATGTTAGCGGAAGGCTCTGGGGTGTTGGGGGACTACGCAAGACTCAATTACATCATTGAGAAAATGAAACAAAACTCAGCACAAGAGCAGATGATCATTGTTGAAGCGAAATTCCATGAAGGACAGTTTTATTTTTTACTCTGTATGACCTTTGTTAATTTAGTATCACTTTTCTCTGTTATAGCTCTGTTCAGTTTGGCAAAAGTGAACTCGCAGAGAAATGAGTCATCACCTATTAGTAGTACTTCTGATAAACATACAGATAGTATTCTTCAGAGCCATACTGAAGAGCAATCGCAAGGTACATTAAACAATGCCTCAAGTAATGTCTCAAGCGATATTAAGCAAAGCGATGTTTCATCTTTTAGTGGTATTTCGGATAAAAAACCAATTCAAGGTAGCTCTAATTATTTTGATGGACACGATTTAGAAAGTGGAAAGACGGAGCTGGTAGTAAGCGCCCAAGACATAAATAAGACAGAGCCTACTTTCAAGTCACTTAATGGCTCTGCAGTTGTTATTGATATACCCGCGATGCTTGAAAATTTAGATAATGATGAAGAATCTGTGGTTCTGCTACTCACTGTATTTATTCAAGACCATGCTCGGGATGCTGATAAATTTAAGCAACTCTTAGCGGAAGATTTAGTGGCTGCTTTACGGGTTGTGCATAGCTTAAAAGGTGTTGCTGGCAGTATAAAAGCCGACAGGCTAGGAAAGATATCATCCAGCCTTGAATTATCATTAAAGCAATCTAACTTAGTATCAGAAGCCGCTTTAAAAGAGTTAGATGATGCCATTTGTGCAACGGTTAAAGCTGCTCAGGAGTATGTTTCAGAGGATTAGAATGATGCTTATATCTTTGGTTGGACTCTAAACCCTGATCACTGAGGGACATATCTATATAAGTTTTATATAGATATCGACATTATACTTGAGCTTTCAGGATGAGGTTGATGAAATAAAAAAGAGCGCCTTATTGGGCGCTCTTTTATATTTACAGGTTCTCAATTTAAAGGTTTAAGCTGACTGTTTACTTAAATCGGCTTGAACACTTTCTTCTGCAGCTGGTGCGGTAGGCTCACATTTATCGACAAACCAACCCATGTAAGACGTCACAATAGTCACGATAATACAAATGAAACTTAGCCACATGAAAGGCGCATAAGACAGTGTCGCGACACCAAGGATGCTCGCCATGTAAATGCCATTGTCACTCCAAGGCACCATACCTGAAGTTAATGTTCCACCAAACTCAGCATTACGTGAAAGATTTTTACGCTTATAGCCAAGACGATCATAGTTCTTAGCACAAATCTTTGGTGTCAGAATCAAAGATACGTACATAGCTGAACCGAACACGTTACCCATAAATGCGGTACCAATCGTACTTGTCGCCAATGAACCTGCACTATTAACGCGTCGCTCGAAAATTTTAGCAATCGTTTCAAGTACGCCTACCTTATCTAGTAGACCACCAAAACCTAAGCCAAATACGATAACAGCAACAGAACCCAGCATTGACGACATTCCGCCACGGTTGAGTATCGAATCAATGAATTCAACGCCTGATGAAATCGAGAACGGAGCCCATGCTGTATTAAACGCCGTTAAGAAATCAATGTCTTGGATCATAACTGCCCAGATGATCCCGAGTAGAGAACCAAAGCTAATGACTGGGAATGAAGGCATACGAAAAGCGAGTAAGCCAAGAACGATCAAAACAGGTACGAAAGAATAAGGTGTGATGTAGAACTGAACTTCCATCGCTTTAATGACAGACTCAACTTGAGTCATATCAACATTACCTGCGTAGTGAAAGCCAAATGCAGTAAACATTATCCCCGTAATGACATAGCTAATTAAGGCGACTGGCAGCATTCCCTTAATGTGTTCAACAACTTCTACATTCGACATAGAAGAAGCAAGGATCACCGAGTCAGAAAGCGGCGACATCTTATCACCGAAATAACAGCCAGAAAGTACAGCACCAGCGGTGATTGGTGCTGGAACACCAAGCCCTTGACCAATTCCCATCATCGCGATACCCGCTGTACCAGCCGCTCCCCAAGAGGTACCTGTTGCTAGAGCAGTAAGTGAACAAATGATCATAGTAGCAAGAAGGAAAATAGAAGGGTGAATCGCTTTAAGACCATAGTAAATGATGGTAGGTACAATGCCGCCTGAGATCCAAGTCCCGACAAGCGCACCAACAGCTAAAAGTATTAAAACAGCCCCTAAGCCATTAGATATTCCGTTTAATGCTGATTTCTCTAGATCTTTATATTCGTGACCGAGTCGAATACCAAGCCCAATGATAATAAACCAGCCTATATAAAGGGCGAGTTGAATTGGGAGATCAAGTTGTGCTGTGAAAGAGAATGCGAGTGATAAAAATAATCCTAACGCTATGACTACCTGTAACAGGCTAGGTAGGCGGGTTATTCGTTGCTGCATAGAAGCCTCTTGTTATTTTGAGCATTTGTAGTGCTTTATTATGGAGTGGGGTGCGCAAAGGACACTACATTAATTAGTTTATTATATCGAAAAAATGCTCATAAGTTGTGATATTTGACTATTAAATATCACATGCGTGGTTTTATGGTCTAATTATTTGTTAAATTCATGGTTGTTACATGTTGATTTCTGTCGCACGTTGTTTTCGTTATGTGAAGTATTATTCTGCCTAACTAATAATCGTTAGTGGTAATTTCTGTTTAATTGGAATGAATATAGATAATGTTTAGTGTGTTTTTTGTTCTACTTTTTGATTGTTAGAATAAAAATAGGCGATCAATCAGTGCAATAAGCTCTGGTTTCTCAAGATGGATAACTCCATGATTCACCGTGTTCACTTAAAAGAAACGAAAAACTTACAATTTTTGACAAAAAGCACTTGAGTTCTTTGCCTGAAAAACTTATAGATGGGATAAGCAATTTAATTTTTACATGGAGAGTTCGAGATGAGAGTAGGTCTAGTCGGTTGGCGTGGCATGGTTGGTTCTGTACTAATGCAGCGTATGGTTGAAGAAAAAGATTTTGATCTTATTGAACCTGTTTATTACAGCACATCTCAAATTGGTATTCCTGCACCAGTTTTAGGCGGTAAAGACGCGGGCATGCTACAAGACGCTTTTGATATTGAAAGCCTCAAACAATTAGATGCAATCATTACCTGTCAAGGTGGTGGTTACACCGAGAAAGTTTACCCAGCATTGCGTCAAGCGGGTTGGAAAGGTTACTGGATCGATGCTGCTTCTACACTTCGTATGAATGCAGACTCTATCATCACACTAGACCCTGTAAACTTGGCTCAAATTCAGCAAGGTATTCATAGCGGCACAAACACTTTTGTTGGTGGTAACTGCACTGTTAGCTTAATGCTTATGGGACTTGGCGGTCTTTATGAAAAAGGTCTTGTTGAGTGGGTAAGCGCAATGACTTACCAAGCGGCTTCTGGCGCAGGTGCTAAGAACATGCGTGAATTGATTTCTCAAATGGGAGTGATCAATGACAGCGTAAGTTCAGAATTGGCTAACCCTTCAAGCTCAATTCTGGATATTGATAAAAAGGTTGCAGACACTATCCGTTCAGGATCATTCCCAACTGATCAATTTGGTGCGCCACTTGCTGGCTCACTGATTCCTTGGATCGATGTGAAGCGTGAAAATGGTCAGAGCAAAGAAGAGTGGAAAGCAGGCGTTGAGGCAAATAAAATTCTTGGTCTAGACGGTGCGCCAATTCCAATTGATGGCACATGTGTTCGTATTGGCGCAATGCGTTGTCATGCTCAAGCTTTAACTATCAAGCTGAAGCAAGATGTGCCAATGGATGAAATTGAAGAAATCATCGCGACTCACAATGATTGGGTAAAAGTGATTCCAAACGATCGCGACATTACTGCACAAGAACTGACTCCAGCAAAAGTAACGGGCACAATGTCTATTCCTGTGGGACGTCTTCGTAAGATGTCGATGGGTAATGACTTCTTGAACGCATTCACTGTTGGTGACCAATTACTATGGGGTGCTGCAGAGCCACTTCGTCGTACACTACGCATCATTCTTGCTGAGAAGTAATCTGTAAAAAACGATGAATTAACTAAAAAGCACCTTTAAGGTGCTTTTTTTGTTTAGTCTAGGAGACAAAATTAGATTACTTCAGTAGCCGGTTACTCTCCGTGTAAGAACTGCTCAAAGTTAGAACTGAGATCTTCATTGTTAAAGACAGATCCAGTCTTGCCTTTCTGTAAGATACTTCGTGCTTGATCGTACATCTCGGCTGATAGAGGAATATAACCGGATTTAGTAACCGTTCTATGAATATTGTCTTGATGAAAATAGAGTTCTAAAAGACGCTTTAATGAAGCTCGTTTATCCAAAGCCGATTTGTTTACGTATACAAAGAGCGGTCGTGATAAGTCTCCGTAAAGTCCGTTTGTCACATTCTCAACACTAGGCAGAGTGGCTGCTCCATTTTCATCAATAATGGCGATAGCTTTTAACTTATCTTGATTCGATGAGTAGTAAGCAAAACCCAAAAAAGCCATTGCATATCTATCTACTGCAACTTCAGCTGTCATGGCATTATCATCTTCATTCGCTATGTAATCTTGACGACTGATTTCTTTATCCAGCACAACATCGACAAAATAATCATAAGTACCAGAATCTGAGCCCGGACCGTGTAAGTTTAAAGGTTGATTGGGGTAGTGATCATTAACTTTCTCCCAAGTGCTCAATACGTTTTCGGATGGTGCACGCCAAATTCTATTTAGCTGCTCTAAAGAAAGTGAATCAACCCAATTGTTTTGTTTATTCACAACGACAGTTAATGCATCTAAGGCTACGGGCAACTCTAAAAACTCTATTCCGTTTGCTTTGCATAGGGCTTTTTCGGTTTCTTTAATCGGTCTTGATGCGTTGGATATATCTGTTCTTCCACGGCAGAATTTGCGAAACCCCCCGCCAGTACCTGTAATGCCAATGACGACTTGCGTTTTTGTTCCTTCCGCTAACATGAATTGTTGTGATAGTTGACGAGTGATTGGATACACAGTACTCGAACCTTCAATTTGGATTAGATCTTTTGCCCATGTTGTATGAGCTGAAAGCAAAGCCACACTAAAGAAGAGGCGAGTGATGAGATTGAACAAAGTGTTAAGCATGGCATTTGGGCATAGTGAAAAAGGATCGACCGATAAAACAATTGGTGAAAAATATAAAACTTCTCAATGGTTTAAACAACTCATTGAATAAAAGTTCATCAAACTTTCATGAAAGTCATAAAACTTTGGAGATTCACTAAATTGAAATAATTTTGACTTATGGTTTAAAGCTTCTGTTTTTATTCTTATTTTTGGTCATCAAACTCGTATCGTCTTATGAAACGTAAGTACTTATTTACATCACTATTAGCAGTGTTAGTTATCACATTTACTTCGGCACTTGTGTCTCAATCCACTCATTTGCTGGTTAAGAAATCACCGTTAGCGGAAGCGGCAGCGGAGATAAAGGTTAATGGCACTTTAGCGTATTTGTGGTTTGATGAAATCATGTCGGGCGATACTGCCCAATCAATACAGGAAGTATGGTACTACCTTGAAATAGCTGATTGGCATGTCGTTGCATTACTAGAGGGTGGAGAAAGTATCATGGGGAGCTACCAACCTGTTGATGACCCCGAGATTCGTAAACGACTGATTGCCTTACGTGAGATGTTAGCTGATTTTAGAATTAAAGCTGAAGCGAATTATCAGCATATTCAATCTGATCGTGCTGTTGTGTTCAGTTCAGTTCGACGTGATGAGCAATTTTTAGAGTTTGCGAGTAAAGCTGATGATATACAGCGAGTGATTAAAGCCAGTTACGAGCTTGGGATTGATAGCTACACACGAACCAGTATTACTCTGATTCTTGCTGTCATTGTTATTGCCGCTTATTCAATCCGAATTCAACATAAGTATGAGAAAAATAGAGACTCTCTTTTACAGTCTTTGACGGATGCCAAAAGTGCCATTGAAGAAAAAAACACTCAATTACATAACAGAGCGTACTTTGACCCACTTACTGGTCTACCAAATCGTTCATTGTTTTTAGACCGGCTTAATCAATCTATCCTTAATGCTGAACGCTCAAAAAAATCGTTTGCTCTGCTTTTTATCGACCTTGATCACTTCAAAGATGTGAATGACCAGCATGGACATGACGTGGGCGATCAGTTGCTTAAGTTGGTGGCAAAACGTATTAATCACTGTATACGTGTTACCGATCTTTCTGCCCGTTTCAGTGGTGATGAGTTTGTCGTGGTGCTCGGCCACCTTGCTGATGTCAGTAAAGCCATCAGTGTTGCGAATAAAATCGCGTCACAAGTTAATGCTGCCTTAGCGACTCCATTTCAACTTGGCAGTGCTAGCGTTCATGTTTCTGCAAGTATTGGTATTTCTATCTACCCGGAAGACAGCGCGACTCAAGATAGCTTGATTCGGTACGCAGATAACGCCATGTACCATGCAAAATCAATGGGTAAGAACAACTTCCAGTTTTATTCAAAAGAGCTCAATCGTATAGCAATGTCTCAGAAGGACACGGAGACTTCGCTCAATATCGCGATCGAAAACGATGAATTTGAGCTTCATTATCTTCCTAAATGGCACTTAGCAACGGAGAAAGTAGAAGGTGTTGAAGCATTAGTTCGATGGAAGCATCCAACTAAGGGGCTGTTAAACCCGAATGATTTTATTCCAGTTGCTGAATCTACCGGACAAATTAGGTTGCTTGATTTATTGGTTACTCAAAAGGCACTTAACCAGCAGAAACGATGGTTAGAGCAGGGCGTTGATCTTGGTATCGTAGGAATTAATATTTCAGCAAGAAGCCTTAAGCACCCAGAGTTTTTTGAGCGATTAAAAAACATTATTGTAGATTCAAATGTGCCTACGAGTAAGCTTGAAATTGAAATAACTGAAACGGTGATGGTGGAAGACATTGAACTTGCACAAGTCATTTTTGCTGAGCTTAAACAATTAGGTGTAAGAATTGCGTTGGATGACTTTGGAACGGGTTTTTCTTCGCTTTCTTATCTGAAAGATTTTGACTTTCAAACACTTAAAATTGACCGAAGTTTCGTCATGGACTACACATTGAATAATACCTCACAGGTCTTACTTAAATCGATTATTCAATTAGGAAACGAGTTGGGTGTGTCAGTTGTTGCTGAAGGTGTTGAAACGAAACAGCAGCAGCAAGATTTGTTTGATATGGGTTGTCTCACTGGGCAGGGCTTTTATTTATCTAAACCATTAACGGCTGACGCATTAGTGGAGCAGTTAGTAAAAAGTGATAAAAGTAATGTGGTTAAGCTGGAAATAGCAGGCTAGTTATCTTTATAACAAAATAACTCTATAGCAAGGCACCATATAACAAGATACCTATCTAGCTTAGCCTGCTTTTATTTGTTGAATGTCTATTCTGGTGTGGTAATTCTTTTATCTGGATCTGCCAGTTCACTGCCACAATATTTGCAATGCATAGCGTCACTTTCATGCCCTGATTTAGAACAGTTTGGGCATTTAACTAATGACTTATGCGAGTTCATTTCTTGATTCAGTTCAGCTGTGATGATCCCTGTTGGAACCGCTAAAATGGAATAGCCCAGCAGCATGGTAATAGAGGCGATAGCTTTGCCTATGCTAGTTTGGGGAACCAAATCACCATAGCCCACCGTTGTAATGGTCACAATCGCCCAATATATACTTTGCGGAATGGAGGTAAAGCCGTGTTTTGGTCCTTCAATAACGTAAATTATTGAACCTAATATGATGACTAAGATGCCAACGGTGCTGAAGAAAATCAGGATCTTTCTTTTAGCCATCAACAGAGAACGCAACAAGATATTTGAGTCTTGTAAATATCGAACTAATTTTAGGATTCGAAAGATTCGCATCACGCGTAACATTCTGATTACGCTGATATAAGCTGCTGTAGGGAAGAAAAGTGCAAGATAAGTCGGGAGAATCGCTAGTAAATCGATGACACCGTAAAAGCTACCCGCATAAGCTTTTGGTTTCGGTGAGCAGTAAAGTCTCAGTAAGTATTCAATAGTAAATAGACCGGTGAAACCGAATTCTAAATACATAAAAACCTCTGCCCATTGCTCATTTAAAGCTGGAATGGAATCTAATACCAGCACAATCAAAGAAGCAATGATTGCAATGATTAAGCCTAAATCAAAAGCTCTTCCTGCTGGAGTGTGCGTTCCAAAAATAATGACGTATAAATGATGCTTAAGTGAATGGCGAGACATAAGTAGACGCTGTAAATACTATGATAATTTAATAGTACCGTTTTCATTCGAAAGAGGCGAGTGTAGAGCTCACCTCTAAGTTCCTCACCTCAACGTTTTAGTTTCAGTACTCAATGTGTAAATCGAATGAAAAACACTTGATAGCCTGATAAACAGCCTAAATGAGTTAAGCAAGCCCTGGAAATAGGTTTCTTAATCCATTCGCTATGAATTCAATCCCAAGTGCGCCTAAAATTAAGCCCATGATACGAGTGATCACATTGATACCTGTTTGCCCTAAAAATCTTACGATGACAGGAGCTGAACGAAATAGCATCCATGAACATAAAGCAAATGTGACGATACTGATGGCGATTCCAAATGTGTCAATTGCTGCGGGATAGCGTGAACCATAAACAATGGTTGAGCTAATTGCACCAGGACCAGCCATCAAAGGCATAGCCAGTGGAACTACTCCAATTTGTTCTTTGCTTATGTACTCTGATTTTTCCTGCTTGTTCTGTTTATCTTCACCTAACTTACCACTCATCATCGAAAAAGCGATGCTAAGCAGAAGTAACCCGCCAGCAACACGAAAAGAGTCTAAAGAAATGCTGAACATATCAAGCAACATTTGACCAGCGACTAACGACACCATCAAAATAACTGCGACGGCAACATTCGCTTGTAAAGCTGTCTTATTCCTTTCTTCTGCAGGCATGTGTGCCGTCAGGGAAACAAACACAGGCATTATGCCAATAGGATTAACTGCGGCTACTAAACCAAGAAAAAATTGAAGGAATATTGCCAGTTCTAAATTTTGCATATTGTTGAACCTCCAAGTGACCAAATTAGGTGAATTGGGCGTAATGTAATGCAGAAAAGAAGAAACAACTAATGAAAAAAACTAAGTCGAAAGCTTGTGTTTTTTTTAGAAAAACTAATAGAACGAAGCCAGATTTAGATGAGATGAATCTGGCTTGTTTTCAGTATTACATTTACGTGTTACTGAGGTGTTAAATGTGAATCTACTGATTCATTTCTAGCGAGTAAATACTTAAGTCACTGTATCTTTTTGATCGACTCTTACACGGATATGACCAAATTGTACAACTTCACTTAGCTCGTACAACCGGCGAAGTAGCTTCTGATTTATTAAAGTGCCAGCCTTTAGTAAGCATGAGCCATTTGATAACTCAATGTCGTCTAAAATAGTCATTTCGCTTTTAAGTTCAGAGAGTGTAGCTGGGATGAAAAAGTGGCATGAAACTTCTTTTATCCTTGGTTGTTTAGTCTCTGGCTGTAGGTTTTTAGGAGATAAACTAATCTCCGTTGAGATGTCGGCGTAAAGATGTTGCTGATACAGCTCTTTCGGTTCTGAAATGGCAAGCAGGATTTTTTGTTGAGCTTCTTTGACTGATATAGGTTTAACTAAAAAAGCATCGACTTCCAGTGTCATACAAGCAGAAATCGTGGCTGCGTCAGAGAGAGTCGTTACAGCGATAATACTCGTATATTGTGAGCTCTTAGTCTGGCTTGTTCTTATTTTCTTGATAAGCTCAATGCCGTTTTGATTGGGCATATTAATATCGGTGATCACAAGATCTATTGGATCTGTGTTGAGTATTGCGACAGCACTTTCTCCGTCTTCGGCAGCCTTAACATTTTCAAATCCAGTTCTTTTCAGCATGCTGACAAATGCCTCCCTAGAAAAAGGGTGGTCTTCAACGACGAGTATAGACAGTAAACTCTTTGCGAATGTATTCATTAGCGTATCCTTACTTAATGATTGCATTGTCTTGTAGATATTTTCCTAGCTTATGTAACTCAGCTTTTCCATGGTCAATAGTCTGGTTTAGTTCATTCCAATCTTTTTCCAATGCGATATTCTGTAGCTGTTCAAAGGTGTTGGCTATAGGAATAGCTCCTGCAGATCTGGCTGCTCCTTTTGCGGCGTGTGCCACCTGCTGAATTTGTTTTTCATCTTTATTGTCAAGAGCTTGGCTTATTAAACCAACGTCATTATTGACAGAGTCCCAGTAGTTTTTAAGAAGTGGAGCGATAATGTTTCCTTCCGAAGTTCCTAGCAGTTGGCTGAGAGTCTCAAGGCAAACTGGGTCGTTGTGGGGGGGATTTTTGGGGCGGTTTTGGGTTTCCTCATGCTCGGCAGGCTGGTTCTCTTGAGGTAATATTTTTAACCACTTTTGTATTGTGGTATCGAGAGTTTTCAATTCGACAGGTTTAGACAAATATCCATCCATCCCTGACGATAAGCACTGGTCCGCCGCATCGGCGACAGCATTTGCGGTAATCGCAATGATCGGAATATGCTGGCTAACTTCTCTGTTTCGTTCGACTTGTCGAATATGTTCAGACATCTCATAGCCATCCATGATCGGCATGTGGCAATCAGTCAGAATTAAATCAAATTCAAGTTCTTTCCATTTTTGTATGGCCTCTTGCCCGTCTCTTGCCAATTCGCACTGGTAGCCTAAATGCTCCAACTGTCGCGATATGACATCTAAGTTGGTTGGTTGATCATCTACGACCAATATTTTTCCAGATTTGATTTCTTGAGGTGGATTACCTGTTTCTAGTTCTTCAAGCAGAGGCAGATCTGGTGACCGAGTGCCATTCATAATGGCGAGTGAATGAATCAATTGGCTTGGTTTTAATGGGGAGCAACTTAGTATGTAGTCATGATCTTGGTTGAGACCATTACCAACTGTAATGTCTTTAGTCAAAATTATTACTTTACTGTGATCATCTGAGTTGATTAAGGTGGACTTTAACTTGTCGGCGCTAAAATCCGGTCCTAAAACGATGACACTGTACGGTGTTTGGTTTTGTACTCCATAATTCAATACGGACTTAGCTCTTTCAATTGAAGTTACGAAAGTACTGGAGCATTGGTGACCTTGTAAGTTTAATTTATAGCATTCAATGACACACTCATCATTGGTGATGAATAATAGCCGTGAACCTTTTAGATCAGCTATGTCGTTATCTATTGGTGGAGTGGTGACTTCTATATAGGGAAGGCGAATAGTGAAAGTACTTCCAACACCAAATTCACTTTCAACTGTGATATCTCCTCCCATTAATTCTAGTAACGTTTTCGTTATTGAAAGCCCTAAGCCTGTGCCACCAAATAAGCGAGTAGTACTGGTATCGGCTTGTGAAAAAGCGTTGAACAGTTTGTGGATCTGTTTGGGTGTCATTCCGATGCCGCTATCTTTAATGGTCACCTCGACATAGGGGGCAATGTCATCAGACACTAGTTTTGCATCAATGTTGATGCGCCCTCTAATATCGATATAGCCCTCAGTGAACTTGACGGCATTACCCACTAGGTTAAGCAAGACTTGGCTCATTCGTACGCTGTCCCCCATTAACAATTTCGGGAGGGCTGCGTCATAAGACAAACATAGGTCTATATGTTTTTTATCTGCTTGAAGAAAAAGCACATCCAATGTTCGTTCTAGCAACATCTGTAGTTCGGTTGGTACGCTTTCTAATGACATTTTACCGGCTTCAATTTTTGAGAAATCTAAAATGTCATTAATAATGTGTAGGAGGGTTAGGGATGAATCTCTAATGGTGGTGACCATGGTTTTCTGGTCATTTGTAAGCTCAGTTTCATTGAGCAGGCTGAGCATACCCACCACGCCATTCATTGGGGTTCTAATCTCATGACTCATGTTTGCTAGAAACATCGATTTTGCTTCATTAGCTGCTTGCGCAATTTCACTTTCGTGGCGCAGAAAATCCTGTGCATTTTTTTCTTTAGTTATATCGATATTCACTCCGCCCATTGCAATAGCGGTATCGGAATCGCTATCAAAAATCACATCGGCGGCGGCTTTAATCCAGCGAGTTTCATTGTTAGGTAAAATGATACGAAACTCAGAAGTAAACTGAGAAAGTGTTTCTCTAGCATGTGCGAGCGATTGTTCAGCATGTTCAATATCTTCCGGATGAACCCTTTCTTTCCACATATCATAATTATTAGTAGAGGATTCTGGGGAAACTCCGTATATGTCATACATGCGCTTATCCCACTCTAAAATATTCGTATCGAAGTCCCAATTCCAAATCCCAATCCCTCCGGCGAGAGCTGCCAGGTTAAGTCTTCTTACCGTTTCTTGAAGCTCATCTTGGCTTCTTTGTAGTTCCTTTTCAGTGACTTTGAATTGTTGAGTATCTCTTAGCGTAACAAGAGTGTGGTTCGCTTGGTCTAGTTGAACTCTGTGGATAGTACCAATCAAAGGGATGGTTTGATTATTCACTTGTGCAGAAAGACCGGCAACTTCGAGTTCATCCCGGTGTTCGAATAAAGATGCCGGGATTTTGAGCTCTTTGTTTGATTTGTGCTTGATGAACTGGCTGATAGGGCGACCAATTAAATCACTCGTGTTTTGGTTGAGAAGTTGAGTCATGGTGAGATTGGCATCCAGAATGATGCTGTTGTCATCAAGTAGCAGTAGGCATTCAAAAAATTGATCAAACATTGCGCCAGCAACAGAAGTTGAGGTAACTGAAGTATTGACTACTTTTCCTGAATTCATTGAATCCAGTTCATTCACTAGCTGTTTTTTTTCTGCTTCAAGCTGTTCAATAGCCGCTCGATTTTTTTTTATTAGTACTTCAACTTTATCATTAAGCGTATTGTTATCACTTTGTAATCCAGACAAGTTGTTATGTAGCGACGATATATCAGTATGGGTCAGTAATAAGTACTGGACTCCTCCTTCTGCGTTACAAATAGTGCTTACTTGAAGGCTTAGATAAGCCCCAGAAAAGGTAGAAAGAGTGAGTACATGGCTATCGCTTGGAGTACTTAAAGATATTTGCACTTCATTTAAAATTTTTGAATCACAAAATTCACGGTAGATTTCTGTGACGCTCTGCCCCAAGACTTGCATTCTATTTAGGTTAAAAAATTTTAGAAAAGCGTTATTGGCATACAGGATAGCTAACGAATCTTCTATGGCGTCACAAACTAAAACACCATCCGGGAGTGTGTCTAAGATATTGTTTTGAATATTCACATCTTTAGGTGGGGTGTTTATTGGCTGCTTTAGAAAGCTTCTTATTTTTGATGTGAGTGATTCTCGCATAGTTCCAGCCTCAGTTATTTTTATGAAACTTATTTCATTTTAATTATAGGCATCATTGAGAAGAAAGCTGATAAAAGAAGGAAAATGAGATCAAGTCAGCTATGTATTGGACTAGATGTGTTACGGATATGAGATCTAATCGAGAAATTGTTAAGAGATACACAAATTTAATAAAAATTATGTCAAGATCTGGTGCGTTGCAATTTGATGGATATACTCCTAGTGGCACGTATTTACCCATCTACATGTAACTTAACTGATTAAAAATGAAACTTTTTTACAGAATATTACAACGTATATACGAAAATGTTTTGTTTGCTTGTTTTTTATCCAAAATTAAAATGTGATTTAAATCTATATAAATCATTGGTTTAAGTGTTGTTTTGCGAGTGTTGTACTACTTTTTGGTTAATTATTTTTTGGTAACTGATCTGGGTCAATTTTTTTCATACCCTGAAATAATATACTCAGCCCTGAAAGCAATTTACTAAGAGAGCTGTTGAGTACAACACAGCAGTTTTAATAAAAAGTTTTTAATATTTATTATTTTAGGAGATCCACCATGCCTGTAACTAACTTAGCTGAACTAGATGCTCTCGTAGCTCGCGTTAAAGCAGCACAAGAAGAGTTCGCAACTTTCTCTCAAGAGCAAGTAGATGCAATCTTCCGCGCAGCGTCTCTTGCGGCTAACCACGCTCGTATTCCGCTAGCTCAACAAGCGGTTGCTGAATCTGGAATGGGTATTGTTGAAGATAAAGTAATCAAAAACCACTTTGCTTCTGAGTTTATCTACAACAAATACAAAGACGAAAAAACATGTGGCATCCTAGATGAAGATGAAAGCTTAGGCACAATGACTATCGCTGAGCCTGTAGGTATCATCTGTGGTATCGTTCCAACAACGAACCCAACTTCTACAGCAATCTTCAAATCTCTAATCTCTCTTAAGACACGTAACGGCATCATCTTCTCGCCACACCCACGTGCAAAGAACTCAACTAACGATGCTGCGAAACTGGTTCTAGACGCAGCTGTTGCAGCGGGTGCTCCAAAAGACATCATCGGTTGGATCGACCAACCATCTGTAGAGCTTTCTAACGCGCTTATGAAGCACGACGGTATTGCACTTATCCTTGCTACTGGTGGTCCAGGCATGGTTAAAGCAGCATACTCTTCTGGTAAGCCTGCTATCGGTGTTGGTGCTGGTAACGTACCTGTAGTTATCGATGAAACAGCTGACATCAAACGTGCTGTAGCATCTATCCTTATGTCTAAAACATTCGATAACGGCGTTGTATGTGCTTCTGAGCAAGCTGCAATCGTTGTTAGCGACGTATATGAAGAAGTTAAAGAGCGTTTTGCTTCTCACAAAGCTCACGTTTTATCTAAAGCTGACGCTGATAAAGTACGTAAAGTGCTTCTTATCGACGGCAACCTAAACGCTAAAATCGTAGGTCAACCTGCTCCAGCAATCGCTGAAATGGCTGGTGTTAAAGTTCCTGCTGATACAAAAGTACTTGTAGGTGAAGGTCTGGGTAAAGTTTCTTACGATGACGAATTTGCTCATGAGAAACTATCTCCAACTCTAGGTCTATTCCGTGCAGACGACTTCGAAGATGCAGTTGCTCAAGCGGTAACTATGGTTGAAATCGGTGGTATCGGTCACACATCTGGTCTTTACACTAACCAAGATACTAACGCAGACCGCATCCGTTACTTCGGTGACAAGATGAAGACGGCTCGTATCCTAATCAACATCCCTACTACTCACGGTGGTATCGGTGACCTGTACAACTTCAACGTTGCACCTTCTCTAACTCTAGGTTGTGGTTCATGGGGTGGTAACTCTATCTCTGAGAACGTAGGTCCTAAGCACCTTATCAACAAGAAAACTGTAGCGAAGCGAGCTGAAAACATGTTGTGGCACAAACTACCTAAGTCTATCTACTTCCGTCGTGGTAGCCTTCCAATCGCTATGAGCGACCTAGAAGGTAAGAAACGCGCATTCCTAGTAACTGACCGTTTCTTGTTCAACAACGGTTACGCAGATGACGTAGTACAAATCCTGAAATCTCAAGGTATTGAAGTTCAAGTATTCTTCGATGTAGAAGCGGATCCAACACTATCTGTTGTTGAGAAAGGCGCTGAAGCAATGAAGAGCTTCCAACCTGACGTAATCCTTGCTCTAGGTGGCGGTTCTCCAATGGATGCTGCTAAGATCATGTGGGTTATGTACGAGCACCCAGAAACTCACTTCGAAGAACTTGCAATGCGCTTTATGGATATCCGTAAACGTATCTACAAGTTCCCTAAAATGGGTAAAAAAGCTGAGCTTGTATGTATCACTACTACTTCAGGTACGGGTTCAGAAGTTACGCCATTCGCGGTTGTTACTGACGACAAGACAGGTGCTAAGTACCCATTAGCTGATTACGAAATCACGCCAAACATGGCTGTTGTTGATGCTAACCTAGTAATGAACATGCCTAAGTCTCTAACAGCATTCGGTGGTTACGATGCAGTAACTCACGCTCTTGAAGCTTACGTATCTGTTCTTGCGAACGAATACTCAGATGGTCAAGCTCTACAAGCTCTTAAGATGCTTAAAGAATACTTACCATCAAGCTACAAAAATGGTTCAGCAGACCCAATCGCTCGTGAGAAAGTACACAACGCTGCAACGATTGCTGGTATTGCCTTTGCGAACGCATTCCTAGGTGTGTGTCACTCAATGGCTCACAAAATTGGTGCTGAGTTCCACCTACCACACGGTCTTGCTAACGCACTACTTATCTCAAACGTTGTACGTTACAACGCGAACGATAACCCAACTAAACAGACTGCATTCTCTCAGTACGACCGTCCACAAGCACGTCGTCGTTACGCTGAAGTTGCTGACCACCTAGGTCTAAGCCAAGCTGGTGACCGTACTGCTCAGAAGATTGAACGTCTACTAACTTGGTTAGAAGAGCTTAAAGTTGACCTAGACATCCCACTATCTATTCAAGCGGCGGGTGTTAACGAGTCTGACTTCATCTCGAAACTAGACGAGCTAGCTGTTGAAGCGTTCGATGACCAGTGTACAGGTGCTAACCCACGTTACCCTCTAATCACTGAGCTTAAAGAAGTTCTAACAACGTCTTACTTCGGTAAAGCATACGTTGAAGGTGAAACTTTTGAAGGTACGACTGTAATTTTGAAGAAAGCTGACCAAAAGCCAGCTGAAGAAAAAGCAGCACCAAAAGCTAAAAAAGAAAAAGCTAACGCATAATAAGTAAGCATTAGTTTTGAGATAGGTCTTCGCTAGCACGATACTTATCCATCGGGAAATTCAAAGCCCCAACCGAAAGGTTGGGGCTTTTTTTTATTTTTACAAAACGGCTATAACGTGAATTTTAACGTCTCTGTTTATTATCTAGAATTCGTGCTCTTACACCTCGGCAGCAACCACCCGTCCGCTAAAGTAATCATTAGAGACTATGTATTCAGTCGTTCTGGTTAACTCGTCTTGAATTTGGGCCCAATGGTATTCATCAAGCTTAGCGTCAGAATTATGAATGGCAGGAATCACTCCTCCCACACGAATATTGAATGGAGTAAGCTCTTTTGCCCAACTGTGAGTAAACCCTGCGACCATAGAATTGGCATTTTCTAACCCAGAGAAATCATGAAAATCGTCATGGGATATCACATTGACGATGACACCTTCTTTATTCGCTTTTCTCAACCTAGCAGCACTGATCTGCCCAAAAGAAAAGAGCGTGGAAGCCATTGTTGATAAATCTTCCATGAAGGAATGATCGTGATGTTCACTGATTAAACTAGGCATAGGTGAGCTAGTCCAATTATTTACAAGTACATCTGGCGTGGTATTAAATTGCTCTTGAATGAAATCAAATAACGCCTGAATAGTTTCATTGCTATAGGTAGAAATCGGGTAGCTATATACGGAATCGGACAACTTTGAGCATTGAATGTACGTTGCTTGTAAATTATCTGGGTCGTTGTCGCATAACACAACGGTTGCCCCTAAGTTCACAAAATGATTGGCAATTGTACTTCCGAGCAATGACCCTGCAGATGTCACCAGTATGATTGAGCTTTTAATTTCCATCCCAAAACCTAAGCAATGTTAAACGTCGAATAAGAATGGGTTAATTTTCGTAAGGGTGGTGTGAATTAGTTCAAACTAAATTAGATGGAAAAAGAAGATTTGATGAATTTGGCTACTACTCACACTATTGGCGAATAAATGAGCAAAGTTTCATATTTAATGTATGGAAAAAGAGAAGGAGGCTCCTCTTTAATTAGAAAGTTAGACAAAAGTCAGCATACAGCAAATTATGATAATTGCTCGATAGCAAGGCTCAAGACAAGCTAATCACGCTTGCACTTGGATTTGATGCATACGATGAGCTGTTGAAAGCTGGTTATATAAAGTTGCATTAGGTAGATCTGGGGCTTTCTTGTTTGCCAATTTACGGCGATCGTGCCCCGACAAGTTTTGGTAAACCTCTTCAGGGAAGTCGTAAGTATCTTCCGGCATGTAAGCCAGAACTTCTGGTTTTAAGTAGTGGCTGAGCTTTGCGCTCGCAATGCTTGCTTGGTGAAAACCAGCAGATTGCTGCGCAGAAATATCGTAAGACGATTGATCTGAACGAAGTTGTTGTGGTTCAGGGACGCCAAATTGCTGCCGTAGACGATTTTCGCTGGTATCTAATTCATCAATGGCTTCAACGGGAGTGTGGTCTCGTACATCATTAGAAAACATAGAAAGCAGCAACGCAAAATCAGCACGGCGACCTTGCTCAACCGCATGGCTGATCCCAGTCCCGAACTTGAGTTCGTTGATTATTCCGGCTTTATCTAAAGTGTGTATTTGCATGTTGCCTCTCGTTTGATACATCTATAACGGCAACGAGAAGGTGAACTTTAGAGTTATTTTACTGAAAAGTAAGCAGATATAAAAAAGCTCATGCACAAGGCATGAGCTTAAAAATTCAGCGTTTAATCCAGACGAATTGGATTACTTAGCTAGGTTCTCTTCTACGAAAGACCAGTTTACTAGGTTCCAGAATGCAGCCATGTAGTCAGGACGAACATTGCGGAAATCGATGTAGTAAGCGTGTTCCCATAGGTCAACAGTTAGAAGTGGAGTAACACCTTCTTCTGTTAGAGGAGTTGCAGCGTTAGACGTGTTAACGATGTCTAGGGTGCCATCTGCTTTTTTAACTAACCATGTCCATGAAGAACCGAAGTTGTTGATTGCAGAATCTGTGAATTTTGCTTTGAATTCTTCGAAAGAACCAAATGCAGAATTGATTGCTTCAGCAACAGCGCCAGTTGGTTCGCCGCCTGCTTTAGGAGCAAGACAGTGCCAGTAGAACGTGTGGTTCCAGATTTGAGCTGCATTGTTGAAAACGCCGCCAGTAGAAGTCTTGATGATTTCTTCTAGAGTTTTGCCTTCAAACTCAGTACCAGGGATAAGACCATTTAGCTTAACAACGTAAGTGTTGTGGTGTTTACCGTGGTGGAAATCTAGAGTTTCTGCTGAGATATGTGGTTCTAGTGCGTCTTTAGCATAAGGAAGAGCTGGTAATTCAAATGACATTGCTCGATTCTCCGTTTAGGTGAAAGTGCTAACTTTCGATTGCTTCCAATGATTATTATTTTTTAGTCAAAGCTGACTTGCGATTTATTTTAGCAAGTTTTTACTTTATTAAAAGCTTATTCAATGACTTTTGCATGAAATTAATCAATTTTGCGCAAAAATTTGAATTGCACAAATAACCATACCTTTTATGTGCTTTTTATTCTCATTCATTGGGGTAGAATGAGATCAATGAATGCAGTCAATCCATTAACGAGGAAGCAATGGAAACTATCGATAAAATCAAACAGCAAATTGAAGAAAATACCATTCTACTTTACATGAAAGGTTCTCCTAAACTGCCTAGTTGTGGTTTTTCTTCACAAGCATCTCAAGCACTTATGGCGTGTGGTGAGAAATTTGCTTACGTAGATATTCTACAAAACCCTGATATCCGTGCTGAGCTTCCAGCTTACGCACAATGGCCGACATTCCCACAACTATGGGTAGATGGCGAGCTTATCGGCGGTTGTGACATCATTCTAGAGATGTTCCAAAAAGGCGAACTTCAGCCTATCGTTAAAGAAGCTGCTGCAAAAGTTGCTGGCGACGAAGCTTAAAAACGTTAAACTGAGTGACACGTTAATTGTAAAGGAGCCTTTGATTGGCTCCTTTTTTATTGCTTTGGTAAAATACTCCAATAGTTAAGTATCAACAGGTATAGATCATGATTGTTAAACTTCATTACGTGCACGACCCTATGTGCAGTTGGTGTTGGGGCTATAAGCCAACATTAGAACTACTAAAACAACAAATTCCAGCGAGTATTGAATTCAACTATGTTGTTGGTGGGTTAGCGCCTGACTCTGATGAGCCAATGTCGGATGACATGAAGCAAAAGCTACAAGCTATTTGGAAGCAAATTGAAGCGAAGTTAGGCACCGAGTTTAATCACGAGTTTTGGACTAAATGCCAGCCAGTTCGCAGCACATACCCTGCATGTCGAGCTGTTATTGCTGCGGGTTTTCAAGACCATTATGAAGCGATGTTAGAGGCGATTCAGCATGCTTATTACTTACGTTCAATGCTGCCTCATTCTGAAGAAACTCATAAGCAGCTAGCGGAAGAACTTGGTCTAAATGTTCAGCAATTTACGACTGATTTATCCAGTAAATTGTTAGAAGGGGAGCTGGATGACCAATTAAGCTTTAAGCATGCTATTGGCGTTCATTCGTATCCAACCCTTATGCTTGAAGTTAATGAGATTTTCACAGAGGTTGAGTTGGACTATCAATCAACTGAGACGACGCTGCGCTCTATCAGAAATATCTTACAAGCGAGTTTATAATTGAAAGGTCGACTTGAAATGGTTGGTTCTAATATTTGAAGTCGACATTCCCCATCTCTCTGAAAATAATTTAGCATTTTAGGCAAATGCAGTGCAGACCTATCATCAGTCTTTCGCTGGTATGCTTTGGGCTTTTCTATAGGCACAAGGTAACGCAAGTGCTATTCCGGCTAATGTTCCTGCTAGATGAGCCTCAATGGCAACCCGAGCATCAATCATACTGCTGGTGGTAGCTGATGCTCCATATAGCTGTTCCCAGCCTACTTTTACGATTACACCTGCAACAAGTACCCAGCTAGATTTTCGTCCTTCAATCGCTTCCTTTAAAGCAAATAAAGCAAAGAGCCCATGCAAGGCACCTGATAATCCTACATAAAGTTCAATATCAGTCGCTAATAAAGCGATACCTGTTGCCAAACTGATCAGGAGTAATGCCGTGATAAGCTGATTTCTATTCGGAGAGAATAAAAAGCAAATTCCGCTAAGTGCCGCCAAATTCATTAGTAAATGCGAGATGTTGGTATGTGAAAAGTTTCCTGTTAGGATCCGCCATAACTCACCATCAAAGATCGCGCTTTTGTCCCAAATAACCCATTGCTGAAAAATATCTATTTGGAAGATTACACATAAAAGTGTCGTAAAAACTAAAACAGGGTACACATCAATTCCATGTATCGTTATTGCCAAAAATGCAGCAAGGCTACTAAAGCTTGTATTTGTGAGTGGATCTCGCCAATCCGTTCTAATGTTGAGCTTATCATTCTTCAGCATCCTTCAGAAGAGCATCGGCCAATGGGCACAGCGAGGATCTTATCTTTATCGCTAAGTAATAGCGTGACATTTGTGGGCGAAGATTTTAGTGATCACAATGTGTTAAATGAATTACTGGCAGAACAAGACGTTGAACATGTCATCCTTTATCCAAGTGACTCTTCAATCGAAGTAAAAGAAGCAGTTTCAGCCAATAAGAGAACGCGAATTATCTTATTAGATGGCACTTGGAAGAAAGCCTTCAAAATTTGGCAAGTATCTAAGAACTTACAAGGTTTGAAGACTGTACATTTACCTAAAGATTTAAAAGGTAACTATCGGATAAGAAAAGCGCCGAGTGAAAATAGTTTATCTACGGTTGAAGCCGGTTATTACTTACTGAACCAACTTGAACCGCAGAATGACTTTAATTCGCTGCTGGTGGCTTTTGATAAAATGATTCAATTTCAAATTGATCAAATGCCTCCCGGTGTATTTGAAAAGAATTACCTTTCTTAGCCATGATTACAGCATGCTCGTTTAGCTTCTTAGCTTCTTAGCTTCTTAGCTTCTTAGCTTCTTAGCTTCTTAGCTTCTTAGCTTTCGGTTAGAACTAAAGAGCAGTATTGGCTAAAAACCAGTGTGAGCTGAAAACAATTGCTGATGCATTTTCTGAGCAAGGTCATCCGTCATTGAAGATATATAGTCCGCTATGGTTCGCATTTGACCTGACTCATCGGTTTGTTTCAACCATTGCTCTTTTATTGTTAAAGGCAGCAGACGTTCAGGATCAGCGCTAAATGCTTCAAACATGTCCATGATGATTTGCTGGCCTTTGTATTCAATGATCTGAGCTTGTGGGATCTGAATAACGAATTGGCTAACAAAGCGTTTGAGCGTACTAAGCACTAGATCCATACTTGGCTCTAAATACGCATTATAAGCAAGTAGATCACTTTCAAATTTTTCAGGTACACGACTGATTGAAATACTGGTTAAGAGTGCATTGACGATTCCACCGATAGCATCTTTTCTGCGGTAATGTTCACCAGAAAACAGCATTTTAGTGATTGATTCTAAATGCTCGTTGACCCAAGGGTCGTTTGCTTCCATGAGGCTATTATGGACAGATTCTAGCCACTGTGATTTCGTAACCAGACCTAGAACAATCGCGTCTTCTAAATCATGAACACCGTATGCAATATCATCCGATAACTCCATGATTGAGCAATCAAGTGACTTGTACTTTGTTTTTTTATGCTGAGAGTCTTCAACTTCCACATCACGCATTTGGCTGAGTAAAGCTTTATCATTGTTTGATAATGGTGCAACAACCCAATCAAACAAGCTTTTATCTTGGTCATAAATGCCTTTAGCGGGCATCCAATCTTTAGCCCTAAGCTGCCTTTGGTGCTTAACTGGTTGTGGCTTGAGTTTAGCTTGAACTTTACTTAGCAGGGCTGGATATTTGATAAGCCCAAGTAAGGTACGACGCGATAAATTCATCCCATGATGCTCAGTATAGGGTTCTAACCGAGTCACAATTCGAAATGTTTGAGCGTTACCTTCAAAACCGCCATGGTCACGCATCATATAATTTAGAGCGACTTCACCACCATGACCATAAGGCGGGTGACCAATATCATGCGCCAAGCATATTGAATCAATAAGGCTATCTGAAGGAAGCAGGTCTCGAAACTCTGGCTGCTTCTTTTTAAGCTGAGCCACAATACCTGTGCCTAACTGCGCAGCTTCAAGTGAATGAGTGAGGCGAGTACGGTGAAAATCATTAACCGCGGTTCCGTGGACTTGAGTTTTGGCTTGTAAGCGACGAAATGCAGCAGAATGAAGAACGCGGGCGCGATCTCTCTGATACGGACTGCGGTGGTCATCTCTTCTTATTTTATGTTCATCGTCATTGCGATGTTGCCATTCTGGGCTGATTGAAAAGTCCAAATCATCACCTATCAATTTGATTTTATTAAGGCTATTGCCTCTGATACCTCCAACTTATACTCAGCTAGCTGATTTCGTCTAGCGATAATTCAAAACTAGGGGCAAAAGTCGTTAAAAAATAGGTTAACTCTGGGCTTTTACGCTGTTCTAGTGTTTCTTCTAAGCGACGTTTGGCTTGCTCGAATTCATGGTTACCTGCGCTGAGTTCTTCCAAACACTTAAGGTAAGCGCAGATAGTATCTGCCTGTTTAACTATGGATTGCTCTTCATTACTTGCAGAGCCAGATATCAGAAATGGCGCAAAGTCATCTTGAAACTCTTCTGGGACCATGGAAAGTAATCGCTGCTCGGCGGCGGCTTCAATTTTTTTGTATTCTTGCGCAATATCAGGGTTGTAGTATTTGACAGGAGTTGGCAAATCACCAGTCAGAACTTCACTTGTATCGTGATACATACCAAGTAATGCAATGTGCTCCGGGTTAAGTTGACCTCCGAATTTTTTATTCTTAATAACCGCGAGGGCGTGGGCGACAAATGCGACCTGCAAGCTGTGTTCTGAAATGTTTTCTGTAGATACGGAGCGCATTAATGGCCAGCGTTGAATAAGCTTCATTCGAGCAAGGTGAGCAAAAAAATGGCTTTGAGTCATAATGATCCCTTTAAAATGCAATGCACTTTTGATGCTGAGTAGTAGATACAAAAAAGGTTCCTAATTAATAGGAACCTTTTAAGCATAGAAGCCAATGATTACAATTTAAAGCCTTGTTAAAACAAGTGATTATAATTGTTCATACTGGCTTATGGCTTCAAAGTCTAAAGCTAGTCTTGGCGATAAGTCGATAAGAAACGTTCTAAGCGTCCAATTGCCGTTTCAAGATCTTCGATGTGAGGTAAAGTCACAATTCGGAAGTGATCGGGTTTTGGCCAGTTGAAGCCGGTTCCTTGTACAAGCAATACTTTCTCTTGTTTAAGGAAGTCGAGCACCATTTTTTGGTCATCTTTGATGTTATACATCTTAGTATCAATTTTAGGGAATAAGTACATTGCCCCTTTAGGTTTGACACATGATACACCTGGGATTTTATTAATAAGTTCCCATGCGCGGTCACGCTGCTCTAGTAGGCGACCACCAGGCAGTAGTAGTTCATTGATACTTTGATAACCACCTAAAGCGGTCTGAATAGCATGCTGCATCGGTACATTGGCACACAGTCTCATCGAAGCAAGCATATCCAAGCCCTCAACATACCCTTTAGCTAGGTGCTTAGGTCCTGTTAAGAACATCCAACCACCACGGAAGCCACATACTCGGTAAGCTTTCGATAAACCGTTGAAAGTCACCATAAGTACATCTTCAGCGAGTGTAGAGATTGATGTATGTACAGCCCCGTCATATAAGACTTTATCGTAGATCTCATCGGCAAAAATTATTAGATTATTTTCGCGTGCGATATCAACGACTTTTAACAGGAAATCACGGCTATAAACCGCACCTGTTGGGTTATTTGGGTTGATTAAAACGATACCGCGAGTTTTTGGTGTAATTTTCGCGCGCATGTCATCCAGATCCGGATACCAATCTGCATCTTCATCACATAGGTAATGTACTGGCGTACCACCAGAGAGTGCGACAGAAGCTGTCCATAGTGGATAATCTGGAGCTGGAATAAGAACCTCATCACCGCTATCGAGCAAAGCTTGCATAGACATGACGATAAGCTCAGAAGCACCGTTTCCGATATATACATCTTCTACGTCAAGGTTGCGTAAGCCTTTTTTCTGATAATGCTGCACTACCGCTTTACGTGCTGAGTAAATACCCTTTGAGTCACAGTAACCTTGAGAAGTCGGAAGGTTACGAATTACATCAACAAGGATTTCATCAGGGGCGTCAAAACCAAATGGGGCGGGGTTTCCTATGTTTAGCTTTAGGATTTTATGTCCCTCTTCTTCCATGCGCTTAGCATGTTTAAGTACAGGTCCCCTTATTTCATAGCATACACTGTTGAGTTTTGACGACATCCCGATATTTTGCATTGCCGATTTCCTGAAAATAATTTAAATACTTTATTAAAGTACCTTAAAATGAAGTTTGATAGAATAAAAATCTACAGAATGTGGTTTTTACGGATAAGCTTTGTTCGTTTTAAATCACAGGAATGTCGAAAAGATTTTATACATTCTTGATCTGAGTAGGGGCTACCCATAAAGTATCCAACTAATATAATAATAAATTAGATGTGAATGAGGTCGATTTGTCACATTTCCAGCAAACAGTCGCTTCTTTAATTGAACGAGTACAAAATTCTCAGCCTAACGAGGTAAGGTGCGTTGAAGTTTTAACGCATAAACCTTCGTTCGCATTTATTGAGTGGCTTCACGCTCAACCTTTATTTCCTAAGTTTTATTGGCAATCTCGTGATACTCGTGAAGAAGTCGTCGCGCTTGGTCAGATTCATACTTTTTCCGATCCTGCGCCCGCTTACGCTATTCTTGGTGAAGACCAGCGCATATGGGGTGGGCGGTCATTTGATGGTCATACCGATAAAAATCGTCGTTGCATGGGATCATTCTTCTTTCTCCCAGAAATAGAACTGGCTCGTTTTGATAGTGAGTGGTCTCTTGCTGTCAATCTTACTGATGACCGTAAGCAAACCATCAAGGCTCTGAACAAATTGCAGCTTGATGCAGCATCACTTCCGCCTCTTTCTTCACATATTGATCGCATAGAGCACATCCCTGAGAAACCGCAATGGGGTAAGTTAGTAGACACGGTGCTAAATGGCATTGATGCTGAAGATTACAAGAAGGTAGTACTAGCTCGCAAAACAACGCTGACTTTAGATAAGCCGATTTGTGCTGCTCAATTACTGAAAGCGAGCTATTTGCAGAATCACCACAGTTTTCATTTCATGTTGGTACTGGATTCGAAACACAGCTTTATCGGGTCGACACCAGAGCGCCTATATAACCGTCATGGAACTGAATTACATACTGAAGCACTTGCAGGAACGATTGGACGGGGTGATAACGCTACTCAAGATATGGAGCTTGCGAACTGGTTATCTCAAGATACAAAGAACCTCAATGAAAATCAGTATGTCGTCGATGACATTATTGAACGCCTAACACAGCATTCTCACTCTGTTGATGTGGAGCAAGAAGCAAGATTGGTTCGGCTACGTAAAGTTCAACATCTGAAAAGAAACATTCATGCTCAATTAAAAAGTGGTGTGAATGGGGTGCAACTATTAGCTTCCTTACAGCCGACAGCGGCAGTTGCTGGCTTACCTCGTAAAGAGGCGATGGACTTTATTCTAGAAAACGAACCCTTTGCACGTGGTTGGTACGCCGGTTCTGTCGGTTTTATTAGTCACCAACGAGCAGAATTTTGTGTCGCAATCCGAAGTGCTCTAGTGGTTAATGATCAAGTCCAATTATTTGCTGGCGCAGGGATCGTTCCAGGGTCCGTCGCGGAGCATGAATGGCAAGAGTTAAATAAAAAGGTCTCTACACTATTGAGTTTGATTTCAGATCACCCACCTTTGGGGGTTGCTTCATGATTTATGATCAAGCCGTGGTTAATCGAATTTGGTGTGACACGCTTTTAGAAGAACTTGTACGATGTGGAGTTGAGGATGTTTGTGTGGCTCCAGGTTCTCGTTCGACGCCATTAACATTGGAAGCAGAAGCTAATTCGGGCCTAACTTTACATACGCATTTTGATGAACGTGGTTTAGGTTTTTTTGCGCTTGGTCTTGCGAAAGCCAGTAAAAAACCTGTCGCGGTCATTGTGACATCAGGGACCGCGGTTGCGAATCTTTTGCCTGCGGTTGCTGAAGCGGGACTTACTCGTGAAAAGTTGATTTTGCTGACCTCAGATAGACCAGTAGAGTTGATCAATTGTGGAGCGAATCAGGCGATTCAACAGCAAGGGATTTTTTCATCTCACGTTGAATCGGCTTTGAATTTACCCAGCCCATCGTTGCAGGTTCCTCTCAACTGGTTACTGACATCAGTAGATCAACTCGTGAATAAACAAGCCTCTGCTGGCGGGGCGATCCATATCAACTGCCCATTTCCTGAGCCTTTGTATTCAAATAATGAAAAAGTCATGTACGAAGACTACCTACAGTCGGTGCATAACTGGAAGAAGAGCTTAATAACCTACACAAACACGGTTTTTTTCAAAACTTCAGCTTCAAACACGTCCGTTCAAGCTAACGTCCAAGCTAGCGATTACGCGTATCAAAAAGGTGTAGTAGTGATAGGTTCTGTAGACGTTAAGGAAGCGGAAAAGGCTCTGGATTTTGCGAAGTCACTTGGTTGGCCTGTGTTTTGTGATCCTCAGTCTGGTATGAATAGCGATTGGGCACATTACGATCTTTGGATGCAGAACAAGCATGCACAGCACCTTTTAGCGGACTGTCAGTTTATCTTACAGTTGGGTGAGAGAATCGTTTCCAAGCGTTTGAACCAGTGGATCAAGCAACAAGCCACGGAGTTTAATTTAGAGCAGTATGTTGTCATCTCTCCCGAAACTCATCGTATTAATCAAGACCACCTTCCTCAAACCCATATTGTCTCTGGTATCTCACAATGGCTGAGTGCTCAAAGTACACCTAGCTTATTAAAACCTTCAGCCGGTTGGGGGGATGAGTTAACGCAGCTATCACGAACAATAAGTGAACTCACGCTCGCTCAGCTAACCAGCAATGACCAGTTGACGGAGCTGTCAGTCGCTGCTGATTTGTCTGCTAGAGTTAATGGTAGAGATGTTTTTATTGGTAATAGCCTAATTGTTCGACTTATCGATATGCTGGCTCGCTTAGACAAAACACAAGTTTTTACTAATCGTGGTGCGTCAGGAATTGATGGTTTAGTCGCGACGGCTGCTGGGGTCATATCGGCAACGCATAAGCCACTTTTGATGTTGATTGGCGATACATCACTGCTTTATGATTTAAATTCTTTAGCTTTACTAACGCACGTAAAAACGCCAATGGTGATTGTTGTTAATAATAACGATGGCGGTGCTATTTTTGATTTGTTACCTGTTCCAGAGCAGCAAAAGCAGGCACTTTATCAAATGCCTCATGGGTATGATTTCGAACATGCAGCTCATCAATTTCAATTGCAATATGCCAGTCCAGAAACGCTATCTAGTTATCAAAATAAGATTGAAGAGCATTTTTCCAATGGCAGCGGCGTGCTTATTCTTGAAGTAAAGACACCTGCAGAACAAGCTTCTAGCTTGTTAAAACAGTTCAATTTAATGCTTAAAGAGGCATTAATCTAAGGAGTTGACATGCTTTACTCTACTTATCACCCCACTTTAGATGAAGAATCTAAGAAACCGTTGCTTGTGTATCTACATGGTCTTTTAGGAAGTGGGGATGATTGGAGTTCATGCCACCCATTTCTTTCTGATTTCCCACAGGTATGTATTGATCTTCCTGGTCATGGACAAAGCCGATTTGTTGATTCAATCGGCTTTGATGATTGTTGCCAAATGATAGCGACAAGTATCGAATTTCAGATAAAGCAACAAGGTCTGCCTTCACAATACCCAATCGTCTTGATTGGGTATTCTTTAGGTGGGCGACTGGCAATGTATGGGATGACTCAATCGGTCTTTAAGCATCTAAATATTAAAACTGTGATTATTGAAGGTGGTAACTTCGGTTTAGATAACGATGAAGATAGAGCGCAAAGGTTAGTGCATGATACGCAGTGGGCGGTTAGATTTGCACAGCAATCAATTGAGCATGTTCTAGACGATTGGTACCAGCAAAGTGTTTTTTCTTCACTAAATCATGAGCAAAGACAAACTTTAGTGATAAAGCGAAGTGGTAACCTTGGAGTATCCGTAGCAAATATGTTGTTATCTACTTCACTTGCTAAGCAACCTGATTTACGTGCTACATTGAAAGCGTGCACTCCTAAGTTGCATTACATTTGTGGCAAAAAAGATCGTAAATTCATTGAACTAGCTGCGGGTAGTGGTTTTGATTATAGCGAAGTGGATCATGCCGGGCACAACGTTCATTTTGAACAGCCTGAGCTATTTACAGACTTAATCAAACAGTATTGTGGAGGCGGCTCAACGCCTGCTAATCACCACAACAAGACTAATTAATCAGACCATGGTTTTCTGTGGTCTTTTAAAGAACAATGGGAATCACCATGGCAAAAACAGTAGGCATAACCGAAGAAGAACTTTACGCAGCCGTTAATTGGAATGATGCGAGCGGTGAGTATGAAGATATTCAATACCATAAATCTGATGATGGTATTGCAAAGATCACTATTGCTCGCCCACAGGTTCACAATGCATTCCGTCCCCAAACCGTGAAAGAGATGATTAATGCTCTTGCAGATGCACGCTACGATGAGAAAGTCGGCGTAATCATCCTAACGGGGTTAGGTGAGAAGGCGTTCTGTTCAGGTGGTGATCAAAGTATCCGTGGCGACTATGGCGGTTACCAAGATGACACAGGTACACATCACTTAAACGTTCTTGATTTCCAACGCCAAATTCGAACTTGTCCAAAACCTGTTATTGCCGCTGTTTCTGGCTGGGCAGTTGGTGGTGGTCATGTGCTTCATATGATGTGTGACTTAACGATTGCTGCTGAAAATGCACAGTTTGGTCAAACCGGTCCTAAAGTGGGTTCGTTTGATGGTGGTTGGGGCGCTTCATACATGGCTCGTATAGTGGGTCAGAAAAAAGCTCGTGAGATCTGGTTCTTGTGTCGTTTCTATGATGCTCAAGAAGCCGTTGATATGGGCTTAGTGAATACTGTTGTTCCTGTAGAAGATTTAGAAAAAGAAGCAGTACGTTGGAGCCGTGAAGTATTACAACACAGCCCAATGGCATTACGTTGCTTAAAAGCCGCTTTAAATGCTGACTGTGATGGTCAAGCAGGTTTACAAGAGCTGGCTGGTAACGCGACCATGATGTTCTACATGACAGAAGAAGGTCAAGAAGGGCGCAATGCCTTCAACGAAAAACGTCGTCCTGATTTCGATAAATTCCCTCGTAACCCTTAATCCCTATTTACTTCAAAGTGTCTACACTTAGGTGGCTTTTCTTAAGAGTGACTTATTCGGTCGCTCTTAATTTCTTTATTTCTCTTTAGGAACTCCTATGAACTCAGATCGTCAAGCTACTCTGTACCGTTTTCGTTTGCCTATGGATAGCGGTGTTATTCTTAGAGACAGCAAGCTCACAGAGCGAACCGGTTACATCATAAAACTGGTAGAAGGTGGTCTAGTTGGCTATGGCGAAGTTTCCCCTTTGCCTGGGTTTAGTCTTGAAAGCTTAGAAGACGCTGGGATTCAAACTCAAGAATTTTTAGAGCGTTGGGTATCAGGGGGGCAATTATCTAATTTAGATGAACTTCACCCTTCAGTGGCTTTTGGTTTGTCTATGGCTGAGCTAGAGCTAAATAAGCAATTGCCAACAGAGGGCAATTACCAAGCTGCTCCGCTTTGTTCAGGTGACCCTGATGAGCTGATCCCCATTCTGAATGAGATGAAAGGCGAGAAAGTCGCTAAAGTAAAAGTCGGGTTGTATGAAGCCATTCGTGATGGAATGCTCGTCAGCTTATTTCTTGAATCAATTCCTGATCTGACTTTGCGTCTTGATGCCAATCGCGCTTGGAAGCCTGAGAAAGCAAAGCAATTCATTAAGTATATCTCACCATCTTTGCGTCAACGCATTAGTTTCATTGAAGAACCTTGCATGCAGCCAGAAGCGAGCTTGGCGTTTGCTATTGATAATGGCGTTGCTATTGCTTGGGATGAGACGTTGCAAGAATTGGTGAAACAAGCCGATTTTGAACTGGATTCTTTAACTGGCGCAAAAGCGATTGTTATTAAGCCAACTTTGATTGGTTCTGTTGATCGCTGCGTTTCGCTTATCAAAAGAGCAGAACAACTAGGGATGAAAGCGGTGATCAGCTCTAGTCTCGAATCTAGCCTTGGTTTATGTCAACTTGCTCGCTTAGCACAGCAGCACTTGCCAAACGAAGTCCCTGGGTTAGATACCATCGGGTTATTTAAAGCTCAACTGGAAGTTACGTGGCCTGGAAGTTTACTCCCAGTAACACCTCTTGAATCGCAAGAGATCGTGTGGCGTTCGTAGTATGAATTCTGCTTCCCATTCGCTCATTTATACTTCTTCACTATGGGAGAATTGGTCTCATAGTGAACAGCAACGTTGCGCCTTAGATACACCTAATAAGCGATACAGCTGGGGAGGTGTTCAGCACTTGGTGAATGAATATGTGGCTTGTTTAAATCAGCAAGGATTAAAAGAAGGGAATGTCCTTACTATAATCGGGAAGAACTCAAGCGAACAAGTGATCACCTTATTAGCGTGTCTGAAAATGGGGGTTATTGCGGCGTTTGTGATGCCGCAACCAGAAGTTAAACTTCAGCAAAAGCTCGATACGCTATTTGCGAAAGAGCAGCCTATCTATGTGTGGAATACTTCTTCTAAAAATCCCTACTTAGCTCCACAGGTCACCGTGGTATCACTTCCAAAGCTAGATGACATCTCCTTGAATCCCGTTAGAGAATTAAAGTCGTCTATTGAGGTTCATAGACACCATCGTTTAACTACTTCTATTTCTTCATCTATAGCTATAAATACCACTCATTTATCTACGATTGTTTTTACGTCGGGCTCGACTGGAAATCCCAAAGCAGTGGTACATACCGCAGATCAGCACCTTGCTTCTGCAGGTGGTTTACTTAATGGCTTTTCTTACGAACACTCGGATACCTGGTTGCTGAGTTTGCCTATGTATCATGTGTCTGGCTTAGCCATTGTATTTCGCTGGTTAAGTGCTGGCGGGTGCTTGAAAGTAGGGGTGGGGCATTTAGAAGAAGATATCAAAGGTTGCACACATGCTTCTTTGGTCGCTACTCAATTACAGCGTTTACTCAGTGCTGAATATCCATTACAACTGTCTCATGTGCTATTAGGTGGAAGTCATATCCCGGAATCATTAGCCAGAGAAGCTTGTGAGCGAGGCATTGAAACTTGGCTTGGTTATGGAATGACAGAAGCAGCCTCAACAGTGACTGCTCGTGCAATTTCCAGTGATCTGACGAATCAAAATAAAGAATTGAGTCAAACTGAAGAGTCAAACACGGCTGGTTCTATTTTAGATTACCGAGCAATCAAGCTGGTGGATAAAAGAATCTTTATCGGCGGAAAAACACTCGCTAGTGGTTACTACCATCAAGGGTGCGTTTCACCTTTGACTGACTCTGAAGGTTGGTTTGACAGTAAAGATTTGGGTGTTTGGGTAAATGACCAACTGAAAGTGATTGGACGAGCGGATAATCAATTTATTTCTGGTGGAGAAAACATTCATTGTGAAGAAATTGAAAGAGCACTTAATCAGGTGGCTGGTGTAAAGCAGAGCTTTATTGTTCCTGTTGAAGATACGGAATTTGGCTTTAGACCTATAGCGATTATTGATTGTAATGAGCTCGAAAGTGATAGTTGGTATACAAAGCAATTAAATGATGTCATTGAACGTTTCAAACACCCCGTTGGGTACTATCAAATGCCAAAGTTAGAGCAGCAAGGCATAAAGGTTTCGAGAGCCCAGCTGGCACAATGGCTTAAAATAGAGCGTGAAAAAGCCAGTGATATTAAAGCAGTGAATTGAAATAAACTGATGAGTGTGGCTAATTGATATAAAACGAAGCGCAATCACGGTGACTAATCGGAATTGCGCTTCAGGGGGTTGTGATGGAAGTGAAACCATCACAAATTCTTAGAACTTTTATTTATTGTTCATGCTAACCATTAGCTGTGTACATACTTATTGTTGATAGTGTCACGCTAGAGCTTTCTTCATTTGGTCGGCAACTTTATCGACTTTTCCTAATCCAATAATGACTTGCAGTCCACCTTTCCCAACGGGTACTACGCCTGCTGCACCTAACTTTTTCAACTTGTCGCTGTCTGCTACTGATGAGTCTTTTACGGTTAGGCGTAAGCGAGTAATACAGTTATCTACTTCTAGAATATTGTCTGCACCACCAATGGCTTCGATATAACTGTTTGTTAAGTTAGCAAGAGCCTCTGGGGTTTCAGATTCTTCTGCCGCCGCCATTTCTTCGCCACGACCAGGTGTTTTTAAGTTGAACTTAATGATTGCGAAGCGGAATATGCAGTAAT
This sequence comes from Vibrio kagoshimensis, assembly GCF_050337535.1. Taxonomy (NCBI): domain Bacteria; kingdom Pseudomonadati; phylum Pseudomonadota; class Gammaproteobacteria; order Vibrionales; family Vibrionaceae; genus Vibrio; species Vibrio kagoshimensis. The sequence goes on from NZ_JAKJSZ010000020.1 coordinate 94,959, forward strand.
AAAGCGCGAAGAACACAACGCCTTGAATCAGCAACATATACCAGTTAACCGCTAATGGATTCTGGCTAGAAAGCACTAAATCTACGAAGCCTGCCGAGAAGCCAAAGCCTGCCATCCATTCCATGCTTGCAGCGATATACAGCGATAAGCCTGTTAAAACTGCGTGAATTAAGAACAGTACTGGAGCTAAGAACATAAAGCTAAATTCTAATGGCTCAGTAATCCCTGTGAAGAAAGAAGCCATTGCTGCCGCTAGCATAATCGCGAAGACCTGGTTTTTATTCTTAGCATCAGAACAGTGGTACATAGCAAGAGCAGCAGCCGGTAAGCCAAACATCATGATTGGGAAGAATCCCGCTTGATACATGCCTGTCTTTCCAGGAATACCTGTTCCGTTAGCGATGGATTGAGCGCCACCTAAGAAGTTTGGAATATCGTTAATACCGACAACATCAAACCAGAAAACAGGGTAAAGCGCGTGGTGCATACCTACAGAAAGGAATAAGCGGTTAAAGAAACCAAATAGACCAGCGCCAATTGCGCCCATACCTTCAAGCTTAATACCCAAAAGAATTAAAGCATCGTAGATTGCAGGCCAGATGTATAAAAGAGCAAATGAAAGTGCCATACCTGCAATTGAGGTCAAAATAGGCACTAAACGTTTACCACTAAAAAAAGCTAATGCTTGAGGAAGTTCAACGGTTGAATAACGGTTATATATTTCAGCAGAAATAATACCGACAATAATACCGATGAATTGATTACTGATCTTACCAAAAGCGGCAGGTACTTCACTCAGCTCAACATTCATCAATTGCCCAACAGAACCCGGTGATAGTAAGGTTGTTACGACTAGGAACATCACGAAACCTGAAAGAGCAGCTGAACCATTTTTGTCGCGGCTTAACCCAAAAGCAACACCAACGGCAAATAGTACCGCCATGTTGTCGATGATTGCTCCCCCAGACTTGATGAGAAATGCAGCTAGGATACTTTCTGAACCCCAACCAACCGGATCTAGCCAGTAGCCAATCCCCATCAAAATTGCCGCAGCAGGTAATGTTGCCACTGGAACCATCAGTGCTTTACCTACCTTCTGCATATACCCAAGTATATTCATAAATGCCCCTAAGCTTGTTATTAATTTTTTTAATGATCCTGCAGATAAATAATGATGTTCAGTTTTGTTCAATGCAGGGTTTTAAGTAACTGCAACTATTAGAAACTTATTTATTGGTGCAAACAAACGAAACGAGTAGTAGGATGGATTAAAAATTTTAATGCATGAGGCAATATGGCAAACCACCAGTCTTTACTTAGAAATCTTCATACTTTCAATGTAGCGGCTGAGAAGATGAGCTTTACGCTAGCAGCAAAGAAACTGCATTTAACTCAAGGTGCTGTGAGTCATCGAATCAAAGTTCTGGAAGGTGAATTGGGGTTTAATCTGTTTGTGCGTGGGACTCGGAAACTTGAATTAACGGAAGAAGGGCAGCGGTTCCAACGTACCTTATCTAAATCGCTAAGTTCTATTTTTGGAGAGATAGAAGATATTACCAATACCGATTTGTACGGTCAGATCAATATTGGGACTAGCCCTGCTTTTGCCAACAGTTGGTTATTGCCAAGGCTTGCCGATTTCAAGCAGCGATACCCAAAATTTAATCTCAATATTTTCTCGCAAGAAGAGCAAGATTTTCATCAAAACCACTTAGATATAGCCATTTATTATGGCGCGGAAGATTTGACTGATATGCACCGTCAACGGTTATTTGGTGAAAGCTATATCCCAGTTTGCACTCCTAGTTATGCTGCACAGCATAATATTTTTGATGACGGTTTGGATTCCTTGCACCGGATCAACTTTATTCACGCATTAGGTTCAGATGTTTGGCAGCGTTGGATCAAATATCATGATCTTGATATCAATTTATTCGAGCAATTTTACTGCGTGAGTCACCGTGATATGGGAGTACAAAGTGCCTTACATAACATTGGGGTTGCAATGGGGCGCTACCACTTCATCAAACCATACATTGAAACAGGTGAGCTTATTACGCCGTATCCCAGCATGGATACCGAAAAAAGCTATGACTTGATTTGCCCGTTAGGAACAGAAAAAAGACCCAAGGTAAGAACTTTTATTCGATGGTTAGAAGAACAGTTGAATTAGGCTACCTGGATGCGAACTCTATCAAGAGTAAATAGCCATGCTAAACAGCTAAACTAGCAAAAGTTATCTAAACAACATGGAGTAACTTTCTTGGATGAGTTAGTTGATTTAGCGATAAAATAGTCCGAAACAGAATTTAAGATATTTATAACTTTCAATCATAATAAAACCGTAAATCAAGGAAATATTGAATAACTAAGGGAATAGTGATTAACGGTATTAATATGAAAATGGTTCTGGTATCCGCAATACTGCTGCAAATTGCTTTAGCAATTGTCTCTGAAGGTTTGATTCGATCACTCGCTGAGTTAACAGCTTTTGTTCTAACCATTGCGCTTGTTATGAGTATAAAAAAGGCAAAGCAACATAATTGCTCTGCCTTCGTTAAATAATTTAGATCTACTTTAAGCTTGTTACTTTAGATGGAGTGTTTTCCGCTGAGCATTAAGCCGCGTTAATCTCAAATTAAGTCAGTGTTAACCAAGCAAGTGAACCTGTGGATATCATCACCCACAAACTTACGCCAAACATAAGTGGTTTTGGACCTGCTGCTTTTAACTTTTCAATTGAAATCCCGCAGCCAATTAAGAACAAACACACCACAAGCGCCCGCTTAGATACATCAAAAATTCCTTGGTAGATAGCATCAAATTGTGGCATTACGTCGCTGATAAAAATGGCAGCACAATAAAACAGAATGAAATATGGAATAGTAATTTTCTTCTGGTCATTTCTGAAGATAAGAGCGCTGATAAAAGCGATTGGGATGATCCAAAGAGCCCGTGCCAGTTTCAAGGTTGTTGCAGTAGTTAGTGCTTCCTCACCGTAGGCTGAAGCCGCCCCTACAACTGAAGATGTATCATGGATCGCTATTGCTGCCCAAGTACCGAAAGTATGTTGGCTAAGCTCTAAAGCGTGACCAATAACAGGAAAGAGAAATAGCGCAACAGAGTTAAGAACGAAAACGGTCGCCAGAGCCAGCCCGATCTGTTCATCGTCTGCTTTAATCGCTGGTGCGACTGCCGCAATTGCACTGCCACCACAAATCGCGGTACCTGAAGAGATAAGATAGCCAGTGGTTTTTTCTAAGCCCATCTTTCTAGCCAGTATCCAGCCTACAGATAATGCACCCAAAATACTTACGACAATAAGCCCAATGCCATCACCAGTAACCGCTAAAGCTTGTTCAAATTGAATTCCAAAACCTAAGCCAACAATAGAGTAGGCGAGTAATTTTTTGGTGAGTTTTCCAATTTGCAGGTGCGCAGGAACAAGTCCAAGACTTGCCAGTAAAAAGCCAATAACAAGTGCGGTGGGAGAACTAACCCAAGGTGTTAAACAAAAGAGAGCGGCAATATAAAAAGGGGCTGTTTTTTTTAGGTTCATGGTATTCAGGTTAGCTGGCTGGGTAAGTTTTTCTAAGGGGGGACTATACGCTTAATCTTTCGATAAGTAAGTCTAAATGATTTGAACAAACGTTAAGAAAAACTAAACGCCTGTTCAAGCTTCATTAAGCATTAAGCATTAAGCATTAAGCATTAAGCATTAAGTGGCTAAGTAATTAAGTAACTAAGCCACCAAGTGATTAATCGAACAAGCAACTACCGTCTGTTGCCACGTAGTTCAATGACAGCTTCTCTTAGCCCTTGACTCGAAGCCTGCTCCGCGGGAATTGAGGTGCCTACTTCTATTTCTAATTTCGTCCAAAAACGGCTCGGTAGCCCTTTACATGCTGTGCCCTTGTAACGGCTGAAATAGCTTCCCCAAAGTCCTTTAAGCGCCATTGGGATAACAGGCACAGGTGAGCGTCTAATAATAATTTCCATCCCTCGCATGAATTCACCAACATCGCCATCAGGCGTTAAACGCCCTTCAGGAAAAATACAGACAATGTGCCCATCAGCTAATAATTGCTCAACCTCATTGAATGCATTACGAATGGATTTTCGATTGGTTGCAGAAATTGGTATCACGCCAGCACGCTTCAAAAAACGTCTTAATGGAGGCAAATTTGCGTACTCTTCTTCCATTACAAAGCGGATTAAACGAGGGCAAACCGCGCTTACTAATAGAGCGTCCATATAGCTAACATGGTTACAAACAATCAACGCTCCGCCTTTCTCTGGCAAATTTTGCAGATTTTTATGCTCTACTCTGTACATTGTGTGAGTGACGACCCACATCAAGAAGCGAACCGCGAAAATGGGTACTTGATAAAAAAGGTAGCAAACAATCAAAGAGTTAATGATTGCCAGTAATAAGAAAAGTTGGGGGATAGTTAGCTCTAAAAAGCTTAAGCAAATTATGCCTAGAATAGCACTGCCAACCATAAATAAAGAGTTATAGATATTAAGAGCGGCAATGACTTGAGCTCGTTCGTTTACTTTAGCCCTGTGCTGCATTAAAGAGTATAGAGGGACAATAAAAATCCCCCCAGATATACCCAGTAAAAGTAGATAGGTGAATAAAGGCCAAAGCTTATCGTAACTAATGAACTCAGAAAAAGAAGTAAAACTAGGCAAAGACTCAGGAATCGATGTTGCTAATAGGAAGCCAAAAATGGAAATACCTAAACTTCCCAGAGGAACTATTCCAATCTCTATTCGATGGTTTGACAGCTTATCGCATGCTAAAGAACCAGCAGCGATACCAACCGAAAATAGAGCCAGTAAGAAAGCTACGGAGCTTTCTGTACCGTTGAGATATATTTTTGTGAAGTTTGGAAATTGAGTTAAGTAAGTCGCGCCCAAGAACCAAAACCAGCTAATTGCCATTAGGGCTTGAAAGGTGGCTTTATCACGTTTAGCTATCGCCAGAGTATTACGCGTCAGCTTTAACGGGCGCCACTGTACCTTTAGATCAGGAGCGCTTGCAGGTGACTCTGGGATAAATCGGCTAGAAACGTAGCCTAAAATTGAAAAAGCAACTACACATGCGGCAGCAAAATATTTTGAATATTCAACAGAGGTTAATAGCCCTGCACCTATCGTACCCATCAAAATCGCGAGAAATGTACCAGTTTCAACTAAGGCATTTCCTGGAACTAATTCTTCAGGTTTAAGTTGCTGAGGTAACAACGCATATTTTACAGGACCAAAAAATGCGCTTTGTGTCCCCATTAGGAATAATAAGCCTAGTAAAATCCCGTAACTTTCGTAAATAAAGCCGATTGCGCCAAGGGACATTATTGCAATTTCTAGCAACTTAACCTTACGGATAAACCACGATTTTTCGTATTTATCAGCCAGCACTCCAGCTAAAGCTGAGAATAGAAAAAAGGGAAGAATAAACAATCCAGCCGCTAGATTGATGAACAAGTGGCTAGATATGGGTAGGGATTCTACATTCGCGAAAGCTACAAAAAGCAACAATACATTCTTAAAGATATTATCGTTAAAAGCGCCCAGAAATTGAGTAATAAAGTAAGGGAGGAACTTTTGTTGCGTTAACAGCGAAGTGGGGCTGTTGCTATTCATTGGTTGTCCTTCGCGTTTACCAGCTGATTAAGTAACTAGAGATTAAGTTATGAATTAACTCTTTACCATCAATAGGTTCTGCTGAGAAAAATTTATCGTCAACGCTTAAAAGTGTTATTCCATGAACACCAGACCATAGTACACGGCTCGCTTTTAATATTTCATCTTCACTGCGTTCCGGTGCTAGCACACTCAGTAGTTGTTCTAGCATGCCGGTCATTCCATCAATACGCTTAGTTTGCCATTCAGGCAAGGTTTCACCATTCATATTATGCTCAAAAATGAGTTGCCAGCGATTTGGATGTTTTTGAGCGAAATCATGGTAGCAATAAGCAAGTTTAAATAATGCGTCTTTTGGGTCTATGGACTCATCAACGACTTTAGCCGCTTCTATTGAAAGTTCATCAAGGGTTTGAGCGACGGCATGAAGGAGTAATATATTGTAATTACCGAATACATTGACAAGCGTGCTAGGAACATAGCCGATCATATTAGCCACTTTTCTGAGGCTTAGTTCATGATACGAATTCTCATCTAAAAAACCTTTAACAGTCGCTAAGGTAAGCTGAATAAGTTGTTCGCGAGTATGATCGTTTCTGCGTGCCATGGTAATTTCTAATAAATGAACATTGTTCAATATTTTAGTCTTGCGCAGAAAACGCGTCAACTGTTTCAATTCTCAAGAAAACAATAAGAGTCGCAATATTCTGATACATGTATGCGTGATGTGAACATTTCATTGTTCATTGTTAACGAGTATGATTAAGGAGTCGAAAAAAAAGAAACCTATAAAGGATAACAATGAAACGATTTTTCTCACTAATCGCGATCATGTTTGTAACTGTCGCGGTGACACCAATCGCAGAAGCGAAAAAATTTGGTGGTGGTAAGTCATTTGGCAAAAGTTTCAAAACGGCCCCAGCACAAAAAAAACAAAATACGGACACGATTCAACAAAATCAAGCTGGTAAAACTGCTGCCAATAAAAGCTCAAGTAAAAAGGGCTTGATGGGCGGTATTTTAGGTGGACTTCTTGCTGGTGGTCTTTTAGCTGCATTTTTTGGGGGCGCATTTGAAGGTATCCAATTTATGGATATGCTCATCATGGGTCTAATTGCATTCTTGGCATTCAAGTTTTTACGCAAAATGCTTGGTGCTAAGCAAGGTTCGATGAATCAGGGTGGTCGCCAACCTGCTTTCGGTGGTATGAATCAAAATAAATTTGAGCAGCCACAGCAACCGCAACAGCCTAATGTACATAACTTTGAACAAGCTCAACCTCAGTCACAAACTCAAGCTGGTGGTTTTGGGTTTGGTGCTCAAAGTGATGTTCCGCACAATTACCCACCTGGTTTTGATCAAGCGGCATTCATTAATGGTTCTCGTGAGCATTACCGTACACTGCAAGGTGCATGGAATCACAACGAATTGAATACGATTGAAGAATACGTTTCAGCAAGTCTATTTGAAGACTTGAAAGCAGAACGTAATAAGCTAGAAGGTGAGCAGAATACAGACGTAATGTATGTTGATGCTGAGATCGTTCGAGCAGATCATGATGCGAGCAAAGCACAGCTTAGCTTACAATTTAGTGGTCGTTACCGTGATACAGCTGAAGGTGTAGAAGAAGACATCACTGATGTTTGGCACCTAGAGCGTGATTTAACGGTTCCAAATGCACCATGGTTGATTGTTGGTATCCAAGGTTAATCACTAATTCATTCAATTTAGTCATTGAATTAAACGCCTGTCGAGTATTCGGCAGGCGTTTTTATTTGTCTCTATATTCTATTTTTAGACCTGACTCTCGATAGTTAGTTAAGGTTTGGGAGCAATGTAATCGTGTAACAACTTGAGTTTGATATACTTACTCTTCAATCGATACAGAGAGTGGTGACGGTATGTCAAAAACAACAAAGTTACATAATGAAGACAAGCTAGTAAAAAAAGCTCTGGAAGTCGGTTTAAAAATGGCAAAAATGCAAGGGTTGAACTTGCCTACCACTCCGCAGCCTTTGAAAACGAAAGCTGTTTATTTGTTTTTAGTTGAGGTGAATCAGATCACTCCTCTTCCTGATGAAAAATTAGATGGAGCGAATATTAAGAAGAGGTTAGCACTTTGGATACATAAGGTATTGCCTGATAACGATCCTCTGAAGTAGAGACTGAACAAGATAGAGCTTAAATAAAACAAAGCTGGAACAAGTAGCGCTTAAAACTGGGTAATCGCGAATAGAGTAGGGTTTAGTAGTTGAATATTGCTTAGATAAGTATGATATAGAAATAATGTTTACTGCTAGAAACGAAAAAAGCCAACTCAATGAGTTGGCTTTTCGATTTTCCAATTAAGGATAATATGGTGGAGGGAGACGGATTCGAACCATCGAAGGCAGTGCCGGCAGATTTACAGTCTGCTCCCTTTGGCCACTCGGGAACCCCTCCAGGGTGTGTCTTACTTTTCACAAAGTAAGCCTAAATTGATGTTTTCCCATAAGCCCATCAACTAGGTTGTTCTCTTAACTCAAATAGAGGTAAGAAGAATATGGTGGAGGGAGACGGATTCGAACCATCGAAGGCAGTGCCGGCAGATTTACAGTCTGCTCCCTTTGGCCACTCGGGAACCCCTCCAGGGTGTGTCTTACT